>JANMSI010000060.1:0-10252 GCA_031389115.1 Akkermansiaceae bacterium
GTCGCCCTCGCCCGCAAACAGCCGGAAGAGGCGCTGAAGATTTTCGAAACCGCCTTGGACAGCAATCCCGGAATGTCCCGCTTCAAGGAAACCACGCTTGGAAAAATGGAGGCGATGATTGCGCTCGGTCAGCTCGAAGCCGCCGAGAAAATCGCTTTGGAAACTGCGGGTGACAAGACCTTCCGCGGTGAATCAGCCGGAAAAGCGCTGATTCTCTTGGGCAACATCTATCGAAAACAAGCCGAAAAAGCCACTGGTGTCGAAGCCAGGCTGGAATTGTACAAGAAGGCTTGGGGAACTTATAACCGGGTCTATAACGCTTATAAAAGCACTCCGGAAGTCTGCGCCGAGGCTGGCTGGCAGGCCTACGAGACCGCGATCGCGATGGGTAACAAGGAACTTGCGGATCAAACGATCCAACTCCTCGCCAACGAACCAAAACTTGCGAAAACCGCGCGGGCCAAGAAAGCGGTCGAACTGGCCAAGTAACCCATTTTCCAAACCCATGTTGTTTACATCGCATTCATTCCGCTCCGCCCTGCTGGCTTGCACCACTGCGGCGCTGACTATCCCGGCGGCAAGCGCGGCCGAACCCACCCGCGTCGTTTTTCAAAATGGCCGCTCCATCGCAGTTTCCGCCCTCGCACTGCAGGGGGACCAGCTTGTTGTCACGACTCCGGCGGACGGTTACCCGCTGGGCCAGACTTTTGCCATGGAAACTGTGGATCATGTGTTCGGAGAAAAACCGGCAGAACTCAATCCCGCGGTCGCTCTTCTGCTAATGAACAAGCCGGACGATGCGTTGAAACTCTTGGAACCCATCCTAACGGCCCAACGGCTGACTGCAAAATTTCCCGGGACCTATTGGCTCGAAGCCGCCCGCGCCGCACTCGTGGCCTATGCGGTGGATGGAAATACCGCGAAGGTCGCCGAACTCGGAAAGGAAATTTCCGATGCCACGCCGGTGCAGGGGACCGATCCTTTCGTAGCGCTAGGCAAGGCCTTGCTCCTGCCCAATTCAACGAAAGCGAGTGACCGTGAACTCGCACTCCGTGATCTAACAACCGATAATCTGCCGGCCGATGTCTGCGCGTACGCATCTTTCTATCGGGCGAATCTGCTCAAAAGCGCCCGGCGCACCGGCGATGCTGCCGCCACGCTCAAGCAGGACATGGACACCTTGGAAGCCTATCTGACAGTGCCCTGCCTTTTCCCTTCAGGTGGAATCATCCTCAACGGCGTCGCCGAGCTTGAGGCCTCCGCATTTCTACTCGCAACCGAACGCCGTGAGGAGCGGATCGCCCTGCTCAACTCGTCCATTCGTCATACCGCCGGCACCTTGGTCGCCGTGGAAGCCAACAAGCGCCTTGAAAGCACCAAATAAACCCCGCATCGTATTTTCACTCCAGCCCTCGACACCAACGCCATGAAAAACATCACCCCCAAGGCTATTTACACGGCCCTCCTTCTTCTCCCTATGACTGCCTTAGGCGCTGAACCCGCCAAGGCGGGGGTCACCAAGAAGACCTTAATGGACACCTATTTTGAAGGGGGCTGGGTGATGCACCTCCTGCTTGTCTGCTCGATCGCCATGGTCTGGCTGATCATCGACATCTGGCTACGGACCAACCGCCCGAAAATGACGCCTCCCGAAGACGTGAGCACCGCGCAGGAGCTCTTTCGCAACGGCGATTACCTCGGTGCCTATCAGGCGATGAAAGCCAGCTTCAGTCCGTTCGCGGAAGTGGTGCGCGCGGGGCTCGGCTCCATCGGCCACGGCAAGGATGCCACCGAAGATGCGATTTACGCCACCGTGGACAAGGTCAGTTCCACCCTGCAGACCCGCATCAACTACCTCTCCGTGATCGGGGTGTGCGCCCCGATGATCGGTCTGCTCGGAACGGTAGGCGGCATGAAGGGTGCCTTCGGCAGCTTGGGCACGGGCGGGCTTTCCAGCGGAGTGGGCGAGCTTGCCGGCCACATCGGCGAGGTGCTCGTGGCCACCGCCGCAGGGTTGCTGGTCGCCATCCCGGCGTTCATGGCGTTCTATTTCCTGCGCAACAAACTCCAGGGAGCGGTCCATCAGCTCCATGCGGAATCGGAACATCTCTTCCGCAACGCGCCTTACGACTACCTCAAGGATGCCGATGTCGGTCAGGAGGAAACTTACGCCGCCCTGCCAAACTGGCTTAACGCTCCCGAAGGCTGAACCGGTCTTTCAAACAACCCATTAGAAAACCGATTGTATGGCCGGCGGTGGAGGAGGAGGAGAGGGTGAACCGGAGTTCCAGATCGCGCCGATGATCGACGTGCTGCTGGTACTGCTGGTGTTTTTCGTCATGATCACCTCCGCCGAGGTCCTTAAGGTGGACAAGAATATCCGCCTCCCCGTGTCGCCGAATGCCAAGGCGCGTGAGCCTGAAATGGCAAAGCACGAACTGGCGGTCAACCTGCGCTTCGATCCCGCTGCGAACAAGGGAGTGCTCGTGATGGACGACAAAATCTACAACAACTGGCAGGATGTCATTCCCACGCTCAAGGCCAGCCGGGAGCGCGACAAATTGCTGCGCGTCGTGGTGCGCGGCGACGCCAGCGTTCCTGCCGGGGAAATCCAGCGGATCATGAATCTGATCGGCGAAGCTGGCATCAGCGATATCGCCTTTGCCTCCTCCAACAAGTGATCCGCCAATGAGAAATAAACGCAGTCACCGGCGGAAGCCCTCGGCAGAAGTGAACCTCGGCTTCCAGATCGCGCCGATGATCGACGTGGTCTTCGTCATCCTGCTCTTCTTCATCGTGCAGGCCAGCGACATTCAGGTAGAAAACGCTCATGTGACCAAACTTCCCGGCACGGTGGAATCCACGAGTTCCACCCCATTACCCGATGAAATCGCGGTCCGGATCGAGGACGATGGCCAGGTGTATCTCAATGACGATCCGCTCGACTCGCCAACGACGAAGAACTTGCCTGAATTTGCCAGTAACATGAATCAGCTCCGGGAGAGCAGCGACGCTTCCAAATCCGAAGTTCTTGTCACCATTTACGCTAACGAACTTGCAAGATACGAAAGAGTGGTCGATGTTCTCGATGCTCTGAGCCGGGCAAAAATCACCAATGTGACCTTCCAGGCCGGTAGTCCTGACTAATCGCCAACCCACTAACTCCGAGACCATGGACCTGTACGATAGCGAAGGAAATCTCATCCGAGTTAAAGAGCGCAAGCCGGGCTTCTGGTCCAAAATCGGCGGTGGTTCGCTGATGTTTGCCGCGCTGTTTCACATCGTTTTGTTAGTCATCGGCGCGTTCTGGATTTTTCAGATTATCCAGCCACCGGAAAAGAAAGTGGATTTCATGCCCCCCGGCGGCGGCGGTGGCGAGCGCGGGGCCGAAAGTGTCGCAGTGAAAAAACGGGCGCAGATCACCCCGACCACCAACGTCAAGCGCGTCTTCGCCGAGGGTGCGGTGGCTTCGTATGCGATTCCCGAGCAGGGCGATAATTTTGGAGAAATGTCCACGCTGAGTTCCCTCAGCGGCGGCGGGATGGCAGGGGGCCTGGGCGGATCCGGGACGGGCAGCGGTTTCGGTAAAGGAGCCGGAGCCGGTGGTGGCCTCGGCATGGGCGCGGGAATGGGCAAGTTGTTCGGTTTGGTGCCGGAATCCATGCGCAAGCGCTGTTCGAAGGAAGATCGTCTGCAGCGCCTCGCCCAAAACGGCGGTACACCCGCGTGCGAGGAAGCGGTCTTGAAAGCCCTCCGCTGGCTCAAGACTACTCAGGCAGAGGACGGCTCATGGGGCGAGACAAACAAAGCTGGAATGACCGGCTTGGCATTGCTTGCCTACCTCGGCCACTGCGAGACGCCCGCATCCGAGGAATTCGGCGAGTCCTGCATGAAAGGCATCGTCTATCTGGTGGATCTTGCCATGAAAAACAATGGGAAGATGGCTTCTAACTTTACGGAGAACTCATGGTGCTACGAGCACTCGATCGCCGCCTACGCCCTGGGAGAAGCCGCCACGTTTTGCAAGGAAGCGAAAATCGAGATCCCATCATTGAATGAAATGACCGCACAAGCGGGCCAGTTCATCATCGACAACCAAAACAAAAACGGCGGGTGGGCCTACATGTACGTGAAGGTGGACGGTCACACCGACGTCTCGGTTTCCGGTTGGCAGATTCAGGCCCTCAAGGCGTGCAGTCACACCAACCTCAAATTTACCGGGATGCAATCGTGCATCGGCAAGGCCCTCGACTACCTTACTACCTGTCAGGCCGACCATGGCGGCTTTGGTTACACCGGACAGACCCCCGCAGGTGGCAGAACCTACTTCACGCTCACCGGAGTCGGGATGCTTTGCAACCAGATGTGGGGCAGGGGAAACCGCAATGAAGTGCGCAAGGCTGCCAAATATGTGATGGAGAATTCGAAGTTCGACTACACCAGCGAGGACAGCGACCTTTATGCGCATTATTACGAATCCCAAGCCATGATCTACCGCGGGGGGGAAGAATGGAAAACCTACAATGACATGGTCCGTGACCAATTGCTGAACAATCAGGATGCGGATGGCTCGTGGAAGGAACCCGGCATGGGCGGTGACTTTGCCGGTGAGGGCCAAGGCAAAACCTATCGGACCTGTCTCGCCACCTTGATGCTGGAGGTTTACTACCGCTTCCTCAATACCGGCGGTGGCGGCGGCACCAGGGACAAAACCGGTATTTGAAATTGCCGCTGAGAGTCGTGGGCACGGGGGAAAGGTCCCGAAGTTTTGGCCGTAAACTGCTCCCGCGTTGCCGGGCTTGCGTTCGCTTTATCGCTCGATAGACTCCCACACCTTCATGAAGTGCTGCTATTTGTCCTCTGCGGGGTTTTTCCTTTCCGCCCTTCTTGCCACCGCTGCGACTGAGGATTCGGTTCCGGCGATCAAGGAAATGAACTTTCTGGAGATTCTCGCCAAGGGCGGAATTACGATGTATCCGCTCGGCGTGATGTCCGTCATCACCGTGGTGCTGATCCTGCTTTTTATGCTCACGATCCGCCGGAATGCGATCGTCAGTGACCGCTTCATGAACACCACCGAGTCGATGATCCGCAAACGCGACTATCTCGGCTTGATCACCCTGAGCCATCATCGCAACGAGTGCATGGCCCGAATCACGCAAAAGACCTTGGATTTTATCAATTCCAATCCGGGGACTTCGTTTGAGAACGTCCGGGACGTCGCTCAAGCCGAGGGTTCCCATCAAGCCGGCCTGCTTACTTCGAGGATCACTTATCTTGCCGATATCGGAGCGATCGCCCCGATGGTCGGGTTGCTTGGCACGGTCTTTGGAATGATCGAAGCCTTCATTGAGATTTCTTCCGGAGAAGTCGCCGGAGTGCGCCAGATGGGGTTGGCGGAAGGCGTCTCCAAGGCCTTGATCGCGACCGCCGGCGGCCTTGCGATTAGCATCCCCGCGCTGGCCGCCTATTCGATTTTTCGAGGCCGGGTGCAAAAATACATTTCGGAACTCGAAGCGGCCGCGACCCATTTTATTGCGCTGCTTCACGGCCAGTTCGAGCGACCATCCGCGCCGCCGGCTTCGTCGTATGCGAGCGCCGGACAGCGCGCGCGTGAGGACTATCCGATGCAGGCCTCGTCTCCTCTCCAAAGCGAGCGGCCCGACCTCCACGGGATCTAACCGAACTTGAGATGAAGTTCTCGAACCGCATGCCGCCGGCGATTGCCATCCAACTGGCTCCCATGATTGACATTTTGCTGCTGCTGCTGAGCTTTTTCATTATTAGCTGGCAGTTCACCAAATCGGAAACCGAGCTAAACGTGGCAGTCCCGACCGCTCAGGAAGGCGCGGAACCCGAGCGCGTGCGGGGTGAAATCATCATCAACGTCCTTGCCGACGGCACGATTCGCGTCGAGGGGCTGGCCGTGGATCGCGATCAGCTTCACGACAAACTGTCTGCCATTGCCAAGCAGTATAAGAATCAGCCAGTCCGCATGCGCGGCGACGGTTCGGTCACTTATCAGCGCATGGTTGAAATCCTCGACACGTGCCAGAAAGCCGGGATTTGGAATATTTCCTTCGCCACGCAACGCCCGCAACCCGTCCCGTCCGCCGAGTGATTCGCTTGGCAAATTTCTCGAAACGGACCAATCTTCAGCCATCTTGAAACGCGTTTTAGCATTCCTCAGCCTCGCCGCCGCTCCGCTGGTCGCCCAGGTTCCCAAGGCAGAGGTCGTCAATCCGACGCTCAATGCGGATGCGGGCAACGATTTTTTCCTACGGGGGAAAAATCTTTACGATGCCGCCAAGTCGGCGGCCGACAGGGAAAGCGGCGTGGCCACCTATCAGCGCGCCGCCCAGATTTTTAACGATTACCTGAACTCGTTTCCCAATCACCCGAATGCCGAAATGGCCTGGTGGTATCTTGGAAACAGCTACTATCAATCCGGCCAGACTGACGACGGCAAGCGTTGTTTCAGCAGTTTGATGAACCGCTACGTCAATGGCAAGTGGGCCGCCGCCGCAGCCTACACGCTGGCGGCGGATCATTATAACAAAGGCGAGTATGCCTTTGCCGCACCGTTGTTCGAGCGGTTCGCCACGAATGCCGCCAAGCCCGAGGAACGGGCGCGCGGAACCTATCTAGCCGGAAATTGCTACCGCCTGCTCGGCCGCGACCGCGAGGCCATCGGCGCGTTTCGAAAAGTCGTGGATGATCCCGCAGGTGGATTGTTTGCCCCGCAATCGAAAGTGGCGCTCGGCCATCTTTCCCTGAAGGCCGGGAAACTGCAGGAAGCGCTCGCCCAATTCGAGGAGGTCATCGTAGCTCCCTACCCGGCAAAAATCCGGGGTGAGGCCGCCCTCCACGGTTCACTCACCGCCACCAAGCTCGGCCAGACTGAGCTCGCGGAGAAATACCTGAAGCTCGTGCTGGGTAATGCCGGAATGGAAGATTTCCGCCCGGATGCTCAGACCGCGCTCATGGGCAATCTGTTTGCGAAAAAGCAATATCGCGAAGTCATCGAGATTTTTCGCCGCAGCGGGATGAAGGCCGATGGCGACAAGGAAGCGAACCGCCTGATGATCGCCGCCCGCTCTCACATGCGCTTGAAGCAACCCGGCGAAGCGCTCCAGCTTTTCCGCGAGGTGGAGAAACTCGTGAGGCCGGAAACGGATCTGGCCTTTCACGCGTCGTATTACCGCTTGCTTTGTTTTTTTGAAATTGAAGGACGCCATCTGCCGGATCAGGTGGATGCGTTTCTCCAACTGTATCGCAAGTCACGGTCGAACGATGCCCGTATCCATACCGCGATGATGATGAAGGCTGAGACTCTGTTCGCCAACAAGGACACCGCCGCTGCGGCCAAGGTTTACAGCGAAATCAACGCCAGCATCGTCAGCGAGAAGAACCGCCCGGGCCTGCTCTATCAGCGCGGTTGGTGCCTATCAGAAGCGGGCGACACGCAGGGCGCGATCCGTTCGCTAGGCGAATTCATCAGCAAGTATCCTGAGGATGCCCGCATCCCGTCCGCCTTGGCCAAGCGCGCCAAGGCCTACGCCGAAAGCGGCGAACCGGCCAAGGCGATTACCGACTTTGATCGCCTCACCGCCGCACCCGGCACGCCCGAAGAGCTGGCCTCGTTCGCATGGCTCGAGTCCGCCCGCATGCGACGTTCGGAAAGTAATTTCCCGGACATGATCGTCCGCTATCAGGGTCTCCTGAAGAATGTCAAAAACCTAACCGACAATCTCCAGGCAGAGGCCAACTACTACATCGGTTGGGGACTTGCGGTAAAAACCAACGCCCCCGGGGAAGCCATCCCCTACCTCGAAAAAGCCCGGACCCTGCGCCCCGATGCCTACAGCCAGCACGCTGGAATTCTGCTAGCGCTGAATTATTTCACCTCTCAGGACGCTCCCAGGCTGGCGGCGGAGATCGACCTGGCCATCGCCGGGAAATACTCATCCGACATTCCGGAGCGGGCGCTGTTCTGGTCGGGCGAGCAATCGTATAACAGCGGCGACTTTGCATCAGCCGTGAAATACTACGCGCTGGGTTCCACACCCGATGATCCGCGTGCGACGCCCAAGCAAGTTTGGCGCTACCTTGCCAAGGCCCGCCTCGAAACCGGCGATGGCGAGGGCGCTCTAACCGCCGCTAACCATGTTTTAGAAGTCGAAGAACACCCCGGCTGGAAAGCGGACGGCCTGTTGGATCGCGGCCGCGCCTTGCTTACTCTCAAGCGCACTGACGAAGCCCGCAAGGCCGCGGACGACGCCGATGCGATGCGTCCTCAGGGTCGTACCAGTGCCGGTCTACGCATTCTCTCCGGCGATCTGAATTTCATCGCCAAAGAATGGGGTGCGGCCGGTGCGGACTATCTCAACGTCATTAAATTCCATGAGGACAAGGACTTGAAACCGCTTGCGATTTCGAAATACATCCGCGTTCTTGAGGAACAAGCCGATGCCGCCGAGGCTGAAAAATACCGCCAAGAACTCAAGTCCGAGTTCCCCAATTGGAAGGCCCCGCCACTCTGAGGATTTCTCTCCCTCACATTTCCTAGATCACCCCTCCATGACTCCTCCTGCCTCCACCGCACCTGCCAAGCCCGTCAAGCGCAAATCCGAAAACGCTTGGTCCCCTGACAAATCCGCCGAGCTCTACGGCGTGGAGACTTGGGGCCACGGGTTCTTCGGCGTTAATAAACAAGGCCACGTGACCGTCCGCCTGGAGGATGACGAGGCTCAGGCGGAAGTTTCCCTTTTCGAAGTGATCGACGGTCTTCGCGACCGCGGGACGCACCTTCCGGTCCTGCTGCGGTTCCGCGATCTGCTGCACTCACGGATCCGCGAGATCAACGAATCGTTCCGCAAGGCGATCAAGGATTCCAAATACCGCGGAGAATACCGCGGCGTCTATCCGATCAAGGTCAACCAGCAGCGCCAGGTCATCGAGGAAATCGCCGAGTTCGGGAAAAAATATCACTACGGCCTGGAGGCGGGTTCCAAGCCCGAACTCATCGCCGCGCTCGCGCACATGCACGATCCCGAGGCGTATCTCATTTGCAATGGCTACAAGGACGAGGAATTCATCGACCTCGCGCTCCAGTCCCAGAAAATGGGTCTCCGCATCATGTTGGTGTTAGAGATGCCGAGCGAACTGGACCTGATCCTGGCGCGCTCGCGCAAGCTCGGCATCCTTCCGAATCTCGGCGTCCGGGTCCGCCTCTCCACCAAGGGTTCCGGTCATTGGCAGGACAGCGCCGGCGACAAGTCCGTTTTCGGGCTCAGCGCATCGCAAGTCATTGCGGTCGTCGATCACCTCAAGGACGTAGGTTATATCGGCTGCCTAAAAATGCTGCACTATCATCAGGGTTCGCAAATCCCTAATATCGCAGCGATTCGCGAGGGCGCGACCGAGGCCGTTAGAATGTATTGCGACCTCGTCAAGGAAGGCGCGCCGATGGGAGTCCTCGACATCGGCGGCGGCATGGCGGTCGATTACGACGGTTCGCATACGAATTTCCACTCGTCCTGCAACTACTCCGTCGCGGAATACTGCACGGACATCGTCGAGGTCATTTCGCAGATCTGCGACAAGGCGGGCGTTTCGCACCCGAACCTCATCTCCGAGTCCGGCCGCGCGGTCGTGGCCTATTATTCGGTGCTCGTTTTTAATATCCTCGACGTCACCACCGCCCAGACCAGTGAGGACGCTCCGCCGATCCCGGAGAACGCCCCGCAGAACCTCATGAACATCATTGAGGTGAACAAGGTGATCAATAAGAAGAACCTTCAGGAGTGCTTCAATGACGCCATGTATTACCGCGACCAGATGCGCGCGCAGTTCTTCTACGGCGCCGCCACCCTGCGCGAGCGCGGCCTCGCGGAATCCTGGTTCTGGCACATTCTAACACGCATCTCCAATCTCATCGCCGATCTCGACGACGACATCCCGGAAGACCTCCGCGAGCTTTCCTCCACCTTGGTCGATTTCTACTACGGCAACTTCAGCCTCTTTCAGTCCCTGCCGGACTCCTGGGCCATCGATCAAGTTTTCCCTGTCATGCCGATTCACCGGCTCGGTGAAAAACCCCGTAACCGCGCCGTCCTCGCCGACATCACTTGCGATTGTGACGGGAAAATCGACCGCTTCATCGACAAGGAGGACGTCGCCAAGATCCTCCCGCTCCACGACTTCAAACCGGACGAGCCCTACTACCTTGCCGTGTTCCTCGTCGGAGCCT
>JANMSI010000099.1:0-14635 GCA_031389115.1 Akkermansiaceae bacterium
CTGAATGGCGATTTATTCGTCGCCGACACGGGCAATCTTATCATCCGCAAGATCACTCCGGACGGCACAGTTTCCACCATCGCCGGGCAAGCCGGAACTCGGGGATACGTGGACGGGCCTGCCGGTGTCGCCCGTTTCAAGTCTCCCAAGGGACTCGCCACCGACGATGCGGGCACGCTCTACATCGCAGACACTTCCACCATCCGCACTATCTCGCCGGACGGAATGGTCGCCACCCTTGCCGGCAGGAGTGGCTTATTCGACAATGTGGACGGGATCGGGACCGCAGCGGGCTTTTGCCTTCCGGAGGGCATCGCGGTGGATGGGTCTCGCAATCTGTATGTCAGCGACACGTATTTCGGCACGATTCGGAGAATCGACGCCGCGAATGGAATGGTCACCACCTTGGCAGGCAACATCAGTCCCACCGCCGTGGGCAGGATCGACGGAACAGGCCGCGATGCGCGCTTCAACGCACCTCGCGGCATCGCCATCGCCACCGACGGCAATTTGCTGGTGGCGGACACGGTCAATCACGCGTTGCGCAAGGTCACCCCGGGCGGATTCGTGACCACCTTCGCCATCAGTCCTCCGAGGGAATCCGGTGCCACGGACGCCACGGGAACCGATGCGCGTTTCACAAGTCCAAACGGCCTGTGCCTTGATGTCAGCGGCACCCTCTATATCGCCGATACCGGCAACCGCACGATCCGCAAGATTTCTCCGTCCGGAGTGGTCACCACCTGGGCAGGCACCGCAGGGATCTCAGGCACTACCGACGCATCCGGCCCGGACGCTCGCTTCACCTCTCCGAGGGCTGTCGCCATCGGCCCGGGTGGAGTCGCTTATGTGTCCGATGTCGTTGTCTCAACTAATGGCACCATCCGGAAAATTTCGCCTGCGGGCGCGGTCACCACCCTGGCGGGCGCATCTGGCACCCTCGCTCCCGCGGATACATTGTACTTCCTTGGCGGCTTGGCCGTTGATCCCTCGGGCAACGTCTTCGCCGCCGATTTCACCTCCCTTCGGAAAATCACTCCTCCCGGGGTCGTTTCCACTTTTGCCGGCCATAAACGCACTTACACAACCTTGCCCACTGGTGGAGGATTCCTCAGTTGGGATCTGGGCAGTCCGGCAGACGGGAATGGAACCGAAGCCTACTTCAATCATCCCAGCGGGGTGGCGAGAGCCTCCGATGGAAATCTCTTCGTCACGGAATACGGAGGTTGCGTCATTCGCAAAGTGACGCCCGCCGGACAGGCGACGACCGTGGCGGGTAAATTAGGCACCGACGGCATGCAAGCAATCCCCGGCTCGGACGACGGCTCGGGCTCCGCCGCCCGTTTCAAGAATCCCCGTGGTATCGCCGTCGATCCGCAAGGCAATCGCTACATCGCCGACAGCGGCAACAACACGATCCGGAAAATGTCTCCCGCCGGAGTGGTCACCACCATCGGCGGGCTTCCCGGCTACGCGGGCTTGGGCGAAGGAACGGGAGACCAAGCGCTCTTCAACCTGCCGTTCGGGATTGCCGTGAATTCATCCGGTACGATCTATGTCGCCGACACTGCGAACCACCGCATTGTCAAAGGCGTTCCCCTGGCCGTTTCCGATCTGGTCGTCGCGCGTCCCGACGGCAGCCACCTGACCGGCGGCACCACCGTGGAGCTTGGCAGCGTGGCACCGGGAAGCGCCGGCCCTGCCACGAATCTCACTGTTTTGAATGCCGGCAACGCTCCGCTCGCCATCATCGGCGTGGAGCTTTCCGGCGTGGATGCGGGAAGCTTCCGTATCGACCGGACGGGGCTTCCCGCGACAGTCCCCGCTGGAACCAGCGGCGTGCTGCGGGTATCCCTCAGCCCGACCAGGCAGGGTCCACACGCGGCCACGATCCTGATTACCAGCAACTCGCCGGGCGAGAGTCCGCTGGAATTCAACGTCACCGGCATGGGGAACGCTCCGCCCGTACTGCCCACTTATGCGATCGGCACTCCCTCCGGCCAATGGGCGACCATTTCCTTTTTAAAACTGCTCGCCAACGCGTCGGATCCGGAAGGCGACGCGATCTCGGTGACCGCCGTGGCTTGGCCGGCATCCCATGCCGGACAGGTTGAGTTGTTGGCAAACGCTATCCGGTACATCCCACCCTATTACGATTTTTCGGGCATCGAGACTTTCCTGGTGACCCTCACCGATGTCCGTGGCGCGACCGCGACAGGAACCGTGGTGGTAACGGTGCAGGGCAGGTCCGCCAGCGCGAGCATGAATCCGCCGAAGCTGAAGATGCTGGAGGGAGGAAAAATCAGCGTCTCGTTTCACGGAATTCCCGGCCGGTTTTACTCGATCCAGCGATCCCCCAACCTGGTAAACTGGGCGACTTTTGGCAACGCGGTCGCCGCGGACTCCACGGGAAAAATCGAATTTCTGGACCCTTCCCCACCCCGGCCGAATGGCTATTACCGCATTGCGATCCCGTGACCTCATCCATGACGAAATTCATTCTCCTTACCTTGTCGCTCACCGCCGCAGCGCATGCCGCGACCGTCGCGACGCCCGATTTCATCGTTTCGACCACGATCCCTGACAACAACAGCATCGGCATCGCCGACACGCGCGCAGTCACTTCCCCCATCACCTCGATCAGCGGGATCGAGGTTTCCCTTTCTTTGACCGGCGGATGGAACGGCGACCTCTACGCCTACCTCTCCCACGCCGGCGGCTTCAGCGTCCTGCTCAACCGTTCCGGGCGCAGCCTCGCCCAGCCTGAAGGCTCCAGCTCTTCCGGTCTGAACGTGGTTTTCACCGACGCTGCGACGCTCGATATCCACACTTCCCTCCCCGGCAGCGGACCGGTGACGGGAATGTTCCAGCCGGATGCCCGGAACATCGATCCTGCCAATTCGCTGGACACAAGTCCGCGAAGCGCCTTCCTCGGATCTTTCGCCGGCCTCGATCCCAATGGCGACTGGACCCTCTTCATCGCGGACATGTCTCCCGGCAGCACCTCCGTCTTCCAAAGCTGGTCGCTGAACATTACCGGCGTTCCCGAACCCTCGACAGTGATGCTCTGCGCCGCATGCGCGATGTTTCTTCTGAGGCGACGCCGCCCATCGCCTTAAATGGCCGTTACCTACTTGCGCCAATGCTCCGATTGGAGATCCTCCCGTCATGAGCCAAGACGTGGTTTCCCTTCTCCAACAACTCGTCCGCATTCCCTCGGTCAATCCCGACAACGCGGCCGGCACCGAACAGATCGGAGAGGAAACCATCGCCATTTTTCTATCAGGCTGGCTGGAATCCATCGGGGCGGAAGTCACTTTGGAGGAAATCAAGCCCGGCAGGCCCAATCTAATCGCCCGCTTCGCCCCGCTCGACGGCAGACCCCGAGTTTTGTTAGGTCCGCATCTGGACACCGTCGGCGTCGGTGGAATGGTCATCGATCCATTCGGCGGTGAGCTGCGCGACGGGAGAATCTGGGGCCGCGGTTCCTCGGACACCAAGGGCCCGATGGCCGCCATGCTCTGGGCCTTGCACGAACACCGCGATTCGCTCGCGGACCTGCCCGTCGCGGTGGATTTCGTCGCCTTCATGGGCGAGGAATCCGGCCAGTGGGGTTCCAAGGATTTCGTCGCAAAGCATGGCAGGAATTACAACTTCGCGCTGGTCGGTGAGCCGACGTCGATGCAGGTCGTTCACGTGACCAAGGGCTCGCTGTGGGCGACCTTGCGGGCCACTGGCAAAGCGGCCCACAGCTCTCAGCCGGAGCGCGGGGAAAACGCCATCCTCAAACTCACCCGCGCACTCGACCAGCTCGACCATCACCTCGGCGGGCACCTCGCCACGTTCACCCACCCGGTGTTAGGCCGCTCGACCATGAACGTCGGCATGATCCGCGGCGGCGCGCGGCCTAACATCGTGCCGGATCTCGCAGAGGCGGAAATCGACATCCGCATCACTCCCGCGCTGGCGGCGGCGGGCGGAGCGCTCAAGCTGCTAACGGAAACCATCGAGTTTCACGAGCTGCCGATCGCCATCGTAAACCCGCACGAAAACCCACCGATGGAAACGTCCGCAGACCATCCCATGATCCAAGCTCTCTTGGCCGCCGACCCCCGCACCGGCCTCGCAGGCGCACCGTGGTTTTCCGACGCGGCGCATCTATCAGCCGGCGGAATTCCCAGCATCTGCATCGGACCCGGCTCCATCGACCAAGCGCACACGGCGGATGAGTTCATCGAAATCTCCGCCCTGGAGCAAGGTGCCGGATTTTTCGCGGCCTTCATAGGCGCCTTGAAACGCCGGTAAATCTTCCGACTCCCGGTGTGATACAACACGACACGTTATCGAACGGATGTTAGGCCCACCGGGACGCTTGCTCTCCCAGCGGGATGCAGCGAGTTTCTTTCCGTAACGCGGTCTGGTCAGAAAAAACCTTTCCGCGGATCGTTTGAGCGCTATTTTTGGGAGCGTCGGTTTTTCCCATCCCACTTCCCATGCACACGATTCTTCGCCGTCTTTGCGTCCGGGTCCGTTGGCTGGTCTGCGCGATGTCGGTCCCCTGGTTCACTGCGCTCGGGGCGCAGACTCTTTCCTACGACATCGTCTATGTGCGGCAGGCGCGCTTTGGCGATAACGTCAACACGATCTGGCCGGAGGTGTTTCATCCGGCGCGCATCGATCCCGGCGCGGACCTGATGCTGCTGCATCCCGACGGGAGCGAGGAAGTGCTCGTGGCGGGCGGGAACGGTGCGGTGACGGATCCGTTTCTCTCCTTCGACGCGCAGTGGTGTTACTATGCGCTGTTGCCGGATGTGCGGCCGGCGGCGGTGAATTTCCAGCGCGGCGATCTGCCTTTCGCGGGCGCTGACATTTACCGCATCCATCTCACGACGCGCGTGGTCCAGCGGCTCACACATCAAGAGTGGACGCCGAATACGGCGGCGGGGAACTGGCACCCGACCAATCCGGTGAATCCGCCCGCAAGTTTCAACCGGCTCGGCTACGGCATCCTGAATCTCGGGCCGTGTGAGTGCGGCGTGAAACATGCCGAAGGTTTCTGGCCGTCGTTAGGATATTGTGAGACTATTTTCGTCCCCAAGCATCGACGAGACGTCCATGCCCCCTAATCCCTGCTCACCGGGAACCGTATCGTCCTAACAAAACTTTCTTCTCAACCATGCCATACCGCTGAGACCCGCCAGCATCAGCAGGGCGGAAGATCCACTGTCCGGCACCCGCACGGCGATGGAGTAGTTAGAGCCTCGATCCACAGGACTCAGACCTGCCAGAGAAGGAAGCTCGCTGGCTACGAGGAAATTTCCATTGGTAGGGCTGCGATACAACCAGCCCGTCGAGGGAGTTCCCACGTCCATCGCTTTTCCAGCCACCAGATCCCGGGTCCGCGTGTCGAAGAAAAATTTAAGATAGAAATAAGTCGAATTTCCATTCCTGATGTTCTGGGTCGTTGGGACGAGCGGTGTGCCGTCGGGGTAGTTGATGGACACCCAGAGATCGGAAATCCCGATAATCTCCACCCTTCCCAAGCTCGAATTGAAATCTCCGGAAACCACGGGGACCGCGGGATTGTAATTGAACTTCACGTTCGCCGTATAGCCGCCTTCGCCCCGCCAGTCCATATGGGCTGTCATGGTTGCTGCCTGAGCCGAGGCGAGTAAAACGGCAAAGGCCGCGAGAAGGGGGAGCGTTTTCATCGCCGTCAGGACGCCCTATTATACCGCTGGCCGACAAGCAGATTCTACGCGAGCCAGCCACCACCTCCGCCGGCCTGCTCTTTCCGGCGTTCGTGACGACGGTGTGCGGTTATGAAAATCTCCTAACATTGAGCCAATCCGGAAGGTCTAACTTCGCCACCTGCGGCCGCCTTGCCGCTGGATTAAACCGTCGATTGCGCAGGGTGAAATGGCGGTTACGATCCGGCATGATGTTCGCCTGCACCGATGGCCGCTGCAAGACTCCCGGCTGGATGCGGAGCGTGCTGCTAGGCGCGGGATTGTATCACTTGTCGTTTGCGGTCTGGTCGATCGCTTGGCCTAACCATTGGTTCGACTGGGCGGGAATTGATCGGCCGAACCACCCGCTGCTGTGGCAGGCCGTCGGATCGACCGCCGGAGTGCTGGGGCTTTTCTTCCTGATCGCGGCGAAAAATCCGATCCATCACTCGACGGTGATCCTGATCGGATTCCTGAAATTCACGCTGGCCATGCTTGGATTCTCGGTCGCGCTTCTGCAACGGGATCTGCCACTTCGCGCCGGTTGGATCGTGGCCGCCGACTTGGTGTGGTGGTTTCCGTTTGCAGGCATTTTATGGGCGTGCCTGCGCGCCCAAGCCGGCGTGCCACCCACCCACGCCGAACCGCTGGACATCTCCGAGGCGGCTAACCGCTACTCGCTCTCCAATGGAAAAACCCTCGCGGAAGCCTCGGAATCCAAGTTGCTGGCGCTGGTTTTTCTGCGGCACTTCGGTTGCACGTTTACCCGGCAGATCTTGCGCGGCCTTGAGAAGATCCAGCAGGAAGCGACGTCCCATGGCGCGGAGCTGGTGCTGGTCCACATGTTGCAAAGCGGCAAGGAAACGGAATTTCTCGGTGAGCGCAGCGGCATCGCCCGCATCGCCGATCCGCGGTGCGAGCTATACCGCGCGTTCGGCCTGGGGAAGGGCGGGTTTCTCGAGTTGTTCGGCCCCCATGTTTGGTGGCGTGGCGCGGTGGCGATTTTTCATGGCTGCGGGATGGGTCACCTGGCGGGAGACGGCCTCCAGATGCCCGGCGCGTTTCTCTTCCGCGACGGTAAAATCGTTTCCTCGCAACGGGCCCGCTCGGCTGCGGATCTGCCGGATTTACCCGGACTCTTCCAAGCGTTGCCCTCGCCCGCCCGGCATGGCACGGTATCCGCATGACATCGCTTCAAGGGAAAACCTTGCTCGTCACAGGCGCGTCCAGCGGGATAGGCCAGGCGTTGTGCGACATGCTGGTGGATCGCGGAGCTAACGTCCTCGGAGTGACCCGCAGGCCCTCGGCACTGTCGGAAAATGTTTCCCCGATCCTCGCGGACCTGACCCAGCGCGAACAGGTTTCCTCGATTTTCCAAGGCTTGGGAAAAATCGACGCGCTGGTGAACTGCGCGGGCGTCGCCTACCTCTCGCGCATCATGGACGGCAACGCCGCGGACTGGGAGGAAATGTGGCGGGTCAACGTGATGGCCCTAACACTCTGCTGCCAGCTCTCGCTCAAGCATTTCCCATCCAGCGGCGGCCGCATCGTGAATGTCTCGTCGATGAGCGGCCACCGTGTGCCGCCCACCGGGGGATTCTATGCGCCGACCAAGTTCGCCGTTAGAGCCGTCACCGAGGCGCTGCGCACCGAGTTAAAAACGGCGAAGTTGCCGATTCAAGTGGCTTGTGTTTCCCCGGGATTCGTCGATACCCCCCTGCTGGACCAGTATTTCCGCGGTCGCGAGGAAATGCTGAACCAGACGCGGGCCGCTATGAAAATGCTGGAAGCCAGCGACGTGGCCTGGGCGATTCTAACGATCCTTGAAGCCCCCGCGCACGTCGAAGTTGGCGACATCCTGATGCGCAGCTCGGAGCAGCAGATGTGAAAATGGAACTGCCGCGCCAGATCTTCCGCGTCCTCACGGTGCTCGCCGCCTCCCTGCTGGTTTCCTGCATCGATGGCCGCGAGGAAATCTGGTTCAACGCTAACGGCAGCGGCCGGGTGGACGTCAGCTATTCACTCCCCGCCGCTGCCGCGACATTTCACGGCGGGGAAGCTGGAGTGCAAAAGTTGATTGAAGGGTATTTGAGAAACGCGCCGGCGCTTGCCTCGTCGAGCTGCGAGGTGGTGACGGCGGCCGATCGGCTCAAGATCCGGGTGCGGGCATCGTTCAATTCCGCCAGGGAACTCCAGCAAATTTCCAACAGTGATTCGCCTGTGAAACTCCCCTCCTCCGCCAGTCATCTCGCAGGCGAAATGACGGTGAAAGTCGATGGCCGGACGGTCGATTTTACGAGAATCATCGCCGCGGGTCATGCCCTGCCCGGTGCTCTGTTTCTGCCGGCGGCCCGCTACGAAGGCCGGAATCTAACTTACATCGTCCACCTGCCCGCCCCTTCCACCGAGTCGAACGCGACGAGCGTGAGCGATGGCGGCCGCACGCTGGTTTGGGACTATCCGTTAGCCCGAGCGCTGCAAGGTCCGGTCGCCATTCGTTTTAAAACTAGAATGCCGATCCCGGACTGGGCCATCGCCCTAGGCATCGCAGCGGGCATCGTCGTCTGCCTGCTTGTGGCGCGGAAACTCTTCCTCCGGGCTTCGTCAGTGGTTTAAATCCGCCCGTTACCATTCCAATCCATCATGTCCGCCGAATTTAAAGACTACTACGTCACCCTCGGAGTCCCGCGGGATGCCAGCAGCGCCGATATCAAGAAAGCCTTCCGAAAGCTCGCCCGGAAACACCATCCAGATGTCGCCAAGGACAAGAAATCCGCCGAGGCGAAGTTCAAGGAAATCAACGAGGCCAACGAAGTCCTTGGCGACCCGGACAAGCGGAAGAAATACGACCGGCTCGGCGCAAACTGGCAGAACCCCCACCAAGGGCGGCCCGCGGGGAAATCGCCCGGCCAGGCCCGCGAATTCAACTTCGGCGGGACCGGCTTCAGCGACTTTTTCGAGCAGTACTTCAGCGGTGCCAGCCGTCATGGATTTCCTGATAACGGACCCGGCCCCGCGGCCCGGACCCGCCGGGGCAACGATATCGAGGGCGACATTCTCGTGACGTTAGAGGAAGCCATGCAGGGCTCGGTCCGCCCGATTTCCCTCCAGACCACCAACGCGCGCACCGGCAAGGTCGAGACCCGGTCGTTCCAAGTCCGCATCCCTGCGGGCATCATCAACGGCAAACGGATCCGCGTCTCCGGTGAAGGCGACCCCGGCGAAGGCGGGGCAGCTCCCGGCGACCTCTATCTGCGAGTGCGCCACGCTGCGCATCCGGATTTCCACACCGAGGGGGCGGATCTTTATTACGACCTCGATCTCGCGCCATGGGAGGCGGTGCTCGGTGCCGAGCTAACCGTTCCCACGCTCGACGGACCGATCAAACTGCGCATCCCGCCGGGCAGCGAAAACGGTCACCAACTCCGCGTCCGCGGCCGCGGCCTGCCCACGGGCAAAGCCGGCGCGCGCGGCGATTTTCACGCGATTCTCAACGTCCACCTGCCCACAAATCTCCCTGATGAAGAACGCGCCCTGTGGGAAAAACTGCGTGCGGTTTCGAAGTTCAATCCGCGTACCGATCCGTCCGGGTGAAAGTAGTCGTGGATTTCAGTCCGCAGTTGTCCGCCCAAGCTCCTGCCACGCAGTGGCAAGGATTCCGCCTGTTGAACTCCCCCATCCGTCCAAGATCCTGTGTGCGGTGGGCGGCCGCGGGAGCTGGAGGCGACTGACTCCGGCATTGGCACGCCATAGGCCGGCACATCGCTGGCAGGCATGACCGGAGTTTCCAATGACTTGTCACCCCAGTTGTTGGAGCGCGTAGGCATAGGCGCCAATTGCCACCGCCTCGCTGGTTCCCAAGCGGGACATCCCGACGCCGGTCCGCGGCAAGGGGTCGTAGATCAAGGTTTGGGTGGTCCCCGGCACGGTGATTTCACGCTTGTCACCGCGCAAAAATGCGGCGAGCTGCGCCGGTTCCTCAAGATTGAAGGCGGTCTGCGTCAGCCTGCGGAATTGATCGCCTCCCGGGCTCGTGAAGGTGGAGTTGAGTTCCGCCACAATGGTCGGCAGAAATAACGGCCACGCACCCGAGACGCCGCCACCGACGACCGCGAGTCCGTCGAGAATAGTCAGGGCAATCACCATCGCGTCGCCCACCACCTCGCCTAACTGGCGGAACGACTCCACGGCAGCCGCTTGATTTCCGGGTGCCGTTCCCATGCCGATCTCAAAAATCGTTTTGGGATCGAGCGTTTGCTCGAAGGGCGTCCCTGAAAGCTCGGCGTAGGCACGGCGGACCGCCCGGATGCTTGCGCCTTCCTCGGCATTCATTTCCGGGCGGAGCTTGTGCCGCATCGCCCAGACTTCCCCCGCGCAGATGTTGTCGCCCGTGAACAATTGGCCATCCCGCACGATTCCCCCGCCGAAGCCGGTGCCGAGGGTTACTCCGAACAGATTTTTGAATCGCTTCGGGCTTCCCGATTTTTCCAACAGCCCGTTCACATACGGCAGGAAGCCGGCGATCGCTTCTCCATACACGAACAGATCGCCGTCGTTGTTGATGAAAACCGGAATGCCGAACCTACCCTCCAGCATCGGACCGAGCGCCACCCCGCCCCGGAAACAGGGCAGATTGCCCAAGTCCCCAATGATCCCGCGCGAGTAATCCGCAGGCCCGGGGAACGCAAAACTGATTGCCACCGGAGCGTCCGGCAGCGATTTCCGAACCCGCTCGAAGCCCTCCACCAGCGTCGCGAGGCAGGCCTCCAGATTGTCACCGTTCGAAGGCACCGAAAACGCCTGGGTCACCGCCTCATTGCCCCGGACGGCCGAAAATTTGAAATTCGTGCCGCCCGCATCGAGCGTCATCACGATGCGGGAGTCGGTCTCGGGCTTTGTCATCATGGCGAAAGAAGTGGCTGTCCCTCATCAATGGCGGTGGACGGCTCAGGAATTGCACAAGACCGGGGAAAGCGTCCATCGAATTATCGGCTCCGTGGTGCAGGCCCACCCGAATGAAAGCTGGAAAGGTCGCGCCGCGTCCGTGCATGGTTCGCCCATGACCGCCGCCGCCGAAGGATTCTCGATGCCACCCGAATGGTCGCCGCAGGCGGCGGTGTGGCTGTCCTGGCCGGGCGAGGATCCACGGCATTGGGGCGGGACCAAGCGCGCGATGATTTGGGCGAAATTCGCGGAAATCGCCGCAGCTATTTCTCGCTTCGAGCCCGTAAGGATCAACGCTCCGGGTGCCGACCACGCGTCCATCGCGACGGCCTGCAATCTAGCGAAAGCCGTTCCCGAGCGGGTCGAGCTGTTCGATCATCCCCACGACGACGTGTGGTGCCGGGACCACGGACCGATCTTCGTGAAGCACGCGACCAGCGGTGAGGTCGCCGTGACCGACTGGGGCTTCAACGCCTGGGGCGGCAAGTTTTCCCCATGGGAAAAGGACGATGCGATTCCTAGCAGAATCGCCGGCTCGCTCAAGCTGCGCAGCTTCCCCGGCGAAATGATTCTTGAGGGCGGTGCCATCGAGACCAACGGCGCCGGCCAGCTTCTAACCACCGAAGCGGTGCTGCTCAATCCGAACCGCAACCCGCATCTCGTGCGCGAGGAAATCGAGCGGTTGCTCCGCGATGGCCTCGGAGTGTCCGAGATTCTTTGGTTACGAAAAGGCATCCAGGGCGACGATACGGACGGCCACATCGACGACCTCGCGAGGTTCATCGACCCGCACACCCTGCTGGCTTGTGTGGAGTGCAATTCCACGTCGCCTAACAAGGTAATTCTCGATGAGAACCTGGGACGGCTGCGCTCATTCCTCGGTCCTAACAACCGCCCCTTCGAAGTTCTGGAAATCCCCCTGCCGGAAGCGTGCGAGGTGCCGGGCTGGAGACTGCCAATTCTGCCCGCCTCCTACGTGAATTTCCTCATCGTGAATGGCGGCGTGCTGGTCCCCACCTTCCGGCAAAAGAAAAACGACGACCGGGCGCTGGGCATGATCCGCGAGCTTTTTCCCGACCGCGAAATTGTCGCCATCGACTGCCTCGACCTCGTCGAGGAAGGCGGCACGCTGCACTGCATTTCCCAGCAGCAACCGGCGTGAATTCAGGAGTCGGTGCCGGTGACGATCTCGCAGGCGGGAAGTTTCTCCTTCAGGGTTTTGATCGCGTCCGGGGTCACGGCCGTCTGCCACAGGAAGAGCCGCTTCAGGTTGGACAGGGCGGAGAGCTTGCTCACTCCCGCGTCGGTGACCTTGGTGCCGTAGAGGTTGATCGATTCCAGAGTCGGGATCTTCAAAAGCGTGTCGATGGAGGCATCGGTCACGCCCGTTTCCGCCAGGCGGATCAGGCGGAGATTCTGCGAGGCTTCTAACTGGGCAACAGCCTTGTCGGTGATTTTCGTCGCTGATAGATCCACTGTCACCAGCTTGGAAATCACGGGTTCCAGCTTCATGAACCCCGCGTCATCGAGATTTCCGCGCAGCGACACGGCGGTGAAGGTCAGCAACGATGACTGCTGCGACTCGAAACTCAGGGCACCGGGAAATTCCTTGGAAATCCCCGCCACGGAGGATTTGAGCGCTTCGTCCGGAGCGCGGGTCGCGGCGTGTTCCGCAGTGGGAGGCGTGTCTGCGAGGCTCAGTTCGAGCTTGGCGATTGCCTCCTTGATCGCGGACGGAACCTCGAATTCCTTGATCGACTTCTTCGGATCGGCACCGGTCTCGATCCACCACTTGAGCACCGCGACCTCGGCCTCCTCGAGCTGCGGCTTGTCTTCCGGCGGCATGTGTTCCTCATCGTCCATGGGCAGCGCGATCCGGATGAGAATGTTGCTCTTTGCGGGGTCTCCCGGCTCAAGGCCTTTGCCTTCCTTGCCGCCCTTCACGAGCATTTCGTAGGTGTCCATCCGGAACTTGCCCTTGGACTTGCCCTCCTTGTGGCACTGCACGCAGCGACGCTCGAGGATGGGCTTGACGAGATCCTGATAGACGAACTGCTCGCCGGAAGGCACTGACGGTGCGAGTGCCGCCGGCTCATCCTTACCCGCCTTTTTTTCCAAGCCCAAGACACTGCGGACCGGATTAGGGGCGAACTCAGTGAGATAAGTCTCGCCGTGGGTGATCGTGGCGCCGTCATGGCTGGCGAATCCCATCACGCACACGCTCGTGAAAAGCAGCAGCCGATAGAAAGCGGGATTGCCCGAGAGCGCCACCGTCCACGCCTTCATGATGAAGGTCAGCACCGCCGCCACGGCGAAAATCAGGCCGCCCCAGAGATGGCGCTCGACGAGTTCGTCGCTGGCGAATGTTTCACCACCTTGATAGAGCAGGAACCCGGCGATCGCAGCCACGATTGCGCTCACCACTCCGAAAAACAGCGGAAACATCGCCTTGTTCGCCACATTCTCGTGGTGCCGCCTGCCAAAGATCGCGCCTAGTTCCTGAAACATGATCAGGACGAAAATCCCGATCGGCAGATGCAGAACGACCGGATGGAAATGGCCGATGAACCGCACGATGTCGGGCATCTTCTCACCGTCCGGGGCACCGGCCAAGAAGGGCATTGCAATCAGGCCTGCGGCGGCAAGCAGAGCGACGAATGTCAACGCCCAAGGCTTTTTGGATGGGGATGGGGAAAGGTTTTGCTCAGCCATGGATGCCACGGATTACGCCCGCCAGAACTGCGATCTTTCCATTTCAGACGGCGACTCACACATCGATGGTCGGACCGCTGGCGCTCTTGGAACCACGCGGTTGCATGCTTTTCCGCCTGCCGAGAAATGGCACGAACCGCGTCACATCGATCCCGAGATACGCCATCGACTTCACGAAAATCAACAGCGCCGTGGCCTCGTCGATGATGGGCAGGGGATCAGGAAGCGGCCCCATGATCAACAGGTAGAGTCCCGAAAAAATAGCCATGAACAAGGCGATGCGACGTTTCATAGCGTCCACGCTAGCACGAACCCACCGCACCGCAACTTGGGGAAAGGAGTGCCTTCATTTCGAGCGCGATATGCCGGGAAAACCTTATTTGCGGATGGCACCGAGCACAGGCGCCAACCATGCGGTCGTGCTGAGGCGGGTCTGGGCGACAATCTTTCCTTTCGAATTCATCAGAGTGAGAGCCGGAGGATTCTTCGCGGCATTGGCAGGGGCGCTGATAAACACCGAGTAAACGGCAAAGGGAGCCATCTTCGAACGATAGACGCCGACCCCGACCGAAGTCTGTTCGCTGTAAAACGTCACATTTCCCAGAATATGGACCTGATGGGGTCCCGAATTCATCCAGAGCGCGAACGTCTCACGCGGAGTTCCATAGGTCTTGGCGATGGACTCGATGCTGTTGCCCGGCCTGGACGAATCGTAGTAATACGGGAGATCGAACCCCGCCCGGCGGACCAGAAAGTTAGGCCCATGCCCGCTGCGGTTGACATGGTCGAAGTAATTTTTCTTACCCATGTCGGTGGCGCGTTCGCGGGCGACCTTGCACAAGATGGGATCCAGCGAAATGTGGGGTCGTTGCTGGTCAGAATGGTTGGCTACCAACGCGAACATCTTCAGTTCATCTGAATTCAAACGATGAGTCCCCGCCGCTGCCGCGCCCGCCACGCAGCAGGAAACGAAGCCGAGCCGGAGACAAAAACTGCCGAGCGCGGTCGAAGCGTGGTTCAGGATCTGACGGAATGAGTGAAGTTTCACAGGCGGGCGATGCGGGTTGCAGGTCATGGTGTGGTCGGTGCACTTACCTGACGGGTCAGATCCGAATGGCGCTAACTTAAGGGTCGTTTGGGATAATTTTAGGTGCGGTTTTCTTGTAGCGGGAGCGATGGCTGATCTCGATCATTTGATGCCGGGGAACATTTAGTAGTTGGTGAGGCTTTGGTCTTCGTTTCACAGCTCT
>JANMSI010000167.1:0-27385 GCA_031389115.1 Akkermansiaceae bacterium
GGAACGCCCGGCCGGTTGCCGGATTGAGCACGCCTTCCTTCTGAAAACGGGTGAAGGCGTCGGCGTCGAGGACTTCGGCCCATTTGTAAGAATAGTAGCCCGCCGCGTATCCGGTCGGGCTGCTGAAGAGGTGGCTGAAGCGCCGCATCATCGAGGGCGAGGGCGTCTTGAGCGGCGCGAGGTAGTCGGTTAGAATTTCACGATCCACGGCATCCAGGTCTTTCCCGACGAACTCGATTAGGCGGGTATGGAGGATAAGGTCGAGCTTGGCGAAGGCGAGCTGCCGCATAAAGCCGGTGGCACTCATGTAATTTTTGGCCGCGATCATTTTCGCGAAAAGCTCTTCCGGGATCGGCTCCTCAGTTTCGAAATGGCGGGCGAAAAGATCCAGCGACTGGCGGTCCCAGCAGAAATTTTCCATGATCTGCGAGGGCAGTTCGACGAAGTCCCACGGGACGTTGGTGCCGGACAGCGATTTCACGGAAACCTCGCTGAGCAGACCGTGAAGCAGGTGGCCGAACTCGTGGAAAATCGTCTCCACCTCGCGATGCGTTAGAAGCGCGGGCTTGCCATCCACGGGCGGACTCATGTTGCCGACGATCAGCCCGAGGTGCGGCTCGCCGAGCGCGCCGGTGTGAAGCGAGTTCATCCATGCGCCGCCGCGCTTGGATTCGCGCGGATGCCAATCGGCGTAAAACGAACCGAGGTGCGCGGCGGTTTTCGAGTCGTGAATTTCGTAAAAGGCACACTCGGGATGCCAGGTTTCGACAAGCTGAGAGTCTGGAGTTGGAGAGTCGGAAAAGACGGTTTCAAGTTCGCGGATGGTGATGCCGAAAAGGCGGGAGGCGATTTCAAACATGCCGGCCATCACGCCATCCACCGGGAAATACGGACGCAGGGTCTCCTCGTCGAAGTCGTAGTTTTCCTGCCGCTGTTTCTCGGCCCAGTAAGCGACTTCCCATGGCTCTAACGGACCCACCGGTTGCTGCGACTTCGCCGCCTTGTATTGGGCGAGTTGCTTGAACTCCGACAGGAAGGCGGGGTGGATGCGGGCGTGGAGATCTTCAATGAAGCGGAGGGCGGTGCCGCCGGTTTTCGCCATGCGCCGCAGTAGTGTTAGGTCGGCGAAATGCTCATGCCCGAGGATGGCGGCTTTTTCCCGGCGCAGTTCGAGAATCCGCCACACGAGCGCGGTGTTGTCGAACTCGCCGGTCGCCCCCACTTGCGACGAGGCCGCCCACACCTGATGGCGGATCGTGTCGTCATGCAGGTGCTGCATGATCGGGAACATCGACGGAAATTGCAGGGTGAACCGCCACGACGGCGCTTCATGGCCTTTGGAGCGAGCGTTGGCGGCCGCACCGGCTTTCGCGGAATCCGGCAGGCCCGCGAGTTTCGATTCGTCGGTGATGACGAGTTCCCAGGCGTTAGTGGAGTCGAGCACGTGCTCGGAATACTCTTTGGTGATCTTGGATAGCTCGGCCTCGATCGCGGCGATGCGGTCCTTTTTGTCGGGCGTTAGATCGGCACCGGAGTTACGGAAATCCGCGAGCGTTTCCTCCACGAAGCGCTGCTGGACGGGCGACAGCGTTGCGATTTCCGCGCTCTCGCCCACGGCCTTGATGACTGTCCAAAGTCGTGGATTGAGCGCGAGCGAGGAATAGAAATCGGTGACCTCCGGCAGCATCCTGCCGAGTGCCTCGCGCTGGGCCGGGTTGTCGCTAACCGAATCCAAGTGATTGAGTCGGCCCCAGCCATCGTTGAGCTGCTCGGAGGCTTTTTCGAAAGCAAGGAAGGTGGACTCGTAAGTGGCCGCAGCGGGATTCTGCGAGCAAACGGCCTCGATGTTGCTCTTCGCGAGTTCCAGCGCCTGGCGGATGTCGGGCTCGACGGCTTCGGGAACGAGAGTGGACCAGCGGACGTGGAAATCGGGTGCGAGGAATGGGTGCATGGCGAAAGTGTTAGATAAAATGTTTCAGTGAGATTATAAGATTGCACGGCCCACCTTGCGGATGGCCGCCGGGTAGAGCCGATGTTCGAGGACTTGGATCCGGGCGTGGAGCGCCTCCGCGGTGTCGTCTGATAGAATCGGCACGCTTTCCTGGAGGATGATCGGGCCGCTGTCCATGCCTTCGTCCACGAAATGGACGGTGCAACCGGCTTCCCGTTCACCGGCGGCGAGCGCCTGTTTCCACGATTCCAAGCCGGGGTAGGCGGGCAGCAGCGACGGATGGATGTTCAGAATGCGGTCGGGAAAAGCGTCTAGCAGCGGCGTGCCGACAAGCCGCATGAAACCCGCGAGGCAAACCAGCTCAATGCCCGCCGCCTTGAGCCGCCTGGCCGTTTCCGCTTGGGCCTCTTCCGGAAATTTCGTCCGGAACCCGCGGCAGTCGATCACTCCGGTTTCGATGCCGTGCTTTTTCGCCCGCTCAAGAATGAATGCGCCGGGATTGTCCGACAGCACGAGACCGATTCTGGCGTCGAGCATGCCGCCCTCGATCGCATCCAGAATCGCCTGCATGTTAGAACCTGAGCCGGAGCCAAGAACGCCGATAACCATGCCATTGATTTAATCCACCCACCCGCTCTGCCAAGCGCCAACTGGAGTTTGCCCCGAATTGCCCCGCACGCGCACCCTGATCTCCGCCCGGCAACCGCGACCCTCCGCAGCTAAAAATTTCTTCTCCAAAGCCAGTCCGCCACTTATGAAATCCCCATGCATGACGCCCGCATCGACGCTCTCGCCCGCCAGTTAGTCCGCTATTCCACCTCGTTGAAAAAGGGCGAAAAGGTTCTCATCGACCTCTACGACGTGCCGGATTCCATTGGACTCGCGCTCATCCGCGAGGTTCGGGCCAAGGGCGCGATACCCTTCATTAAAATCCACCAAGCCCGCCTCACCCGCGAGATGGTGAAGGGCGCGGAGGACTCCCAGTATGAGATTCTCGCCAAGCACCTGCTCGCCGAGATGAAGGACATGGACGCCTACATCGCCATCCGCGGCGGCCTCAACATCGCGGAAAACTCCGACGTGCCCGCAGACCGCATGCGCCTCGCCATGAAGCACATGCGCCCGGTCCTCGACCACCGCATCAAGAAAACCAAGTGGTGCGTCCTGCGCTGGCCGAGTTCGTCGATGGCGCAGCAGGCGGGGATGAGCACCGAGGCGTTCGAAAAATTCTACTTCGACGTTTGCCTGCTAGACTACCAGACGCTCGTGCCCGCGATGAACGCGCTGAAGAAGCTGATGGATAAAACCGAGCGCGTCGAAATCACTGGCCCCGGCACCGATCTGCGTTTCTCGATCAAGGGCGTGAACTCGATCGTCTGCGGCGGAAACTTTAACATCCCCGACGGCGAGGTCTTCACCGCGCCGGTCCGCGATTCCGTGGAGGGCCACATCTCCTACAACGCGCCGACGATCTATCAGGGCATTCCCTTCGACTCGATCAGGCTGGAGTTTTCCCACGGGAAAATCGTCAAGGCCGAGGCCGGTTCCAAGACCACCGCGCTCAACAAGATTCTCGATAGCGACGAAGGCGCACGCTACATCGGAGAGTTCGCGCTCGGCTTCCATCCGATGATCCGCGAGCCGATGCGCGACATTCTGTTCGACGAGAAAATCGCCGGCTCATTCCATTTCACCCCGGGCCAAGCCTACGAGGAGGCGGACAATGGCAACCGCTCGCAAGTCCACTGGGACATGGTCAACATCCAGCGCAAGGACTGGGGCGGCGGCGAAGTCTGGTTCGACGGCAAGCTCATCCGCAAAGACGGTGTGTTCCTGCCCAAGGCGCTGGCGAAGTTGAACGGGTGATAGAATACGGCCAGTTGTCATAAGGGTAAGGGAGGTCTCCTCCCTTCACATGGACGAGACGTCCATGCGCGTTATTAACTCTGTAAGCTCAGTCGCGAGTTGGTTCACAAGCGTGTGCGACGAGACTTCCGCAGTCAGGACAGCGAGCTGCGGGCGCTCGCGAGTCTTTGATTTCCTGAAACACTTCCGCCGCGATTTCGAACGACCGCAGCCGCGCGGAATGATCGTAAATTTGCGCGGTCGCGATGATTTCGTCAGCCGCGGTTTTTTCCAGGATCGCCTCCAATTTCTGGCGGACGGTCGCGTGCGAGCCCACCGCCGAGCAGCGCGTCATCCGTTGGCCGTGGGCTTCTTCCATGGCGCTCCAACGCCCGTTCATCGACGCGACCAGCGGCGGCAGTTCGGTGCGTGAACCACGGATGATGCCGAGAGACATCTGCTGAAGTGACGTGAAAAGTCGCTCCGCCGCCTCGTCGGTTTCCGCAGCGATGACGTTCACGCCGACGATCACGTGCGGCCTGGCGAGTCGCGCGGAAGGTTTGAAATTCCGCCGGTAGAGCTCCAGCGCCGCCAGCAGGTAATCGGGCGCGAAGCGGGAGGCGAAAGCGAACGACAGTCCCAGCATGGCCTCTGTCGTCACCGCTAGAAACTAACCAGCGGTGATTTCCAAATTGACATCTTCTCTCGCATCGCCAGCTTGCGTGCCCTGCAAATGATTTCCTTCCCCTTCATTTCACGTTTCTATCAGCCATCCGCAACGAGCGGCGGGCTGGGCGCGATGATGGGACAATTTCCCGCCACCGGCCGGCCTTGGCTTGCGGATTCCGTCAAAACCAGCGCCACGCGGCAGGAAGAAATCGTGATCGGATAGAGAATATCCAACCCTTTTTCGCCCCGTCCGCCGCATTGGTGGACGGGGCTTTTTTGTGCCCTTCCCATGAACCCACAACCACGCCCCACGACGCTCTGGCAGGATCTCGGATCCCTGCCCGGACAATATTGGATTCTGTTCGCCGGCACATTGGTGAACCGCTTCGGCACCTTCGTGCTGCCGTTTCTGGTCATCTATCTGCGGATGCGGGGTTATGACGGGAAGGTCATCGGATTCACGCTCGGGGCCTACGGCGCGGGCGCGCTTATCGCGGGGATCATCGGCGGCTACCTCTGCGACAGGATCGGTCGCAAGCCGACGATGCTCATTTCCTGCGGCGGAGCGGCGACTTCCATGATGCTGTTATCCCAGGCAAATGGCGTAACCGCACTGGTGACGGCCACATTCATGACGGGCCTAACCGCCGGGATGCATGGCCCGGCGGCCGGAGCGCTGATCGCCGACCTGATCCCGCCGGAGCTGCGCGTCCGCGCGTATTCCTGCCAGAGATGGGCGATCAATGTCGGCTTCGCGGCCGGGATGGCGACGGCTGGATTCATGGCCAAGCACTCGTTCATGGCGCTCTTCATCGCGGACGCGGCCACTACGCTGCTGCTGGGTCTAACGGTGCTGTTCGGCCTTAAGCCGCGCCGCGTCGCACCGATTGGTAGAAACGGCTGGGGCCACGCCTTGAGTCACATGAAGCGCAACGTCCCGTTCCAACTCGGCTGCGCCGCATCGTTTCTCATCTCCATCGTGTTCCTGCAAATGACCTGCACCTATAGCCTGCAATCCACCGAAGGCGCGGGTCTTGACGAGCGTTCCTACGGCCTGCTCATGGCCCTGAATGGAATCATGATCGCCTTCATGGAACTGCCGCTCACCGGATACACCCGTCGCTTCAGCCCGGTTAGAGTCATGGCGCTCGGCTATGCGCTCATCGGAATCGGCATGGGCATCAACGCTGCCGGAGCGACCTGGCCGCTGCTGCTGGCGAGCATGGTCGTTTTTACGATTGGCGAAATGATCGCGATGCCGGTGAACAGCAGTTACATGGCCGGTCTGGCCCCAGATGAAATGCGCGGCCGCTATCAGGGAGTCATGTCTATCACTTGGAGCTCCGCCACCCTGGTCGGTCCGGCGCTGGGCATCATGACCTATCAATACAGCCCGCCGGCGTTGTGGTTCGCCGTCATGGGCCTGGGATTTTTAGCGGCGCTGCTAACACTCGCGACAGCGCGCGGCAAAACGTAATGACGCCGACTTTTGGGTTTCTTTTTTCCCCATAAATCGATAACCTCCCTGCGTATGAAAACCATCAAAACGTTAGTGTTAGGAGTCGTCCTGAGCTGCTCATCCATCGCAACCGCCTCCGCCCAAGTCGATATGTTCCTCAAGTTCCAGAACAACAAGCGCCAAAGCATCATCAAGGGCGAGTCCACGCAACGGGGGTTCGAGGACGCGATCGAGATCGATGCCTTTTCCTGGGGAGCTTCCAATTCCGGGGGAGGGTCTAGAGGTGGCGGTGCCTCGGCGGGCAAAGTCAGCATTCAGAATTTTAACTTCACTAAATATTTCGATGCCGCTTCTCCAGCGTTGTTCATCTACTGCTGCAAAGGCACACCCATCCCAAGGGTAGTACTCACCGTCCGCAAGCGGCCACTCCCGAGTTTTGCCAATGCTGCACCTCCAGAGCGTTCTGAGGGGAATTTCATGGAGATCGTTTTTTCCGATGTGGTGGTTACCAAGATCAACGAGGACGGCAACAATTCCGACTCTCAAGGATATCTCGCCGAAAACATCGCCATCAGCTTTGGGTCGGTTGAGATTACCTACATTCCGATCGACTCGGGCGGAAAGCCGATCACGGAGGGATGGAATCTGAAGACCAATAAGTAACCGGAAGCACGCTTCAGGTTCCGCGAAGGTTACCATCGGCAATCAAAGGTCGGTCCCACTCTGGGGCCGATCCCTTTTTTTTCGTCACAGCCTAACGGCCAGCCGCGTCTGCGGGGTCAGCGGAAATTCCTGCGCGACGCGGGCGTGCGAGCGGCGGTGAATGCCAACTAACATTCCCACCGCCGCGAGGCTGAAAACGAGACTGGTTCCACCGTAACTAACAAACGGTAGCGGCAGTCCGTCATTCGGCAGCAGCGCGGTGGTGACGCCAATGTTCACCATCGCCGGCACCACGATCGCGCAGGTGAGACCCAACGCTACACAGCGGTTGAAAACGTTGCCGGCCTGCAAGGCGATACCGCAACCGCCGACCGCGATCATGACGAAGCAGGCGACCGCGCCCAGGGTGAAGGGCAGGCCGAGTTCCTCCCCCACGACAGGAAAAATAAAATCGCTGTAGGCAAACGTCAGCGTCCCGAATTTTTCCACACCGTTGCCGAGGCCGACACCCCACGGACCGCCATTTCCCAACGCGAGCAGGCCGCGCCATTGCTGCATGCCGATGTTCTGGTGATAGATGGGATTTTCCAAATCCAACCACGCATCGATCCGGGCGCGGCGGACTCCGTCGTTGGCTATGTAATAGGCGGCACCACTAATAACCGCGAGTGCGGTCGGAACGGCATAAAGCAACCGGGTCCCGACGCAAAACATCATCGCGCCAACGGCGACCGACAATGACAGCGCGGTCCCAATGTCCGTTTCCACCGCGATGAGAACGATCGGGACACCGGCGATGGCACCGGGGATCACAAAGCCGCGCCAGAAGGTATGGACCTCGGTTTGCCATCTCGCGAACCACGCCGCCAAGGCCAAGATGATCACGATCTTGGCTGTCTCGGACGGTTGGAACTGGCCGATCAAGGGGAGCTTGATCCAGCGCTTGGCTCCCAGGAGTTCGTCGCCGATGCCGGGCACGAAACACAACACCAGCAAGATGCAGGCCCCGGCATACAACCACGGCGTGGACTTCCGCAAGACCTCCAACGGAAATCTAGCAGCGGCCACGGCAGCTAGCAGACCGATGCCGACCATCAGCGCCTGTCGGGACAGGAAATGGTGAGGCGCGAAGCCTTTGACCCACGCACCCGTGCTGGTCAGCATGATCAACCCCAACGCGACCAGTGCCGCGACGGCGGTGCAGAGGATGAGGGAGCAGTGGCGGGTCATCGGAACAGAAAAACTAACGGGGAATCGCCAGGCTCATGCCGGCCTTGATCTTGCGGGCATCGGTGATGCCGTTGGCTTTCATGAGGTCGGCCTGGCTGACTTTGAACTTGTTGGCGATCCGCCAGACGCTGTCGCCGTTTTTAACGACATAGCTCCTGCCGGACGCCACCACGGGGACCGCCTTCGTGGATGGAGCGATGTTCGGCCGGATCAGTTTGGCGCGCGGGGCGGCGCTCACATCCACCGCGTCCACCAGACCGGCGCTGGTATCGGCCGGCGGTTGAGCCGCAGTCGGCGGCAGGCTGGCGGCGATGCGCTGGGGTGGAACTTTGAGCAAAAGCCCAGGCACGATATCGGCATGTTTGTTGATCAACCGGAGATCGCCCTCCTCCACGCCGACCGCTTCGGCGATCCGCGCATAGTTGTCGCCCTGCCTAACAATGTAAGGTTTCTCTCCCGACGACAACCGCGGCAGATCCGGGCGGGGCTTGACGCTGGCCACCGCCGGGACGGCTTCCTGGGTCACGACCTTCGCCGATTTCGTTTCTTCCGGAGTCCGGCCATCGAGGAAATTGATGTGTATGAAAATCAGGCCGATCACCACGATGTGAATCAGGAAAATAATCGTTAGGGCGCGGGAAATCTTCGAGCTGCTGTCCTCGGCATCCATGTCGGGGATTCCGGCGGCGGCGACCCGTTGTTTGCGATGGCCGGTGACGGCGCGCAGGCGTTTAAAAATCCCTTTCGGCACGGGACGGCGTTTAACAGGAAGAGTCTGGAATTTCATTTCGGTTAGCGGAGTTGATGGACGAGATCGCGGAAAGCGTTTCCGCGTTGTTCGTAGCCGGAGAACTGGTCGAACGACGACGTTCCCGGTGAGAGTAAAATCGTGGAGCCGCGCGGCGCCAGACTGCGCGCGGCCTTGACGGCATCGGTCAGCGTGGACACCGCCTGGCAACTAACAGCGTTAGCAAACAAGTCCGCCAGAGGCCGCGCGATCTGCCCGAAGGTGACCGCTGCGAGCGCCTTTTCCGCGAGCAGCGGGACCACCGATGCATAGTCGAGGCCCTTTTCCTTACCCCCGGCAATCAGAACAACCGGCCGTGTCTGAGAACGCAGCGCGCTCTCCAAGGCATGAAGGTTGGTGGCCTTCGAGTCATTCAAATATTCGACGCCGTCGAGCGTGCGGATGAGCTCGCAACGATGCGGCGGCGGCGCGTAGCCGTGCAGCGCCTCACGCATCATCGGTGCGGAAAGCCCGAGCGACTGGCAGGCTGCTAGAGCCGCCATCGTATTCTCCGCGTTGTGAAGGCCGCGCAGGCTTGTGTCGCGGTCCATGTCGAGCCAGGTCTCCCCGCCGTGAAGAATGATGTGGCCTTCAGAGAACCAGTCCGCCGTGCTGTCGGTCGTGGAAAAGACGACTTTGTTAGCGGCAAGATCGGGAAATTCCTCCCCGCTCCGCACCACGGCGGTATCGGCGGCCGTTTGGTTCTCGAAAATCCTCATCTTGGCGGCGCGGTAAGCCGCCACGGTCGGGTAGCGATCCATGTGATCCGGCGCAAAGTTCAGCCAAATCGCTACGACCGGATGCAGGGTGGAAATTGTTTCCAACTGAAACGAACTCAGCTCCAACGAAACCACCGCAGGGGGATTCGCCTGCAGGACGACCTCCGCGAAAGGCGTCCCATAGTTCCCGCAGGCCGTGCCGCCGAGCGACGCGTGGGAAAGAATCCGGGCGACCAGCTCCGTGGTGGTGGTCTTCCCGTTAGTGCCCGTGATGCCGATGATCCTTCCCTGATAGAATCGGGCGGCCAACTCGACCTCGCCGATGACCTCGCCCACCTGACGGGAAAACGCCGCGACATAGGCACCGTAGGTGTCGATACCCGGACTCACGACCAGCAAATCGGAAATGAGTTTTTCACCGTCCGCTTCGGTTGCGTGCGGATGATTTTCCACACCTTCCGGCATGTTGGTGAAAGCTTCGGAACCCGCGCTGTCCCAAGCGGAAACCGTCGCGCCCTCGCGCAGAGCGAGCGCCGCGGCCGCGCGGCCGCTTCGTCCCACGCCAAGGATGGCGACATGTTTTCCGGTGAGGTCCATGGTTCGATTAGGCGATCTTGAGCAGGGCGAGGCCGAAGAGTGCCAGCATGATTGAAATGATCCAGAAGCGGATGATGACCTGGTTCTCGTGCCAGCCCAGCAGCTCGAAATGATGGTGGATCGGCGACATTTTAAAGATCCGCTTTTTGCGCAGTTTGAAACTTCCGACCTGAAGGATGACCGACATCGCCTCCATCACGAAGACGCCGCCGATGATGACGAGCAGGAGTTCCTGCTTGGTGCAGATCGCCGCCGTGCCAAGTGCGCCGCCGATGGCCAGCGAACCGGTGTCGCCCATGAAGACCTTGGCTGGATGGCAGTTGAACCACAGGAACCCGAAACACGCGCCGACCAGCGCCATGAGAAAAATCGCCAGCTCGCCGATGTAGCGGTTGTGCGGAATCACCAGATACTCTGTCGCCATGAAAAAGTGACCGGCCAGATAGGCGAGGAACGCATACGAGAGCGCCACGCTAATCGTCGTCCCCGTCGCCAGCCCGTCCAGCCCGTCGGTTAGGTTCACCGCGTTCGAGCAGCCGACGATCACGATCGCGAAGAATGGGATGATCAGCCATTGCAAATCGACGATGGCAATCTTGAACAAGGGGAACGAAATCGCGCCGATGCCGATCGGATTCTCGCCCAGGCGATAGCCGGCCAGCCCGTCGGCGATCTGTTGGGGCGAGGCGCCGAAACCGGAGATTTCCTTTTTAAAATAGATGAAGCAGGCCGCGACGAGGGCGATGACCAATTGCCAGCCCAGCTTCTTCCTGCTGCTGATGCCGTCGGACTTCTTCTCCTTCACCTTTTTGTAATCGTCGCAAAATCCTAACAACCCGCAGGCGGCCATGGTGCAGGCGCAGACGGCGATGAACGGATTAAGCGGCCGGGCGAAGACCAGCGTGGAAATCAGCACCGAGCCGATGATCAGCACGCCGCCCATCGTCGGCGTGCCGATTTTCCCGCCGTGGAGTTCGGCCAGCTTGTGGACCTCCGCCGCCGAGCGGATCGGTTGGCCCACTTTGAGCGAAATCAAATGCCGGATGATGCCGGGACCGAAAAAAACCGATAGAAGAAACCCCATCAGCCCGGCGCAGGCGGCACGGAAAGTGATGTATTGAAACAGGTTTAAAAACGAAAAAGTATGCGCCCAGCCTTCTTGGCCGAGACTTCTTTCAGCTTCGAACGCTTGATACCAAAAGTCGTAAATCGCGGGGAGCATCAGTTGCGGGGGAAGGCGGCGTGCATGACACGCTCGACGGTGGCGGCGCGGCTGCCCTTGAAAAGAACGACGTCACCGGGTTTCACCTCGCGGGTCAGCCACTTGGCCGCTTGCTGGAGGTCGGGAAAATGAGGCGCGTTGTTAGCTCCTTCGGCGATGCCCTCCGCGCCCTCGCCCACGGCGATCACCGTGAGTTGACGCTCGGCTGCCAGAGCGCCTGTCCGGAGGTGCGCGGCGGGGGCGTGAGATCCGAGCTCGCCCATGCGACCGAGGACGATGATGCGGCGAGCTCCGTTGCTAACAGGCGTGTCCGCCAGCGTCTCAATGGCCGCTGCCATCGATTCGGGGTTGGCGTTGTAGGTGTCGTCGATGATTGTTGCGCCGTGGAGTTCGTAGCGGCCTAACCGCCCGCCGGTGAGGTTTGCACCTGAGAGACCCTCGGCGATTTCCGCGGGAGAAATCCCAAGTTTGCAGCCTACTCCGGCAGCTAACAGCGCGTTGGTGACCATGTGACGACCGGGAACTTTGAGAGTGACCAGTGCCGCGTCCGCACCGTCGATCACCAGGTTGAAGGACGTCCCATCCACTTCGAAGCGAAAATTCTCCGCGCGGATCAAACCGCGGCCGTTGCCGACGGAAACCATCGCGGCTTTCGTCCTTTGGCGGAGGTAGTCATTGAAATCGCAAGTTGCCGGTAGAAACAAAATCCCATCCGGCGGCAGCGCGCGGGCGAGCATTCCTTTTTCATCGGCGATGGCCTCGCGGCTGCCGAGAAACTCGATGTGCGCGGTGCCGATGTTGGTGATGATGCCGTACTTCGGCCGGGCGATTTCACACAGCGGGGCGATCTCGCCGGAATGATTCATCCCCATTTCCCAGACGGCGGCGGTGTGTTCCCTCGTCGTCGCGAGGACCGTTAGGGGGACGCCGATGTGGTTGTTCAGGTTACCCTTGGTCGCGGATACGTTGAACTTCCGGGATAGCACGGCGGCGGTGAAATCCTTGGTGCTGGTCTTGCCGTTAGAACCGGTAACTGCCACCACCGGGATGTCGAGCTGCTTGCGCCACCAGAGGGCGAGGCGTTGCAGGGCTAACAAAGTGTCGGGGACGACGATGATCGCGGTGTTTGGAGGAGCTTCGTCCGTCCATTCCTGGACAATGGCGACCGCAGCACCGGCTGTTAGCGCTTTCGCGGCGAAGGTGTCGCCGTTGAAATTTTCCCCGCGCAGGGCGAAGAATGCCGAGCCCTGCGGAAGCGTGCGCGTGTCGGTCGAGACGCCGCCGGTGACCAGCACGTCGCCCCGACCCGCGGCGAGGGAAACGCCGAGGATGTCCACTAACTGTTGGGCGGTGATCGGACTCATCGCTGTTCGGTGATGGCTTGGGCTCGGTCGCGCAGCGCCTTGCTCGCGTGCTTGCGGTCATCGAAGTCGATGGTGTGGTCCGCGAACTGTTGGGTGGTCTCATGGCCCTTGCCGGCGATGAGGATGATGTCGCCGGAGAGCGAGTTCGCGACGGCGAAATCGATGGCCTCGGCGCGGTCCGGAATGCTGCGGAAGGTTTTCCCGCGAAGGCCCGTCTCGATCTCGCGGATGATGGTTAGAGGATCTTCCGAACGGGGATTGTCAGAAGTCACGACGCACGCATCGCTGTGCCGCGCGGCGGCGGACGCCATCAGAGGGCGCTTGCCCGTATCGCGGTCGCCACCACAGCCGAAGACGGTGATGAGGCGGCGGGGATCGAGCTCGCGAAGCGTGCGGCAGGCGTTTTCCAAGGCGTCGGGAGTGTGCGCGTAATCCACGAAAACCGTGGCTCCGCCAGCGTTGCCGACGTTTTCCATGCGCCCGGGAACCTGCGGGGCCTCGACCAGCGCGGCGACCGCATCGCGCGGGCGGATCCCGCAGGCGTTGGCGGCGGCGATCGCCCCCAGCAGATTGTAAACGTTGAAGCGGCCGATCAACGGCGCGCGGACCAGATAGGTTTTGCCCTTTGCCGCGAGTTCGAAATCCATGCCCCGCGAGTTCTGGCGGAAGTTGTTCGCGCGGAAATCGCTGCTCACGCCGAAGCCGAAGCGGGTGACCGCCATTTTGCCGTCCAACAATGCCGCGAGTTCCGCGCCGTGCGCGTCGTCGATGTTGATCACGGCCACCGGCTTTTTCCCGCGAGGGTCGGCGGCAAGGTCGAGAAACCAATCCGCCTTGGCCTTGAAATAGGCGTCGAGCGTGCCGTGGTAGTCGAGATGGTCCTGCGTTAGATTGGTGAACACGCAAGCGTCGAAGCCGATCGCCGAGATGCGCTTCTGATGGATGCCGTGCGAGGAAACCTCCATCGCCACGCCGCGGCAGCCATTGTCCCTCATCCGGCCGAGCAGTGCGGAAAGCTCGATGGAGCCCGGAGTTGTGTGTTTCGCGGTTTCCACCGTTTCGCCGTCATCGACAAGGATGGTGCCTAACAATCCCGCGCGATGCCACGCGGATTTCATCAGATGATGGAGGAGGTAGGCGGTGGTCGTCTTGCCGTTAGTTCCAGTCACCCCCGCCATCGACAGCTCCTGCCACGGATGACCTGCCAGGACCGAGGCGAGGGTGGAAACAGCCGCGCGGCTATCCGGCACGTGCATCCATGCGGCGGGCGCGGCGTATTCCGCGGGCTGCGCGGCTTCCGCCAGGATGGCGGTGGCACCGGCGGCCAGCGCGTCGTTGATGAAGCGGTGGCCATCCAGCGTAGTCCCGCGAATGGCGGCAAAAATCATCCCTGGAGCCACCTCGCGCGAGGACGCGGTGATGGCATGGACGTCCGCGTCGAGCGATCCTGCGACCGTCACTTTTGCCAGATTCGAAACTAGATCGCGGAGAATCATTTGGTGGTGGAAGCAAGCGGCGGCGCGAGCGGTTCGGTCGGTTGCAAGTTCATGCGCGACGCCGCGCGCGTGGCGATTCTGCTAAAAATCGGGCCCGCGATGCTGCCGCCGAAAATTCTAACTGCCTTGTCGCGCGGATGCGGGTCGTCGATCACCACGATGCAGACGAAGGCGGGATCCTGCGCCGGCATCATCCCCGCGAAGGAAACGATTTCGGCGTTCGCCATGTAGCCGCCCTTGGGGTTGTGCTTTTGCACCGTGCCGGTTTTGCCCGCCACGCGGAATCCATTCACCGCGGCCTGGGTGGCGGTACCGCCTTTCAGCACGACTTTTTCCAAGGCCGCCCGCATCTGGATGGCGGTCCTGGGCTTGAGCACGTCGTTCACGACCTCGGGCGGATAGTCTTCCACCACGGTGCCGTCATTGGCGATGAGCGCCTTGACGATATGAGGTTTTCGAAGTTTCCCGTCGCCCGCGATGACCGAGTAGGCGCAGGCGAGCTGCAGGGGTGTGACGTTGGAGGCGTAGCCGAAACAAGCGCGTGAAAAATCCACCTCGTTGCCGGTGTTGCGGGCCATGCCGGCACTTTCGCCGCTAAGGAGGATGCCGGTCTTGCGGCCGAAGCCGAAGTTGTGGAGGTAGTCGTAAAACCGCTTCGCACCAAGCTGCCGGCCCAGACTGTAGGTGCCGATGTTATTGGATTTTTGCAGGACTCCCTCGAAGCTCAACGAGCCGGCCGGATGCTTGTCCCTCAGGCTGACCGCTCCCGCCCGGTAGGAGCCATTGTGGCAGTAAACCGAAGTTTGGGGAGTGACCAGGCCCTCGTTCAGTGCGCCGGCGGCGGCTACGATTTTGATCGTCGAGCCGGGTTCGTAAATCGCTTGGATGGCGTAGTTGTAGCCGTTCTCCGCTAGATTCTCCTTGTGATTGAGGTCGAAATTCGGGCGGCTGGCCATCGCGAGAACTTCTCCGGTTTTCGGATCGATCATGACGACCGCGCCCTTCTTCGAGCCGAACTCGGCAAGGCCGGCGTCGAGCTCTTCCTCGACGATGGATTGGATGCCGATGTCCAGCGTGAGCTTCACGTTCAGTCCGGCGCGCGGCGGCTTGAGGCTGCCGGAGTTGCCCGGCACCACGAGCCCGCGGGCGTCGCGGAAATGTTCCCGCGAGCCACTCCTGCCGGCTAGAAAATCCTCCATCGAGGACTCGATGCCGAAGCGGCCGAGAATCCGGGTATGAGGTTTTCCCTCCTCGTCCTTTTTCGCGACCTCGCCGGTGAAGCCGATGAGGTGGCTGGCGAGATCCTGCGTGGAATACCAGCGCTTGATCGAGTTCTCGAATTCGAATCCCTGGATCCAATGGGCGTTGATTTCCTCGCGCAGATGATCCGCCACGTCCTGAGGGAGTTCCTTGGCGACCGACAGCCAGGTGCCCTTGCTGTTCTCGATCTTGGCGCGGAGATCCTCGCGGCGCATGCCGAGCGGCCGGGCGAGAATGCCGACCGCGTAGGCGAGATGCTTTTGCACTAGCACTTCCGGGCTTTGCTTCACTAACAAATCGCCGCGCAGCGTGTTGATCCGCCGCCGTTGTTTGATGGGGTCAAGCTCGCTCCAGCCGGGCTCCGCGCTGGCTTCCTGATAGGCCAGGCCGAAGCTGGCGATTTTCGGATCCATCAGGTGGTTCTTATCCACGAAGACGGAGGAAACGGGAATGCTTTTCGCGAGCGGCTCCTCGTGGCGGTCCACGATCATGCCGCGGATGGCGGGCAGGATTTCGATGCGATGGTAGGCTTTCCGGGAGCTTTCCGCGTAGTGCTGGCGATCCACCATCTGGATCTGGACCAATCTCCCCGAAAGCACACTGAGCCCGGCCACCAGGACCGAGCACAGAACGATGCAGCGGGTTTGAAAGGACGAACTCAAAGGTCAGGGTGCCGCGGAGGCGACGCTGTGGCGGTTGGACGTGGCCGCATCGATTTCCTCCACGACGCCCAAGGGAATCGGGCGGAGGGACGAGCCGTTTTGCTCGATCTGCTTGCGGATCACGAAGCGGTTGAGCAGTTCGTCCATGCGCATCTCGGAGGTCTGGATGTCGAGGCGGCACTGGACGATGTTGCGGTCGATCACGTCGATTTCCCGGGTGATCTGGACCTGGCGGTTTTTGTAAAACGCGTGCAGCACCCCACCAGCGGCGGCGATGCCGGCGGCGAGGATGAGGGCGAAAAACACCAGAAAGGGCGTGCGGGTTTCGTTGCGGCGGCGGTTCATGGCTTGGGGTCCAAAAGCTGGGCAACCCGCAGTTTGGCACTGCGGGCTCGCGGGTTCAGGGAGGTTTCTGCGGCTGTGGGGGCGATGGCTTTGCGGGCCAGCAGCCGGAATTGGTAGTCCGGATTGGGTCGGGGTTCCGGCCATCCCGGCTCATCAAGGAATTCGGTGGAGCGGTGTTTGAGGAACCGTTTTACCAGCCGGTCTTCGAGGCTGTGGAAGGTGATGATCAGCAAGCGCCCCCCGGGTTTAAGCGCGGCGGGCGCGGCGGCGAGGGCGGTGGCGAGCGATTCGAGTTCCTCGTTCACCGCCATCCGAATAGCTTGAAAAGTCTTGGTCGCCGGATGGGTCCGGCCGTGGCGGCCGATCGCTTTCTCGATGCAGGTTGCGAGATCGAGGGTGGTGACGAACGGTTTGACGGCCCGTTGTCTAACGATCGCACCGGCGATCCGGCGAGCGCTCGACTCCTCACCGTATTCAAACAGAATCCTAACAATCTCCGCTTCCGGCCAGCGGTTGACGATGTCCGCCGCGGTGCGCGGGCTGGAGGGTCCCATCCGCATGTCGAGCGGGCCTTCCCGCATGAACGAAAATCCGCGGGCCGCAGAGTCGAGCTGGCGGGAGGAAACGCCGAGATCCATCAGCAGGCCATCGGCCCTTTTTCCCGCTTGGATTTCGGGGATTTCGGAAAGGCTCGAGAAATTTCCCTCCCACGTGGAAAAGCGCTCGCCGTAATCAGCGAGCCGCGCGCGGGCGTGAGCCAGAGCCTCGGGGTCGCGGTCCACGCCGAGCACGCGGGCACCGGCTTTGAGAAAAATCTCGCTGTGTCCGCCGCCGCCGAGCGTGCCGTCGATGATGAACTGGTCCGCCCCGGCGGCCATCCACTCGCCGACCTCGGCCGGGAATACCGGCAAATGGTAGTCGCCGGCGGTTTCTGAAAAATCAACGGGAGCCTGCGCCGACAACCAGCCAGGAGCAGCGCAGGCATCCGTTTTTTCGACTTCACGGCGCGCTGTCCCGAGCGCGCCGTTTTGTCCCGATAGAAAATCGAACGAGGTTCGCGCGGACAACACCCCTGAAGCCGCGCGAACCATCGTTACAATGAGCGAATGGAGCAACATCCCGAAAGACTCCATCCGCCCGTCCAAGAAAATCACCAGACGCCGCACCGACAACCAGCCAGGAGCGGTGCGGACGTCTGTTTGGATCGACAAACCGGCGTGCCGTCCCGAGCCAACCGGTTTGTCTGAAAGGAAAATTTGCGATGGCCGCGCCGACAACCAGCCAGGAGCGGCGCGGACCATCGTTTCAAAAGGCGCGGAAAGCTCTGTCCCGAGAGACCTGCCGCGCTTGGCCATGAAAATCACCAGACGCCGCATCGACAACCAGCCAGGAGCGGTGCGGACATCTGTTTGGATCGACAAACCGGCGTGCTGTCCCGAGCCAGCCGATTCGTCTGAAAGGAATCCCAGCCCTGACACCCGGGCGAAAGCGACCGAAGCCGCCGGATTGCGGACCGCTTCGAGTGTCAGAGTTGGATAGGTGAACAACATTGCTGCTGTTGGGTGTGTTGGTGGGAAAGTGTTTAGAGAATCCCGAGGTCGTCGTCCTCGTCGGGGTTCATTTCGATCTCGAGCACGCGGGCGTGGTTTTCCTTGCTCCAGACTTCGAAGTGCATGTCGCGGCCGGCGAGAACCACCTCGGATTCCGAGGCGATTCCGGCGGCTTCGCTGAGTTCTTTGGGGACCAGCAGCTTGCCTTGGTCGTTCACGCTCGCTTCGCGGCAGAGCATCGCAAGCTGGCCCAGCTTCGCGAGCTTCCTGGCGGGAGTCAGGTCCGGGCTGTTGTTCACGGATTCCTTGCGCCTGTTGTAAGCCTTTTCGCTCAGCACCTTGATGACGGGCATGTCATATGTCTTGGAAAACTGCAGGAACAACACCTGCCCAGCCGCCGGACGCCACGCAGTCGGGATGGAAACCCGATACTTCGGGTCCATCTTGTAGGACGTGTATCCCATGTAGCTGTGTTCGGTGGTGCTCACTGGCGGATCGGAGACTGCGTGTCGGTGCAGCAAAGTACACTGCGGTGCACTCCACTCGCAAGATTAAATTTGGACATTTTAACAAATTTTAAAAATGCTCTTGTTCAACAGGTTACGTGATTTTGCGATTTCCTAGTGCGGATCAGCGCCAGTAGAACAGGATTTCTTCCACTGAAATCCGGCTGGAAAGTGGACGATTTTTAGTGTGATCGGCGGAAATTTTAAAATTTTTTCACCCAAGTGTACCAGGGAGCCTGTTTTGAAACATCAGTCTACCGCTGCGGGAATCCTCCTTGCTTTAATTAGGAAACATTAAAGGATTTCGGCCGGTGTTTCGTTTTCACAAATTGCTGGCAGTCTGGCTGGGCTTGGGGTGCTTCGTGTATCCAGGACACGGCCAATCCTTGCAGGAAGCGCAGGCTCCGCCGGTATTCGGAGTTTCTGACGTAGAGGGATTTTTCAACCGCAACACCGGTGCCTTGCAGCGGATTTCCGATCAACTGCGGCGACTCGACCAGAACCACGGTTTCATGGTTTATCTGGTTGTGGAACCGGTCAGGATGGCAGCCACCGCGCCGGAGCGGGCGATCGAGCTCCGCAACGAATGGATCCCTGATGGAAATGGGCTCGTGCTGGTGTTCGAATCGGACAGCCGCAGTCTGGGATTCGGCCGCGACATGGTGGGCGGGCAAACCACCGCCGGAAAACCGGTCCTGGTGCCTGCCAACGAAACCGAAGCGATCATCAGTCAGGCGCTCACCGCCACTGATCCGAGGCTCGTCCCGGACGTATTTCTCGAAACGCTTGTAGGGAAACTCACCCGTGGGTTCGACGACTATTTCAAACGCCGCGCCGCTCCTCCGCCGGCCGGCAGAACGCTGAAAATCGGCCTTCTCGTCAGCGGCGTCCTTGCGCTGCTAGGCCTGGGAGCGATCGGGTTGGGCGGCCTGATCCGGCATTCCAGAGTCGACGAGGTGCAGAGTTTTCGCTTTCCCGTAGCGAACCTATCGGAACGCTTGGGCGCACCCTGCGGCGCGAACGTCACTGCCCGTCGGTTCGCTCCAGAGGTTTTACTGCCGCCCTTGCCGGCCTGATTCCGTCCCGCCGGACGGGGAGATATCTCGGCAGAATCGCGGAAAATAAATGGACGATGGGATAAGCGGAGAGCGAGAGCAGCACTCCCATGGCCATGAAGCCGACGATCCAGTTGCTCGCCGACACGACGCCGACCATCGGGAGGGTGATTTGCCCTGGCAGGACCGGCAGCGACAGAAAGTCGATCAGCCATTGCCCCACATGGATCTGCGCATACCAGAACGGCACGTTGGTGAGCGGATTGCTCACGAAGCAGGCGCCCATCGCGAAGGGGACGTTCACTTTTGCCCGCATGGCGAGGATCGCGGCGATGATCGACTGGGGGATGAACGGCATCATCGAGAAAAACAGGCCGATCGCCAGGCCGGACGCCACCGTGTCCCGGCACGGCACCCACAAACTGCGATGGAACAGGGGTTTGGAAATTTTTTGCCACCATGGGCGGTGGCGGAGTTTCGGATGGCGCAATGCCCGGAACGCCCGACGCACCATTCTGAGATACTGGACTTTCATGGTTGCGGAAACATCTCGCCGGACCATCCGCCACCCGTCCGGGCGAATCAATCGCAAATGCCTTGCCCGACGGACCCGCCTTCCGCAGCTTGCCGCGGAAATTCACCATGGAACCTTGGCAAGCATTCATCCTGGGCGTGATCGAAGGGATCACCGAGTATCTACCGATCAGCTCCACCGGGCATCTGCTGGTCGCCCAGCATCTGATGGGAATCGGCACGGCGACGGCCACGGAAAAGGCGGCCGCCGACACCTTCGCCATCTGCATCCAGGGCGGCGCGATTCTGGCGGTGCTGGGACTCTATTTTAAACGGGTGCGGCAGATGATCCAAGGTCTGCTCGGAAAAGATCCGGAAGGCCTGAAGCTCGCGCTGATGGTGCTCGCCGGGTTTCTGCCGGCCGCGGTCATCGGCCTGATTTTCAATGACAAGATCGAGGAGCAACTTTTCGGAATATGGCCGGTGATCGTCGCCTGGATCGTCGGCGGCGTGCTGATCCTTGTGACCGCTTGGTGGCGGAAACGAAATCCGGTGGCGGGCAACGGCAGGGAGCTTTTTGAAATGACCTTGAAGATGGCCCTGCTGATCGGCCTGCTCCAATGCGTGGCAATGTGGCCAGGGACGAGCCGCAGCCTGATGACCATCGTCGGCGGATTGCTCGTCGGACTCTCGATCCGAGCGGCGGTCGAGTATTCGTTCCTGCTCGGAGTGCTCACGCTCACCGCCGCCACGGCGAAAAAGGCAGTTTGGAAGGTCGAGGGCCTCGACGCAAAGTATGACGTCTGGTTCGGCGGGACCCAGCTGATGTTGGACACCTACAGCGCGCTTTCACTGGTCATCGGCATCGCAGCGGCGGCGCTTTCTGCGGCGGTGGCGGTGAAATGGCTGGTTTCCTATCTGCAAAGCCACGGCCTCTCGGTCTTCGGCTGGTATCGGATCGTGATCGGACTCGTCATCGGCGGTCTAGTTGTGGCGGGAACATTCAAGGCCTGATCTCAATAACCGATTTTTCACGTTTGCCAGGTGGAACACGGATGTTCCAGCCCAAGCTCACGGCCCACTTCACGATGATGGCCCGCGCTGGCTATTTCGTAGAAGTCGAAACACTCCGAAGATAACCACAAAGATCATGCCGCCGATGATCCACGGTTTTGCTTGGGATATCGCGGAGCCTCCCTCCTGCGGATTTTTTTCGGCGACTTCCGCCGAGCGGGCATCACTCACAGCATGCGATGAAGGGATATCCCGCCGCTCGGGACGGGATTCGGGCTGGGGAGGATTCAGCCGAGCTCTCAAAATCTTGAGATCATCGGTGACCTCACTCGCCCCGAAAGGCCATTCCGCGATCACCCATTCCAACAACGCTTCGTCCTCTTTCGTGCCATGTTGCGCCAGAAGGGCAGACGCCACCGGAGCGGAATAGACTGTCATGGTTTTCGTGCGTTCGCGCAGCAGCCTGCGGGCGTAGTCCAGAAACGGCTCGATGCGGACCGTGTCCAAATACTGGATACCGGCGAGAATGGCAGACTCGATTACGCTTTCCTGATTTTCCTCAACCAGCTTGAGCAGCATGGGCGAAACCGCCTCCCCCCGGCGGCGCATGTCCACCAATACCCGTTTCAACTGCGGTGCCATCTGTGGCATCTGATTGAAATCACCGATGTTGTTTCTTAACACCTCGTAATAGGCATATTTCAGCAAGGGATCGTCCAAGGACATCTTCGCCAGATCCTCCGCCCCCAGATTATCGAGCAGGTCCGGATGGTCCGCGACCGCGCTCATCTCGGGGGACATGGAACGGCGTGGGCGCTGGGGCCCGTGTTTTTTTTCGAACTCGCGAAGCCGAGCTGCGTTTTCGGCTGCTAGACGATCCCCTCTGTTGGGCACGGCATCCTGCGCAGCGGCGTACAACCCGAGCGCGCACCAGACACCGCAGACGATTTTGAAATCAATTGGGAGCATAAAAGGTGCTGTTGCGGATGATGTCGAAGTCTCCCGATTGGAAGCGTTTGGTGTCGGTCGGTTCATTATTCCATCTCGAGAGGCGGTCTCCGCCGTCTCTCATGAGCCACCGTTGCGGAACGCGATTGTATTGCACAGGCTCCACCTGTTCCAGATGGTCCAGCCCGAGCGCGTGGCCCGCCTCATGGGCAGTCACGGCGAGAGTGTCCCGTGCCTCGCCTTGTTTCAGCGAAACAATGACGGGGTCGGAACCAAGTGGGGCAATGCCTAGCACTAGACCACCCCATCCATCTCCCGCCATCAGGGTGGCATCCACGAAGCCCACCCGGATATGCTTTTCAGGAACCGCAATTTGCCAAACCGCACCCCACGCATCTCCGGTCTCAGATTTAGTGAAATGGTTTGCCGGCTCGACTGTGCCCGCATTGAACCATAACTGGGGAACCGCCTTGCCCACGATCCCGTAATAACTCACCCGAACGCCAATCTGCCGGTAGATTTCCTTCATCTTTTCGAGGTGGCTCGTGATGATTGACTCCATGCCAGAAGGCACATTGCCAGCGGGAGAAAGGTAGTAAGGCTGTATTTCCAGATCGCCGAGTGGCTTCTGGGCGTAAAATGTCGTTTTGGCGTTTTGATACTCAGGCAGGGTCACCTCAATGGGCGAGTTGAAATTCGCAAGGAGCGTCTGATCGTTCCGGCCATTGTCCGTGCCAATGCCATTGAAGTATTTATCGTCATCGCCATCGCTCACCAGCAGCATCCACTCGCTTACCATGGCACCGTTTTCCTCCCTCATCGTCACGTCGTAGCCGCCGTCGGTGCTCTTTGACTCCCATAGTCCGTCGATCACGGCAGTCGCCAAGCCAGAACTCCTGATGTGGATCTTCGTAAGATCCGGCAGCACGGCGGGGATGCGGATCCGGAAGCGGTCGCGGTCGATATTGGCACAATCCGCCTTCAGCGAGTTGTCGGAAAACGAGTCCAGCCATCGGCAAAAACGGATTCCGTCGGCTTCGTTATAGTCCTGCTGTTCTACCTTCACGGGAACATAGCTGACATACGTGTGGAACCCATGGGTAAAGGGAACGAGTTCCTCAGTCCACGGAGTAGAGAGCCGTCCTTTTGGGAGGTTGAATTCAACCGGCGCGACCGAGACGACTTCCGGATTTCCGATGAGGTTCCAGAGACTCACTTCCCACCTTGATTTCACCTTGAAGAAAGTCTTGTTCACGGGTTCGTGATCGGCGCGTGCGGCCACGACGCGGAATTTCGTCTGAGACAGGGATGCCACGAATTGATTGGATACCCCATCAGGGAACGCATCATCAGATGCTGCGTACTGTCCTCCCATGTTCTCCAAGCAATATTCCCACGAGAGCGCCGATGACGATAGCCCGGGTGCGATGTAGGGTGTTACTGCAATCTGTTGAGTCAAATATGCCGTTGATAGTTGGCTCGGGTTTTCCAGACGCCTGGAGGAAGCATAGCCATCGGGAGGAATGCCGTAATCATACCCGTCGGTGGGGTAGTTTTCCGGGTCTGTGGTGAGGTATCCATTAACCCTGTTCCACCGGTATTTGGACTCAACCCTAATTTGCAGACCGGTGGGAGGTGATCCCGCGATCGATGCGAACATGGGAACGAAGCTGCCGATGGGCTGGCCGTCGCCGGTGTAGTCGTGGTTGGGGTCGAGATTTCCAGTCAGTAGACCGGCGTGAAAGGTTCCCCAATGTTCAGGAGTGGAATTGACGGCGAGAAATTGCCTGGCCAAGGGCTTTTCCAGATCGTCGGACATACCATCACCGTCGAGGTCCAAGGCCAGCAACGGGTTGGTGCCGTTGACTACCTCTTCCCAGTCGGTCACTCCGTCGTTGTCTGTATCCGGGCTGGACGATGAGCTGCCGAGAGCGATTTCCTCAAAATCCGTTAGCTTGTCACTGTCGGTGTCAAAATCTTCGATTTTTACCCGCCAGAAGATGCTGTCTGGGATGCTGCCGTCGGGCTGAGTAAGCGGGATGCCCTTGCCGATCTCCGCGCCGGTGCCGGAGCGGGTCGGGCCAAGGGAAAGCCAGCTGTCCGCGGTGAGATCGGCGGAGAAGAACAAGGTGTAGCGTTTACCCTGTAGCGTGGGCCAGTCGATGACGAGCAAATCGGGGCAGAAGGCGTCGTCAATCCCGTCGTCGTCGGAGTCGTACCAGACGTCGAACAGACGTTTGATTTCGGGGACGATGATTCCGGCAGGGGGATTCGGGTCAAGCGGATCAGTGCCAGCGGTGGCTTCGACCGCATTGGTCCAGCCATCGCCGTCGGGGTCGTCTTGAGGATCGAAGACTGTATAGAGATTTCCTGAGTTGTAGCGTTCTTCCCAAGGGTCGGACACGCCGTTTTCGTTGGTATCGACGATGGCGAGGGCGTCAGAGGCTGTTAGAACGACGCATAGGAAGACGAGGAGAACATCGAACATCGAACGCCCAACATTGAACATCGAAGGGAGGGAGGATTTCATCGTGCGGCACCTTTCGTTGGAACTGGGCCGGTGGAGTCGATGTCAAAATAGTTGAGGACGATGTCCTTGGGCTTGGGCGGGTTGGCTTTGAGCTCGGCCAATTGCGTTAGGCGGGCCTCTTCGCGGCCCTGCCAAGCGGTTAGAAGACGGGCGTGCTCGTTGTGATAAACGTCGTGGAGGGACTGGATGGAGGCGAGATTCTCCGCCGTTGGATTCCCGGAGGCGATGGCGAAGGTGGCTTTGCCTAACGGTAGATCGGGGAAGGCGGGAGGAACGTATTGGCGACCTTTTCTCGCCATCAGGTCGCGGATACGGTCGATGTCCACCGCGCTCCACATCATAATGAGGCTGCGGGTTGCGCCATCGGAACCGACGAACGAAGAGCAGCCTGAAAGAAGTGCAAAATCGGCTGAGGACCAAAAAGTGACGGGCTTTTCCGCACCGGTGGTCCAGATGCGGACGAGCGTGCGGGGCGGTGAATCCTTCGACCGATAAGCGGTGGCGCCGAGGGACATGATCTCGTTTCTAGGGTACTTCGCGCGGAGCGCCGCGATGCGCGCCAAAAGTTCGGGAGTTGGGTCGGAAGGAGGTTCCGCTACCGGCGATGCCGGGAGGGCTATGGGTGAGATTTTCTGCACCGTGATCTGGCGGCCGCCCTGTTCGTGAATCTCAGTGTTGAGAATGTCCGCGGCCAGAACGGTGAATCCCGGCTTAGCCGGCGCGGGCGGCGGCGGGGTGCCGTCAGGTATGTTTCCAAGGATGCGAGCTGTGGTGGCAAATGGCGCTTCATGTGGCACGGTTCCTTCGTTCTGGGAAAAAACAGGCGATAGATACGAAAGCGCTGTGAGTAAGATCAGGGCGATTGGTTTCATTAGGAAGGTGGGATCGAGGATTTCCTTCCTGGTGGACGGGGAGTTAACAAGTCGCACAGAGTCGACCGCAACGGCCTTTAGCCGTCCCCGAAGAGGCAGCCTGGACATGCGCCGCCGCCTCCCCGGCCGTTTGGTCGGTTTGGCGGCATCGTTAGCGGTCGATGCCGACCGCTCTGTGCTTGGATTGTTAAGTCCTCGTCCACCAAGGTGGACGATTGGAGACAGCGACAGATTTTGAATTTCAGCAAGAGGAAATTCGTGGGATCTCAAATCTCCAAACTCGGGAAGCCTCTTCGCGGAAGCGACACGTGCCGGGGACATGAACCATCAGGCGAGACCCCGCCCCGACTCCTAGCAGAGCCGGACCATGTCCTTGATGAATTGGCCCCACAAGAAGACCAGCCCGCGTTTTGAGTATTGAAAATGGCCGTCTCCCGTGAGCTGGATGATGCCCGCCGCCAGATTGTGCTCCACCTGGTTGCGCATTTCCTGCTCGATGGAGTCCTCGATTTCCTCCGGGTCCGGCATCCTTAACCGCTCAGCCGGGATCTTCAGCCGCCCGAGATATTCGCGGTGATCCGCGAGGATCCGATGAAAGCAACTGCGCTCACAGGGCACATGGTTCCAGCGGACGTTCGGCGGGCATTTCAGGGTCGGCTCAAACGGAAAATTCGTCGTCCGCCAGATTTTCCCGTCCGCGTCGTGCGAGGTGATGGAAATGAACGCGAACGCCACATCGCTTTGCTCGCAAAGGCAAACCGCAGCCACCGCGCGCTCCTCCGGGTGCCAGAAGATCCGGAAAAACTGCTGCATGCCCGCCCATTCCCAACCGCAGTCCGAGACATGCTCGAAGCCTTCTTCCTCCATCGCCGCGGCCGCTTCGGTCGCGTTCGGGAAGAACGAAGGATTAGGAATGTTCCGATGCCGGAGACGGTTGTCCAGCGGCAGGCGCATCCGCCGGATGCGGGTCAGCAGCTCGATCCACGGCAGGAAAAACCACAGCGCCGCACCCGCAAGGCCGCCCCATAAACTACCGGTCAGCGCAAAAAATAGGAAGAAGCTGGCCACCAGCATCGCCAGCGCCCCGAGCTTCCGCAGGCAGTTTGTCCGCGAGGAACGCAGCGCCACGGCCAGCACGATGAAGCCGATGACAGTTAGAGTTTCACGCATGAGAGTTAGATCGGGAGAAGCTTGCTGCAACAGCCTTTCCTATGCATCCCACCGTTACCGAAACCACGCAAGGGCTTGTTTCGGACGCAATTGGGACCACTCAACCCCACGCCCGCCCGAGAAGCTCCCGCAGCCGCGCCGGCTCCGTGGCCGAGGTCTTCGCGACAAACCCCCGCGCATGGGCGAAATGGACATCCTCGCAATCCTCGATCCGCGTGAAATCCAGCCCCGGGTGATCGTTGTGGCGGGACAACCCGAATCCCCCGCCCCGGCGGTCGGGATAGACCAGCCCCACCACCTCGCCCGCGTCCGGGCGGGACTCGATGAACCGCGCCAGTCCGGCCGACGGCTCGTCCGGCAGCGGCTCCACCCGTGGCATGAATAACACCTTGAACGGCCCCTTCGTCGTCTCGATTTCCCAGAACTCTCCCACCGCGCCGATGTAGTTCAGCCGCTCGCGCAGCGTTTTCAGATAATCCAGAAGATCCGCGCCGATCCAGCGCATGACCTCCCACAGCGGCTCGCCCAGCTGCAATTCCGCCACCCCGGCGAAGCGGCGGAGCAGCGTCGTATCGATCGGCGAGTTCAGCTTGAACAACGTCTCCCGCGCCACTCCCAGCCAGCGCGCCGTCTCATTTGGCCCGCGCGTGTCGAACCACTCCGCCGGCTCCAGCCAATCGCAAAACCGCCGCGCATCCTCGTAAACTCCGAGATGTTGCAGCACCAAACTCAGCGCGCACAGCGGCGGGTGGTCATTGGGAAACTGGTGATGGTCGAAATTTCCCCGCTCCGGCGCATGCTCACCCCCCACGTCCACCACCGCCGTGGCTCCGTCCCCCAGATCCTCCGCCAACGGTGTCCAACATTGGAGTGAATAATCTCCTCTAGCGTGGCCTCGGGACGCCTTGGCGGGCCCGCTGGCGGGGTTCCGACTTAGCGGATCAAAAAAGTCCCTCTG
>JANMSI010000002.1:0-20494 GCA_031389115.1 Akkermansiaceae bacterium
GTGGAACCCCCCGGCCGCCCCCCCCGGGGGGGTTTTTTGGGTGGGGGCGGGGCGCCCGCGGGCCCCCCCGGCCACGCTAGACTGGAGCAACTACAACCAATGGGCGCAGCAGGACGTGGCGTTTTATCGGGTTTATTACTCGGACACGGTCATCACCAATCTCTCCGGCGTCTCATTCGTGCGGGTGCAGGCAGAAAATTTCACCCACTCCTTCAGCGGCCTAACTCCGTGGGTGGATCATTACTTCGCCGTGGTGCCGGTGGATGCGCCAGCAATAGGGCTACGCTCAACGTGACCACCAAGTTCATCGACATCGCCGGGGAGTTATTGGTCCAGCTCGATGCCTCCGACTTCGTGGCGAATGCGGCAACGTGGCCGCAGCGCGGAACTACCGGTATCCCCGGCGGATTCGCCAAGACCGGAACTCCCGGCCAAGGCGTCGTCGGGGGGATGCCCGCGGTGATCCTCGATGGAGGAAACGAGTATTTTGTCGGACCGGCGACCACCGCCGTATTACATGGTCAGGGAGCCACCCATTCCGTGGAAATGTGGGTCTTCCAGGGCAACGTGCGGGCCGAGGAATCGGTGCTCTCGTGGAGCCACCGGGGCGGCGGGGCGGGGACCTTCGCGGGTTTCCGATATGGCAGGCACTCGGATTTCGGAGCGGTCGCCCGCTGGGATCAGCCGGACCTCGGATATTCACCGGCATTGGGCGGCGGAGTTGGCAGCCCGCCGGCTGCGGGAAGTTGGCACCATCTGGTGATGACTTACGATGGAGCGGCCACGAAGACCCAGCGGATCTACGTCGATGGCGCGTTAAATAGCTCGGATGTGGTGATCGATCCCGCTTCCGGCCTGCTGGATGTCCACGACGGTTTTTCCATCAACATCGGCAACGAGCGTGAAAACGACGCGGGTTTCACCTTTAACACCGGCGGCTCGATTCCATTTTCCGGCGCCATCTCGCGAATCCGTCTGCATAGCGGCGAGCTCGGAGCGGCCGGTGTGCTCAACAACTACAACATCGAGAAGGCCGCGTTCATGGCACCACGCCCCACGGCGGAGATTGTCCGCCAGCCGCGGCACCGTTTCTCATTCAACCAGCCTTCCGGCGGCGCTCCCAATGGCACGCCTGTCGCCGACAGCTCAGGCGGACCGAACGGCGTGGTCCGGGGAGCAGGCGCGACCTTCAACGGCACAAACGTGGTCCTCCCCGGCGGATCACCAGCGACGCGGGCCTACATCGACCTCCCGAACGGTCTCCTCTCCGCCCACGCCGCAGTAACCTTGGAAATCTGGGCAACCCAATCCAGCAGCCAGCGCTGGAGCCGCCTGTTCGACATCGGGACCACCACGGCGGGAGAGATCACCGGGCCTGGCGGCTCCTTCAATGGCAACGGTTTCCTCGCGCTGATGGCCAATGTCGATACCACGACAGACCAAGTGCTTGAGCACGCGGGCGGCGCGCCGGCTAATGGACCCACCTATCGGCACACTCTCAACAGCATGGTGCTTGGAACGGAACTGCATCAGGTATTCGCTTATGATCCCGCTATGAAAGAGTGGCGTTGGTATCGGAATGGAAACCTGATGGAAGTAGTGCCTTCTCACTCGGGACCCACGGCGATCAACGACGTCAACGTCTGGATCGGCCGCTCGAATTTCGGAAGTGACAATAATTTCCACGGGTCGATCAATGAAGTTAGATTCTACGATTATACTCTAACTGAAGATCAGGTTCAGGGAAACCAGCTCGCGGGTCCGGATGATCTCAACCTCTCCGACGCAGCGATTTGGGCAGCGCTTTACGATCTGGATCCCCAAGGAACTGGCTCCATGAGCGAAGACCCGGACCACGACGGCATCAGCAATCGGATGGAGTATGCTTTCGGACTCGATCCGACCGACGGAGCATCTGTTAATCCGTTAGTCGCTTCATTCGATCAAGAGGGTGTAATGACCTACACTCGCCGTGATCTTGCGTTAACTGGCCTGACATACAAGATTCAGACTTCCACGGATTTGAATACATGGACCGAAGATTCCGGAGCGATTCAATCGCCGGATCCTGTTTCGGCCAACGGTGTCCAAAGTGTGGCTGTGACCGTGATTACTCCCCCAGTTAACGGGAAGTTGTTCGTGCGGATCGCGGCTTTTTGAGACGTGTGCGCATTGAAATTCATCATGATAGGACAGGCCTGAATGGCACGGAATTGGCTCTCGTTTCCGCGGCCCGACACGGAGTAAGACGCTCAGCGGAATTTTCCCAGCGATCCCGGTATCCTAACTCCATTAGAGCGGGCCGGGTCCGCTTGCGATTCCCTGCCCCGTCGGTTTCGGCGGAGATGGAGGGCCGGAACAGCGCCGACTTACTACAGCGAGCCAAGCACAACCATCCGTTCATACCGAGAGCCGCCTGGTGAACCGACCGGGGAATGATCCAACCAGCCCGGAAATCCTGAAGAAACGTTAAAGACGAGCCGTTTATTAGTGTCGGCCATGGAGTTTTTTTCCCACACCAGCTCCTCGAGCCGGGCGCGGGCTTCCGGCGTGTCGATTTCCTTGAGCGCGCCTTTTTCCACCGCGCTCGCGAGCATCGAATCTCTCACGAAGCCGCCCTGCCGGCGTTGGCCGGCCAGTTGCAGTTGGAGGGCACGGGAGGATTGGACGGCCGCATCGTTACCGGCGAGGACGTCGCTTTCCCGCTGTTTTTTCAAGCTTTTCGCCAGCTCGGCCATCTCGAGCGCGAAGGGTTCGGAGTCTGGAAAAAGCCCGGCCAGCTTCGCTTGGAGCGGTCGTCATCTTGATCGGAAATCTATCTGTCACCGAGAGCCGGAAAAGCTCAAATTTCTCGCGGCAGACAGAACGACGGACGGGTCAGAGTTCTGGATACTTACCTAACAGCCAGTCGTTGGCGGCCTTTTCGCCGAAGAGTTTGAAGCGGTCAAAGTAAAGCAGCCAGTCGTTCTCGGGCGCGGCTGAAGTTTGCATCATCGCGGTGATCCGCCCGGCGTCCTCAACCATTGAATTTTTCTGCAGCTCGATTTCCTCCATCCGGGCGCGGGCTTCCGGAGAATCCATTTCCTTGAGGACTCCTTTTTCGATGCTCATGGCGATCAGCGAATCCACCATGAAGCCACCCTGCCGGATTTGATCGGCCAGTTGCAGTTGAATGTCACGTGAGGATTGGAGAGCCGCGTCATCAACCGGCGAACACCTCGCTGGCCCGCTGTTTCTTCAGTCCCTCCACCACCACGCGCATATCGAGGATCGCCGATTTGCTACCCTGAAAGAAAGCGGCCATCTTCGCCTCAAGAGGTGAGAATCCCGCGGAGAGATAGGCTTCCTCGGCATTCTGGCTGGAAAGAACCGTGTAATCGCGGATGGGCTTGCCGACGGATTGCGAGAGCGCGGCGAGAGCTTCGTCATTTTTTCCGAAATCGAAGAGCGTCCGGGCGGCGAGACCATCGGCGATGCCATTGTCAGGATCGGCTCGTTTGAGGGATTCGAGACCTTCCAAACGCTTGGCGGGCTCTCGGGTAAACCACACCAGCGAGGCGAGCAGAACCTGCGGGTTGTGGGGAAATTTCTCCATCGCCTCACGGAGAAACGCGTCATCTCTGCCGAGGTGGAAAGCAGCGAGCAGCGCTCCGGCACTGCGGTGCTGGGCCTCGAGGTAGCTCTCGATCTGATCCCGGGTGAGCTTGGGAAATTCTCCTTTGACCGCGAGCTGCGCGAATGATTGGAAATCCTTCGCCGGCCGGGGTGCGCGCGAAGAACTTGATGGCGTCGGCGTGGCTCTGGCTGGACGGGAGCGCGCCGCGGAACTCTCGGCATCAGCGGGGCGCTGCGCCGCTGGCCTGAGCAGCATTCCGAGCGCCAGCAAAAGCGCGGCGGCGGCGATATAAAGTTTGTTTCTCGCACTCATGGGAATCTGGAACCGCGCTCTATCCAGCACCTCGACGCGGCAAAGTCCAATCTCTCTCAAGTGAACTTAGGGCGGTCAAAGCTTCGGATGTTTCCCCAACAGCCAGTCGTTGGCGGCCTTTTCGCCGAAGAGTTTGACGCGGTCAAAGTAAAGCAGCCAGTCGTTCTCGGGCACGGCGGAAGTTTCTATCATCGCCGTGACTTTTCTAGCATCGTCGTTCATCGATTTTTTCTGCAGCTCGATCTCCTCAATCCGGGCGAAGGCCTCAGGGGCGTCACTTCCTTTCAAAGCTGCCTTCTCAATAACGAGACCCACCAACACCCCGACGACCGTGGGATCTTCCTGAAGATGGCTTCCCATTTCCAACTGGATGTCCCGCATTGACTGGACCATCACGTCGTCTCCGGCTGCAGCATGATTGGAACGCACTTCATCGAGTTTTTTGGTCATCTGACGCATCCCGATGATCGCTGGTTTCGCAAAATTATAGAGTGATGTCATCTTCGCCTCGACGGGTGAAAACCCGGCGGAGAGGTATGCCTCCTCGTCATTCTGCCAAGAGCTAATAGTGAAATCGTCGATGGGCTTCCCGGAGGATTGGAGCAGTTCCGCCAATGCTTCATCGTTCCTTCCCAGATCGAAGAGGGTCTTGGCAGCAAGGCAATTTCCGATGCCGTTGCCGGGATCCGCACGTTTGAATGATTCGAGAAGCGCCAGGCATTTCGTCGGATCGGAGGACAGCCGAAGCGCGGAGAAAAGCACTTGAGGGTTGTTCGGGAACTTCGCGAGGGCTTCGGTGAGATAGGCTTCGTCCCCGCTGAGGCGAAAGGCGGATAGCAGCGAATCCGCACTGCGGTTTTGGGTTTGGAGGTGGTGGTCGATTTCTTCCGGGCTGAGTTTTGGGAATCCTCCTTTGAGCGCAAGCTGCGCGAACGATTGGAAATCCTTCGCCCGCCGCGGAGCGCGTGAGGGACTTGGGTGCGTCGGAGCCGGTCTGGCCGGTCTGGCCCGGCGGGCGCGTGCCGCGGAACTCACGGTATCCGCGGGGCGCTGCGCCGCAGGCCTGAGCAGCATTCCCAGCGCCAGCAAAAGCACGGCGCCAGCGATGTAAAGTTTGGTTCTCGCAGTCATGGGAATCTGGAGTCGCACTCTATCCGGCACCTCAATGGGGCAAAGCTCTAACTCTAGCGGAGGGAAACGTAGAGCGATCCAAGCTTCGAATGTTTCGCCAGCAGCCAATCGTTTGGCAGCCTTTTCGCCGGAGAGTTTGGCGCGGAGTAAATCCTGTCCCGCTTGCCGCAAGTTCGGGTCAAATCCGAGAAAATAGTGGTTTACGAAGTTGACACCTTCGTTGTTCTGACGAGACTACCTGCATGGGCACCAAATACCCCGCCGCAGACGACCTGCCACCCACGCTGCGGTTGCACGACTACGAAGCCACCTACCGCGTGGGCGGCATGGATCTCGCATCCTCCGTGGCGGATGTAATTAGCCGCCATGACCCGCTGGATGCGGTGCGGCTCATCTCCGCCACCGTGCAGGACCAGCTCGTCCTCGCCGCGAAACCCCGCGCGAAATACGCCAGCGCGATCATGCGCGGCCTGGTCGCCCGCGAGGAACTCAAGCAGGCGGAAGGCGGCAGTTACTCGGCGGAGGAAGCGCGGTTGTTGCTCGGGATTTCCAAAGCCGCAGTGCTCAAGCGCTATCAGAAAGGCCAGCTCATCGGCTGGCGGGAAGCGAGCCAGAACGCGGTGCGTTTTCCCGCGTGGCAGTTCCAAAGGGACAATGTCCTGCCGGGATTGCCCGAGGTGCTGGCCATTTTCGCTGAGGAAGATTGGGTGGATGACTGGAAAAGAATCGTGTTTTTCCTGAACCCGCGCCACAGCCTGGCAGGCAAGCGTCCGCTCGACGTGTTGCGGGAAGGAGATGTCAAACGCGTCTGTGGCTACGCACGTTCGTCCCTCGATTGATGCCGCACTCGCGTCCCATTCGCCTGCCGTCAGCCGATTTCGATTTGACGCCATTGCCAGTTTCCGCGTCCTGTCCGCAGGAGGCGTTCCGCATCCACAGCGCGAAATTTCCGGCGGTTTCATTCAGGTTGAATCCCGAGCATCGGTTTTCGCATCCTGATGCGCCGGGTGGCCTGCTCTACATGGGAGAGGATCTTGAAACGTGCCTTTGGGAATGCTTCGGCGACCAAATCCTCAATCACTCCGCCATCGCCAGGGTGGATTGGGGCAGGCGATTGAGCAAGATCGCCTGGACCATCCCCCTGAACCTCTGCGACCTAACACTCTTGTCGGTCCGCCGGACGCTTGGCCTGGACCTGAGCGCCATGAAGCACACCGAGCTCGACGTGCCGCAAGCTTGGGGCCGGGCGATTCAAAATCACCCGGACGCGGTGGATGGACTGCGCTATTTCAGCCGCTTCACCGGCAGTCCATGCATCGTGTTGTTCGAGCGCCCGGGACTTGCGGCAGAACTCCGGGAAACACCTGTTTCCCTGCTTGCCGCACTGGACACGGCGGACGATTTCCTCGATGCCAACTCCATCGCTCTCGTCTGAACCTCCCGTGCCCGCCTCCACCTTCACAGCCTGCGTCCTGGCCGCCCGCCCGAAAACTCTGCCTGCCGCCATCGTGCCTGTCTGGGCGGGGTGTGTGCTGGCTTGGAAATTGACGGGAAATTTCAATCTCGTGCTCGCGCTCTGCACGCTCGGTGGCTCGATCGCGATCCAGATTGCCACGAATTTTTTCAATGACGCGATCGATGCGAAAAAGGGCGCGGACACGGAGCGCCGGCTCGGTCCGCCGCGGGTGACGGCCTCGGGCATGATGAAATCAAAAACCGTAATGCAACTTGCCGCCGTGTTTCTCGGCCTCGCGGTCGCCTGCGGAGCCGTGCTCTATCAGGCACGCGGCTGGCCGATCATCGCCATCGGCATTCCCTCGCTGTTCCTTGCTTATGGCTACACTGGCGGGCCGTTTCCCTTGGCCTATCGCGGGCTGGGGGAACTGTTCGTGATCCTGTTCTTCGGGCTGGTCGCGGTGGCCGGCACCGTGTTCGTCCAGACAGGCGGCTGGCCGCGCGAGGCGCTTCTGCTAGGGCTGCAAATCGGCCTGCTCTCGGCGATCCTGATTTCCATCAACAACCTGCGCGACCGCGAGGAGGACGCCACCACCGGCAAGCGCACGCTGGCGGTTAGGTGCGGCCCGAAAGTCGCGGTGGCGGTGATCTGGCTGGAGGTAAAAATCGCGGTCTTCGTCGGCCTGTTGTGGATTCCGCTGGGCCAGCCGACGCTGGCAATCGCGGGTGCTCCGGTTTTCCTGCTGGGCCTGCGCATCATCTGGGGTGTGCTGACCTTTCCGCCCGGGCCGGCCTTCAACCGCTTGCTGGCGATGGGCGGCGCGCAGTTGATTTTATTCGCCGCCGCCTTTCATTTCGCCGCCGCGATGGCTCCTTGACCATGCATCTCATCGAACAAAAACCGCTAATCTCCCGCTACCGCCTCAGGTCGCGCGGACTGCTGAATTCCATTTCTAACCGCCGCTACTTCGACGGCGTGCTGATCCAGATCGATGGCGGCTATGGTTGCATCCAGCCGTGGCCGGAACTCGGCGATCCCACGCTGGAAAAATGCCTGGCCGATCTATCAGGCGCGCGCCGCTGGCCCATCGTGCGGCGCGCGATCCGCTGTGCGGAGTACGACCGCGTGTCGCGAAATTTCGAGAACTCGCTGTTCGAGGAAATGGAGGTGCCGCAGAGCCACGCGACTCTCGTCAAGGCGGAGACCGCTGAAGTCGCACTCGCCATGGAAGCGGGATTCACCACCGTCAAACTCAAGGCGGGCCGCGATTTGGAGGGGGAGGCAAAATTTCTCGCAGTGATGACGGGAGAGTTTCCGGCACTGAAATGGCGGCTGGATTTCAATGAGTCGCTGACCGCGGAACAGGCGACCGAGTTTTTGTTAGCCCTCACCGATCCGACCCGCGCGGCCATCGACTTTGTGGAAGATCCCTGCCCGTATTCGGAAATCGGGTGGACCGAACTTCATCGCAAAACGCGCGTGAAACTTGCCGTGGATCGGGAGGCCGCTCCGCTCACCGGCGCCGCGCAAGTGATGGTGATCAAGCCCGCCATCGATGAGCCGTTTTTCCTGAGCGAGGCAGCCGTTAGTCACGACCAGCGGGTGGTCCTAACAAGCTACATGGATCATCCGCTAGGTCAGGCATTCGCGGCATGGGAAGCGGCGCGTCTGGAACTTCAATTCCCGGGCCTCTCCGGCATCTGCGGCCTGCAGACGCATCACCTGTTCGAGTCCGATGAATTCTCGGAAGTCCTTGGTCCATGGTCGCCGGATTTCAAAATCCCGGAAGGCACCGGACTCGGCTTCAATGACCTGCTGGACGCCCTGCCATGGACCCGTCTTTACTAACAAACGCTGCCTTTTGGAACGATTGCGGATCGCCGGTTCCGGAATTTCCCGGGCTTGCCGGGCATGTGCTTTTTCAAACCTCGGGAAGCTCGGGCGAATCCAAGTGGGTCGCGATTTCGAAGGCGGCCCTGCTGGCCTCCGCCGAGGCGGTGAACGTTCATCTGCGGGTGACGTCGGATGCGTGTTGGGGACTCGCATTGCCGCTCGACCACGTCGGTGGCTTCGGAGTGGCGACGAGGGCCTATCAAGCCCGCTGCGGATTTCAACACTTCAGCCCGCGCTGGAACGCGGCAGAGTTTCGCGACTGGCTGAAATCCCGCCGGGTCACCCACACCTCGCTGGTTCCGACGCAGGTCCATGATCTCGTGCAAGCCAATCTAACCGCGCCTGATTCGCTCGTGGCGATTGTCGTGGGTGGTGGCCATCTGGATTCGCGAACCGGTCAGGCGGCGCGCGCACTTGGCTGGCCGGTGCTGGCAAGCTACGGCATGACCGAGGCCGCATCGCAGATCGCCACCCAGGGCCTTGACCAGTTGCGGACGCTCTATCAGCCAGGCTCGATTCCTTTGCTGCCGATCTGGGACGCCAGAATCACGGGAGAAAATCTGCTCTCCATTTCGGGCACGGCGCTTTTTTCAGGCTATCTATCAGGAGCCCGGTATTTTCCCCGCGCGTCCGGCTGGCATACGACTTCAGACCGCGTGATTCTTGAAGGCACGTGGATCACGCCGCTCGGCCGGGCCGATTCGCTGGTGAAAATCCTCGGCGAACTCGTCGATCCCGAAGCGGTGGAGCGCAACCTGTTAGCCGTGTCCGGCGGAAGCTTGACTCTCGGATCCTACGCGGTGATCGCGGTCCCGGACGCGCGCGCCGGAAACGCCCTGGTTCCCTTGTTCGAACCGTCGGTGGACCACTCACTCATCGTTACGACGCACGCCCTTTACCAAGCGCAGGCACCGGGCTTTCGGAGGTTGCAACCCGCAGCGGTCATCGGAGAATTTCCCCGCAGCCCGCTCGGCAAGTTGCGCCGAACCGAACTGGCGGCTCGTTACCAGCACTGGCTTGCAAGCGGAAGCGGCCCGCCCGTTTGAACGCTGGAAATAGCCTCCAGGAAATCGGAAAATTTGGGGGTTGTCATGCCGCGAAACATGAAGATAGTCACGTTATCTTGATCAAATTGATGGAAGATTCGATGCCACGATTTGGCGCTGCTGTTGCTGGCGGCGGGCTGGCGGCACGCACCCTGTCCCCCGCCGGAATTCCCAGCACCCCCAACCAAACCGATGATTCATCGCACCGAGGAAGGTCACTCCGCATTGTTTGAAGAACCTCCTGAAACTGCCGGAGGCGGCCGAAAAAAGCGTGGCGCCAGTGACTCTCCCAAGCCCACCGATTTCGGTCTAACGGCCCCTTCGCAATCCGCGAAAAACTACGTGCTGGACACCAATGTCCTCCTGCACGACCCCGCCGCCCTCGAACGATTCCAGGAAAACCACCTGTGCATCCTCGTCGATGTGCTGGCGGAGCTCGATAAATTCAAGTCCGAGCAAACCGAGCGCGGCGCCAACGCCCGCCGCGTCCACCGCCGTCTAACCGAGATGTTTTCCTGCTCGGAAAAAGTGACCCAGGGCGTCGCCACCGAAGGCGGTGGCACGGTGCGCCTCGTCATTTACGATCCCGCGAGCTGCTCGGATAACTCGGAGCAGCTCAACCGTTTCCACCGCGTTTTCCCCGACCGCGAGCGCGTCGATCACCGCATTCTCGCCGCCTGCCTGCTACTCATGCAGCACAACCGGGCTCCCGTCGTCCTCGTCACCAAGGACATCAACATGCAGCTCAAGGCCCGCGCCGTCGGCATCGACTGCCAGGACTATCTCAACGACAAGGTCGATGCCCGCGAGGTATCCAACTACGAGGTCCGTCGGGTCGAGGTCGATCCGGGCGAGCTTCATCGATTCGCCAGCGCGGGTGAAATCGCCATTTCCGAGGATCGCACCCAAGGCGTCGCGGTGAACGAATACGTCTTGTTAGGAGCCGGTGAGAAGCAAACGATTCCCGCCCGGCTCGCAGCGGACGGCCGCTTCGTCCGCCTCAATTTCCCCGAAGTTTTAAAAATCCCAGACGGCCAATCGCTCAAGCCGCTCAACCTCGGCCAACGCTGCCTCATCGACGCGCTTCTGAACCCGGACATTTCGCTGGTCACTTGTTACGGTCATGCCGGCACGGGCAAGACCTTGGTCGCGGTCGCCGCTGGTTTGCACGAAGTCTTCAACCGCAAATACAACGGCATCACGGTCAGCCGGCCGGTCGTCGCGATGGGCGATCAACTTGGTTTCCTGCCCGGTTCGCTCGACGAGAAAATGCGCCCATGGCTGCAGCCGATCCACGACGCCCTCGATCTTCTCATGCGCCCTAACACTCCGCTGGGCCCGCGCCGCAAGCAGCAGCAGAAGGCGGGTTCCGCGCCTCCCACCATCAAGAAGCCGTATGAACTCCTGATGGAGCAAGGAGTGCTCGAAATCGAAGCACTGTGCTACATCCGCGGCCGCTCCATTCCCAACCGGTTCTTCATCCTCGACGAAGCCCAGCAGCTCACGCCGCAGGAAGCGAAAACCATCGTCACCCGGATGTCGCGCGATTCCAAGCTGGTGCTCGTCGGCGATCCCGCGCAGATCGACAATCCCTACGTGGACAGCCGCAGCAACGGCCTCGTTTACACCCGCAACCGCCTCAAGGGCCAGCCGTTCGTCGCGCACATCGCCCTCAATCGCGGCGAGCGCTCGGAGCTCGCCGAAGCAGGCGCGCAGTTGATGTAAGCCGTTCCAAATCAAACAAGCCTTCCGGCATTCTGCCGGAAGGTTTGTTTGTTTCCAACATCACTGCGACGTCCCGCAAAAACGCTTGCTGCGGCAAAAACAGGCAAGCAACTACCTTATCCATGGTGATGCGATTCCTGGAGACCAATCCGAAAATAGCAACCTTGGATCAGCCTCAGGTTTTGCCCTGAGGGGTCAAGCCACGCCTTTTTTTTCTGAAGTCCAGAGAGCGTATCGGACCGAAGCGCGAAACCGGGGCAATGCGGATGAAAGGAGATTCCGAGCCAGCGAGCTGGGTTTTGTGAAGCTTGAGGGATCTGCGCAAAGGAATCGCTGGTTTAAATGATACCGGTCCCGACTCACAGGCACCGACGGCATGAACCGAGGACATCGGTTAAAATCGGATTGGGAACTTGATTCATTTTTCACGGATCCACTTTGGCACGCGATTACGTAATATCGCCGAGTCCGGAATTCTGGAAGTATCCGACCGTTAGCAAGCAATTTGCTTTCCCCTCCACATACCCGCGGAGGGATTCCCCCACAAACATCCCCCCATGAAACAGAGCTTATCAAGCACCCCGAGTGCTTCGGTCAAGGCCGATGCTGGCCGTCTCGCCGACTTCGTCCTATTCACGCAGCGCGGCTGCATCCTGAACCTCTCGAAAGAGTTGAACCGAGGCAATCTGTCATACCCCCAATTTTTCCTGCTGACCTATTTGACCAGCGAAGAATATCTGACGATGACGGACATCGCGAAAAAGATGGGCCACTCGACCGCAGCTGCAACTGGCTTGGTTGATCGCCTCGAGAAGTTGGGCTACGTGGAACGCGTCCATGCCCTGGACGACCGAAGGAAAATCATGGTGCGCATCACGTCGAAAGGCGTGGAACTCGTGTCCCACCTGCGAAAAGAAATCGCGACCGATCTGGCGGGCATCTTGTCCTCGATGGATGAGGAGGCGGCGGAAACCGTGGAGCACACGAAACGCGCGATTGCCTCACGCATGCTCGCGTGAATTGGCGAATGGACAAAGTTTGACTCATAAACGTTGATTTGCCCCTCGGAGCGCATGTTCCCCCGCTGGATTGTTTGAAATCCCTTGGAACTGTAAAAACTCACGCGCGGTTTTTGGTTTCCTGGGGATGGCTACGCCGCCGAGTCCGGCTGGCGGAATGACAGAGGGAAAATGACTGAGGGACAATGCGAAACTCAGGGAAACAGTCATGTCTGGCGTTTTTTCACCAGCCTCGGCCCTGTTTAGAAAGTCAATGCACAATGACTCCTCAAGCAAAATGCCTGACGAGCCGCTTTCAGAAACAATCCCCGTTTGGCAAATCGCGGCGGATGATCCAAGCTCACCCCGCCATGATCCGCTTCCTTCATACCCGTATCCGCGTCCAGAGTTTGGATGCCTCCATCGCCTTTTACGAAAAGCTCGGCTACTCCGAAAAGGAGCGCAGGCAATCGCCCGAGGGCAACCAGCTCGCCTTTCTCGAACTCCCGGGAAACGACGTTTTTCTCGAACTCACTTGGTCGGAAAATTATAAAACCATGTGCCCGGAGGATCTGATCCACACAGCGCTGGGGGTAAGTGACATTATCGATTATTGCGCTCAGGTCGAAAAAGCCGGCATCGAGATCTGGCCGTCCGGCTGGCGCGAAAAATTCGCCTCGGGCGGGCGCAAGATGGCCTTCGTCACCGATCCCGACGGCTACGAGGTGGAAATCTTGGAACGGTGATCGCGGGGTTATTTCCGCGCCAGCGCTTGGGCGATCGCGGTAATTGCCTTATCGGTCGCAAACGCTCCGGCGGTGAGCGCGACTTTTTCGCTGGCGCGGAAATCGTGGCGCTCGAGTTCCTCCACCGATCTCACCACGACACTCGGTTTACCGCGGCGGAGCGCGGTCTCCATCAACGCCTCACACGAGGATTCTCCCTCCTCGCCGACGATGACCACCCGGTCGGAATCTACCAACAGGCGTTCCAACGCCTCCTCGCGAGCCGCCATCGTCGGCGAGACCGTGTCCAGAAACGTCACCCGCGCGTCCTTCCAGCGCAGGCGAAGTTGCTGGACCAGCCACGACACCCGGCGTGGTGAGAGCGTTGTTTGGCTAACTACTCCGAAGGCCGGCGAAAATAACAGGCGGGCGGTGTCGGTGGTGTTTTCCAGAATCCGGGTGCCCGAGTTTCCTCCAGCGAGTGCCAGGCTTTCCGGATCGTCGTGGCGGCCGATCACCAATGGCTGCGCCCCTTCCATTTTCAGCAGGCCAAGCGCCACTTGGGCGCGCCGAACCTGCGTCGATGTGAGATCCTCCAAGGGATGGCCCGCATCCTCCCACGCCCGGCGCTGGCGTGAGGAAATTCCGCAGTAGGGGATCACCACGGTGCGAAATTTGAAAAAATCCGCCTCGTCCACATGCTCGACGATCCCCATTTCGGCCAGCCGGGCGCGGATCCCGGCATCGGGCATGAAACGTCCCGCCACGGCAATTTTCCCGAAGCTTGAGAGCCGGACCAACCGCTCTAACGCCGAGCGTGCGTCCTCATCCATCCCCAGGCAGCCGGCGATCCGCAGCTGCACACATGCCGCCGCGGGTTTTTCGAAACGGTGGTCGGCGAGGTCTTTAGTGACTTTGTCGTGCAAAGTATTGGGACGTGAAGTTGGACGAAATCGTTGCATGGCAACACGCTTTGTAGTGCAAAGCTAAAGCGAGGCAAGCGGATTATTTTCCCAGACCGAGGATTTGTTCCAGAACCCCGAGATAGGCGACGAATGCCGCCCGCCCGGCAGTCGTCATCAGGTAGAGCGTCTGCGGCCGACCGTCTCCGGTGAGTTTTTCCCCAGCGATGAACTCGGCCTTTTCAAGCGTCCGCAAGTGGGTGATGAGATTCCCGTCGGACATTTCTAACTGCGACTTGAGTTCCTGGAAGGCCCACGGATCGATGCGCGAGGCGAGCAGCGTCATGATCGACAGCCGTCCCTTCTCGTGAATCGTCCGGTCCAGTTGGGAAAAATCGATCATGCGGGCAATCTCTCGCGCTGGCTCGTCGTGACGATCAGGCCGCCGTAAATCAAATGAAAGCCACCGAAGGCGATCGCCATCAGCCGCGAGCTGTTCAGATACATCAGCCATTTCCCGTCCAGATGGATGACGTCGGTCACGGTCGCGAGACTGCACACGCCGAAGGTGACGAAGGCCCAGCCGAGCCAGACCATCGACTTCGGCGCGAACTCGCGGATCGCCAGCAGGGCGAGGCCATAGTGGACGATCCACATGCAGGCCGCGGCCACGTCATTTCCTCCGCGCACGAAAAGCAGCCCCAGAAATCCGCCGGAAATCAGCGCGGGCAGCGCGCCGCGAAGCGCCAGTCGCAAGCCAGATCCCCAGAACGGCCGGTGGCTCACCGCCTTCGTGCGATACGATTGGAAGGCATAAAACAGCAGCGCCACCGCCAGGCCACCCAGCCACCACGCGGCCCAGGGCCAACCCTGCCGTTTCTCCGAAAACCACGCCGCCGCCATCGAGACCGCGCCGCCGACCAACGCCATTTCCCCGGACAAGGCGCGGAAAATCGTCGCCCGCTCCATCATCGAGCGGATCACTCTCAACTGCTCGGCAGCTTCTTCCTGCGTAGTCATGCCGTGCTTTGCCATACAAAGCCGATAGCTGGCAAGTTCGATTCCGCAAGATGGAACCTTGGGCGCAGTTAGAAACAATTTTGTCCTGGCAATCCCCCTGCCAGATACTTCCCACGGGTGTTGTGGAATCGCCCCGAATGACCCTGGATTCTCTCGAGGATATTTCAGGAGGCGCCGTAGGTGTATTTCTCGCTGCCGAGGGAGGCTCTTTTTCCTGCGCTTGGCAAAGCATGTTCCCTTGGATCAAAACCCTCGCATCCGCAGGTTTCTGACTCTCCATCGTGACGCCGCCGCCAACTAGCGGAATCATTGCCAGACCGTCGGCGAACGTAGCGGTGCAGAACGTCGCGTCCACAACGGGCCGGCCCTCCGCCTGGCCGTGCAGAATGAATCGATCCCGCGGATGAAACCCTTGATGAAGGGTTCATGAAGTTCCGATGCGAAGCGACAGCCGCTCAAATATGGAAGGCGAATCCGGCACTCTCATCCACCGGTTGATTCATTGTTTCCATGAGTGCCTTCAGAAACGAGTCATACTGCACCAGCTCCATCCGACCGTCGTTGTGCTCGATGATGGCGGTTAGGCTTTCCACCCAGTCGCCTGAATTGAGATAGTGGATCTCGCCCACCTGTTTGTCCTCGGGCGTGTGGATGTGACCGCAAATGATACCATCGCACTTCCTATGCCGGGCGAGACCCTGCAACAGCTCTTCGTATTTATCGATGAAACTAACCGCCGACTTCACCCTCGCCTTCACCCGCTTGCTGAGGGAGAAATATTCCCTACCGCGCCATGATCTCCAGAGGTTGTAGAAGCGGTTGACCTTTAGGAGGAAGTCATAACCGACCGCGCCGAGCGATGCGATCCACTGATGATTGGTAGATACACTATCGAAGCCGTCGCCGTGGACAATTAGGTAACGTTTCCCCTTCTTGGTGGTATGGATATGCTCCTTGGTGAACTTGAGTCTGCCAAAGGCCAATGGCAGGAATCGCTCCAGAATGTCATCGTGATTTCCCCGCAGATAGACGACTTCCGTATCGTCGCGTTCCATCATCTTGAGCACCTTGCGGATCACCCGGCTATGACGTCCGCTCCATTTCCCGCCGCGCTTCAGCGCCCACCCATCGATGATGTCGCCATTGAGAACCAGCTTGCCGCAGCGGATGTGTTTTAGGAAATCCACCACTTCATTCGCCTTGCTGTCCACCGTTCCCAGATGAATGTCCGATAGAAACACTGTCCTGCAGGAAAACTTCGAGCGCTTCGAAAGCTTGACCGGCGCCGGCGCGGTGGACGGCTTGATTCCTGCGATCAACTCCAGCCGGAATTCGAATTCCCTAACGACCTGATCCCAGCCGAGCTTCTCCGCCACCTCGCGGGCCGCGGTGCGCAGGCCGTGATGAGGGCGGAACGCCAGCGCTTCGATCGCGTTTTTCAAAAACCCGGCGGCATCTCCCTTGGTTGCCTTGAGGCCACTTTCCCCGGACCGGACGTGGAGCGCGGCGGCGGCGTAATCATAGCTCACCGTCACCAGGCCGCTAGCCATCGATTCTAACAAAACATTGCCGAAGGTTTCCGTTTCACTCGGAAATAACAACACGTCCGCCGATGCATAGTGCCTCGCCAAATCTTCGCCTAACTGGACGCCGACGAAATGGACCCACTTGAATTTCTCCGCCAGCTTCTCACGCAGCGGGCCATCGCCCACGACCACGCATTGCATGTCTGGCACGGCCTGCCGCATTTGTTCGAAGGCGATCATCGCGAGATCGAAATTTTTCTCCGCCGCCACCCGGCCGACGATCACTGCCACCGGCGCTCCCGGCCGCGCGCCCCAGTGCGCCCGCAGGACTTCGCAGCGTTTCCCCGGCGCGTACAGCTCAGTATCCACGCCGCGCCCAAGGACATGGACATTGGTGAAGCCCTCGGCGAGAAGCTTGTCCACCACGTCTTGCGATGGCGTCAACGTGCAGTCCGCCCGCTGGTGGAAACGTTTCAGATAGGCCATCGCTACCGGCTGCAATCCGCCCATCCGGTATTGCTCCATGTATTGATGAAAATTTGTATGAAACCCGCTCGCCACCGGAATCCCAAGCGCGTTGGCCGCCTTGAGCGCAGATTTACCTAACGGACTCTCCGTGGCGACATATACCGCGTCCGGGCGCTTTTTCAGCCACCGCGCGCGCAACTTGAACGGCTCCGGCAGGCCTACCCGCACCTCCCGGTAGCCCGGCAGTGGCACCGATGCGGACCGAGTCTCGCCCGGCCCCGCAAACCCTCCGGTATGGGTGACGTGAACCCGATGCCCCCGCTTCCGCAGACCATCGGTTAGACGACCCAGAGTCATGGCCACCCCGTTCACATCCGGCGAGAAGGTATCCGTAACGATGTCGATTTTCATGAGTTTGCGGCGAAGGTTGAAATCGCAGGAAAACTCAACATATCGAAACGATTCCAACCGCTCGCATTCGGTGTCGATTCCGTCACTCGGAGCAATGGCCCGAACCGTCACGGATAGCACAACCGCTCGGCAGGCACTCCGCGAGGCGCGGCGATCTAACACTGCTCGTGAAGATCTGCGGCCTGTAGATTTTCTTCTAACACTCAGGGATAAATTACCTGTTTCAGATACAGCCCGTCCGCCGGGGCGCAGAGCGGGGATTTCCCGTGCGGCAGTCCAACAGGCTGATCCAGCAGCGCAGCAAAATCGTCCAGCCGGATGCGCCCTTGCGCGGCATGGACGGCGCCGCCCGTGAGCAGGCGGACCATTTTGTAGAGAAATCCATCCCCGGCGAAGGTAACCCGGTAACCGTCATCAAGCGTGGTTAGATCCGCGGCTTGGATCGTGCGGCACCAGTCGATGTCCGGCGTTTCATTCCCCCGGTAGGCGGCGAAGGCATGGAAATCGTGACGGCCTAGATAGAGGGAGAGCGCTTGGCGCAGGACATCCGCATCGAGTTGGCGCGGGAGGTGCCAGGCCATGCCCGCCTTGAGCGGCGGCAGGACGGGATCAGTGCAGAGGTCGAAATGATAGATTTTCCCAATGGCGGAAAAGCGGCTGTGAAAGTCGGGCGACACTTCCTCGCAAGCCATGATCCGGATGGTGGCGGGGAGCTTGCAATTGAGCGCGGGAACCCAGTTAAAAGGATTCATGGAAATTTCCGGCGGCGGATCGAAATGAGCGATCTGCGCCAACGCGTGCACCCCGGAATCCGTGCGACCGGAGCCCTGCAACTGCAACGGCTTTTTCGCAATTTCCTCCAAGGCGCGGACGATGAAATCCTGCACGGTGTTTCCGCCAACCTGGGACTGCCAACCGTTGTAGGGCCGGCCGTCGTAGGCGATGGTTAGCTTCAGGCGCATCACCGGGAAGACTCAGCGGGAGAAATAGCCGCGTCCGGATTTCCAGCGAAGACTGCCCGGAAGAACGTGGTGAACGGAGCGAAGATTCTGTCAGTCAATCGCTTGCGGCGCTGCGCGACAAGGACGGTTGGGTTACTTGCAATCATCCCCGGAGGCTAGCGTGGCGGGTATTTGCAACAAGCCTTTAGTATTCCTCAGCTTGCACCACCGCGAATCCTCCGGAAATGCGCACTCGCATCCATGGGACATTCGGAACTCTATCAATCGCATGGGCGGGAGTTCCCAACAACCGACTCTGCTAGATATAAGGTAGGTGATTGCATTGTCCGGAAGGCTTCCGCGCAACCTCCATGCCCGCCTTCCCCCCGGCTCGCCTGCTGGTATTGCGACGGCGACATCCGGTAGGTCGCTACGAATTCCCGCCGGAAATTGTTCTGTGAGGAAAACCCCAGATCGGCCGCCACCTCCGGCGGTGACTTGCCACCTGTCAGCTTCCTCCGCGCCACCACCATCCGCTCCCACCGCATCCACTCTTTCGGCGGCAGACCGATATCGCGGGTAAAAACGGAATACAAATATCTCTCGCTGCATTCGAGCTCGGCGCACAGTTCCCCGATCCGGTAGCCATGCTTCAGCGCCAGGCGTTGCAGGCAAAGCCGCTCCGCCCGCGTAGGCAGAACGACACACCAGCATTGGTTGGGACGGACTATTACCATGGACCGGAGTTTCTGGAGGAAACCCGCCGCACCGGGCAAGCCAATCGTGTTCTGGAAACGCGAGCCATCCATAACCCGCTCTATTTTCTAACCTTCTTCTTTCGAATTCCTGAATTCTGTTACCTTGCCAATATTTTGGAAAACCTAACCACAGTTCCGAATTTGATCTTCCAACCGCTCAAAGTGGCTGTCCGCGTCTCGTGGCAGGCCCTCCCAAGAGCGTCTCGCTCCGAATCTTTCTATGCCCCCTCCCCAATGAGTTGAGAGTTGAGTGTCAGTGGTTGAGAGCGGATAGAAACGACGCGTCTCTGCCCCCCACTATCCAAAATCTTCCCTCCCATTCGCCGGATCCGCAAGATTGCCCTACGTGCCATTCAAGTTTGCGGCTGTGCTGTTAGAGGAGTGGGCGCTATCACGCCCGCCGAATTCGCGGTGCCTCAAATTCTTCAGTCTTTCATCCCGGCAAAGCGCCCAGGGCGACGCCGGATCACCCTCGCACCATTTTCTTCCTCTTCTCTGCTCACTGCTAACTACTCACTCGGCACTCATGAATGCTTCACATCTCCTAACAACAGTTCCGAATTTGATCATTTCCGCCTCTTGATTCCCCAAAATGCATCTGATTGGATAGTGACCGCCGCTTACAAACAGCCAATCCCCTCAGTCCCCCCGAAAGGCCACCTCTATCACCGCCTCAGCCCCCTCAGTCTCCGCATCAGCGGCGGGAAGGTCAAGTTCGTCAGGACCAAGGATGGCCAGGAAGCCCTCGAATTCCAAGTGGACCGCGGCTCCGGCACCTTCTCCTGCCCGCCCTCGACACCCGCCCCGCCAAATGGAAATACCGCGCCACCTACTCCAACGATGCCCAACGCATCGGCCAATGGAGCAATATTCCGGCAAAGCCCGAGGAGACGCCGGATCAACCTTGTCCCTTAGCGGCTAACACCGATTTATTACACCCACCCTAACCACAGTTCCGAATTTGATCAACTCTGCCTCTTGATTCTCGAAAATCAATCTGTTTAAGTTCTATCGGATGGTCGACCTGCACGTGTCATCCAAGCCATTTCAGGCTCCCCCGATGTCAGGCAACTCCAATCCACCCGCATTTCTGGTTCCACAGTCGGCCTTGGCACTTACCCGCCAAGAAAAAGCCGGTATTGCTACATTATGGCATAGAGTATTGCTTCCGGCATCATTGGCCCCGATCTCACCATGATCTCTCCATCACTCCCCAGCCGGTGCCGAAGCGAGAATCATCGGCTAGACCCGGAACGCCGCCGGAAATTGACTTATCATGGCATCGTCACCTTGGTGCTCGTTTGACACGGCGAATTGAAAGTCCCGCTCCCTCCTTATTCCGCGATCCGAAGGCACTGCGCTGAAATTACCCGCATCATCTTCCACTCTTTGCAATATCAGCACCAGTTTTTTTCAGTTCCTTAACAATCTGCCACGCCTAAACACCTGCCACCACAAATCATGAGCTCGCCGTTAGACCGAAAAAAAATCGCAGTTTCCATTCTCAATTTTGAAGCCCGCCGGGATAGCCAAGGCAGACTCAAAGTGTATAACCTACCTGCGGGG
>JANMSI010000082.1:0-36551 GCA_031389115.1 Akkermansiaceae bacterium
GCTCGATGGACGAACCGGCGTCGAAGATCGAGGATGCCGGGGAGTGGATGAAGTCGGTAGAGACCACTTCATCATCGGTGTATTCGAGGATGCCCTTGAGGTAGGTTTCCGAGGCGTTCTTGAGCGCGGCTTTGATCTCGGCGAGCGAGGTCGGCTTCACGGTCTTCACGGTGAGATCGACTGCGGAAACAGTCGGGGTCGGTACGCGGAACGCCATGCCGGTGAGCTTGCCGGCCACCTCAGGGCAGACGAGCGCCACGGCTTTCGCGGCACCGGTGGTGGACGGGATGATGTTGATCGCGGCGGAGCGGCCGCCTTTCCAATCTTTTTTGGACGGACCATCAACCGTCTTCTGAGTCGCGGTGTAGGAGTGGATGGTGGTCATCAGGCCTTCGGCGATGCCGAATCCTTCCTTAAGAAGCACGTGGACAATCGGCGCAAGGCAGTTCGTGGTGCAGCTCGCGTTCGAGATGATGTGGTGCTTCGCTGGATCGTAGAGACCGTCGTTGACACCGACGACGAAGGTGGCGTCCTCGCCCTTTGCGGGAGCGGAAATGATGACTTTCTTGGCGCCGGCGGTGATGTGGCCCTTGGCTTTTTCCGCTTCGGTGAAGAGGCCGGTGGATTCGATGACGACTTCGACACCAAGCTCTTTCCATGGCAGGCCTTCCGGCGCACGGGCGCTGACGACCTTGATGTCGTGGCCGTTGACGACGATGATGTCATCGTCCTCAAGCTCGGGTGAGGATTTCTTCGAGGAAACGGTGCCGGAGAAGCGCCCCTGCGTGGAGTCGTATTTTAAGAGGTAGGCGAGGTTGTCGGCAGGAACGATGTCACCCACGGCGACAACGTTGAAGGTGGTTCCGAGGTGGCCTTGTTCGACGAGGGCACGGAAGACAAGGCGGCCGATGCGGCCGAATCCGTTGATGGCGATGGTAGTCATAGCAGTATTTCAAAATGCCGATGCGGCTTTTTCCGCCCGGCGGCGGGATTGTGCACGCGGATTGCCAAGCGTCAATCATCGGGGCGAAAACTTGGGATGACTGAATTGTGGTTCTAAATTATCATGATTCATCGCTCCGGCTCGCATGCGAAAGTGGAACAACGTGGCACCCTCGCCCAGAATCGACGCTCGGCGAAATGCCGATGATTTCCTAACGAGGGTTCACCTTCAAGCGGCCGAACATCTTGCCGTGCGTTCCCTTCGCAACAGTGACAGCAACCGATTGGTCGCCGTTCCCATCAGGCGGTCCGATCACAACGCCCGCATCGGTGGGAGAGGTGATTTTCACGTCGGACCAGTGGATCATATCCGTGCTGTATTGGAAAATCTGCGAGGTGTCAGAGGCCGACGCAGCCAGTCGGTTGAATTGGAAACTAAAATTTGTCCCGTCAACGGTCGTGGCCGGAAGGAGGGTGGCGGAAAAAACGCGGGGGTCGCCGTGCAGGACATACTCAAGGAGGTTCGACAGGCCATCCTGGTCGGGATCCGCAAGCTGGGTTTTGTCGGAGAGCCCTGGATTGCCGGACATCCAGTTGACGTAGCCACTGTCCGGCGCGGCAACGATCACGTGGATGTTACTATAGCCGCCGCCACTTGAGATGACCGAAATCTTTTTCCCATAAAGCTCGCCGTTGGAATTGACGAGACCGGGAACCGAGCGACTGACGGTGGTGCCGTCACCTAGAACTCCGCTTTGATTTCGGCCCCACGATGCGATGGAGCCGTCCGCACAACCGGCGAACGAGTTGCCATCGCCCGCCGCGGCCGTGATGACGGTTTTCCCGTTCAGCGCCCCGGCAGTATTTACCGCCACGGGTTCATAGACGGGGGTGGTTTTACCGTTGCCAAGCTGGCCGTAGTAATTCCCGCCCCATGCGGCCAAAGTCCCGTCCGAGCAAAGGGCAACGGTGGTGTCGCTTGCTACTGAAATGCTAGCAACCGTCTTCCCGGCAAGCACTCCGTAGCGATCGACCTGCACGGGCAGATGGCTGGAACCACGACTCCCGTTGCCGAGCTGCCCGGATTCATTATTTCCCCACGCCGCCACGGTGCCATCGGAACAAAGGGCCGCGCTGTGGTAGAGTCCGGCGGCGATTGCGATGATCGACTTGCCCGCCAGAGCTCCCACCGGCGGAACGATCCCAGGCTGGCGGGGACTTCCGGCTGGCACCCCCGATTGCCCATAGTCGTTTCTTCCCCAAGCGAAGAGCGTGCCATCCGAGCAGAGTGCGAGACAATGAAACCCTCCCACCGCACCCGCGACCACGGATTTTCCAGGAATGCTGACGGTGACGGGTAAATAAGCGTATCGCGGCGTGGTGCCGATTCCGAGCTGCCCGTAGAAATTATCTCCCCATGTTGCGACGGTCCCGTCGGTGCAAACCGCCAGAGAAGTTACGTTGCCGCTCGGCGACACACCGGCGATTTCCCTGCCTTGCAACGCGCCCATTTCATTCACCCGGACGGGGCTGGCGCGGTTCGGTCCCTCGCCGATTCCGAGCTGGCCGAAGGAATTATTTCCCCACGCAGCCAACGTCCCGTCCGCACAAAGTGCGAGGACGCTCGAAGCGGCGGTGGAGAGTGAAACCACGGATTTTCCGGCAAGCGCGCCGGTGGTGTCCAGAGTGACGGGCAGGGATCGATCCACGTTGGTGCCATCGCCCACCTGGCCGAAGAGGTTGCTGCCCCAGCCGACGACCGAGCGGTTCGCCCATTCGAGAACCAAATCGTTACCAGTCCCGCCGTAGTAGTTGGCCACGAAGCGGTAAGTCGCGCCGTTGAAGGGCAGCTCGACCATCTGGCCGCGCGGCAGGTTGGAGAACCGGCCGGTGATGAAATCGAGTCCCGTGCTCTTGATCACCGTCAAATTCGTCCCAAACGGCGGTGCAAAGCCGAGCGTGAAATTGGCCTTCCAGCCCGCGGCGTGATAGCCCGACGACACGAGCGCGCTGTCCGAGGCGGATGTGAACTCGACGTTGATGTCGGTGGGCATCCTGATCGTGTAGGTGGTTGTGGAATAATCTTCCGCGGTCACCACGACTTCGATCTCACCTCCCGGGACGACCGCGATCGGGAAGCTTGGCGTGCCTGAAATGACTTCCACTCCGTTCACTTTCACGGAGGACAATGTTTCGAGAGTGGTCGGGGTGATCGTGAACGAACCGGTTGCGGCCACGCTGGCCAGATAGTTGCGGGTGCCGGGAGAAAACGCCGGTGAAACGGAACCTGAATTCACCACCAATCCCGATAGCTTCGAACTCGGCGCAATGGCGGAAAGCGCGAGGCTGCGCGTTTCACCGGCCGCCAATGTTCTGACCTTCTGGTCGAGAAATGCGCCGGGGAGGGTGACCCGCACGGGCTCCGGCCGGGTGGTTGTGCTCCCATCACCGACTTTGCCGAAATCGTTGAAGCCCCACGCCACCAACGTCCCGTCGGACGCTGCCGCGAAGCTGTGGTCCGTGCCGATGGCCACCGCCGACACGAGCTTGCCCGCGAGCACGCCCGAATGGACCACTTCCACCGGCACGGGGCTGGGATCTCCTCCGCCATTCCCAAGCGCTCCATTGGCCCCGTATCCCCAGCTCACCATTTTCCCGTCAGAACAAACGGCAAGATTCCGCGAGAACCCTGCATCGATCTCGACCACGGTCCTGCCTGACAACACCCCGGCGCGGCTGACGGCCACCGGAGTTTCGCTCGATTGATAACTGCCATCGCCGAGCTCGCCGGAGCCGTTCGAACCCCACGCTGCCAATGTCCCGTCAGAGCAGAGCGCCAGATTGTGAGAGGATCCCGCAGAGATCCGGGTCACCATTTTTCCGACGAGGACTCCCGTGCCGTCCACTGCCACCGGAGTAAGATTGCTGGCTTCCCATCGGACCATCGTGCCGTCGGAGCACAGGGCCAGGTTGTGGGAATACCCGGCGGAAATGGCGACCACCACCTTTCCCGCGAGGACTCCAGTTTGATCCACCAAGACCGGAATATTTGAATCATTCCCGCCCCATGCGACGAGAGTTCCGTCGGCACACAGGGCAACTGTGTGCGAGTATCCGGCGGTGACGGCCACCACGGACTTGCCGTTTAATGCTCCAGTAGCGTCCACCGCAACAGGCAGTGACCGTGCCGTCTTGCTGCCATCGCCAAGCTGGCCGAACTCGTTGTTTCCCCAAGCCGCCACGGTTCCGTCCGAGCACACCGCGAGGTTGTGACTCGATCCGGCCGCCACCGAGAGGACGATTTTCCCTGCAAGGATTCCAGTGTCATTCACTCCGCCGGGCAGCTTGCTATCGACCGTCGTGCCGTTTCCCAGCTGGCCGAAAAAGTTGGCTCCCCACGCATCGATTTTGCGGTGCAGCCATTCCAAAACGAGATCGTTGCCCGTGCCGCCGCGATAATTCACCACGAATTTGTGAACCAGCCCGTTCCACGCCAGTTCGACCACCTGCCCCTGCGCTAGATTGGTGAACTGCCCGGTGATGAAATTTAGCCCGGTATTGTTGACGATCGTCAGGTCAGTTCCAAGCGGTGGAGTGAACGCCAGCGAAAAATCCGCTGCCATTCCGGTCGCATCGTAGGACGCGCCAGTGGCCGGGATGTCGTTCGCCGAGTGAAATACTCCCGAGAGGTTTTTAGGCTGAGCCAAGACGGTGATCGTGAAGCTGGTGGAAGTTCCGTTTTCAGCGATGACCGTCACGTTGATATCCGTTTGCCCCATACCAATGGGCAGCAATCCGCTGGCCTTGCCGGAGGCGACCGTGGCTCCGGCCACAGTCACCCGGGCAAATGGATTCCTTGCGGTGGGAGTGATGGTGATGGCGGCCGTGCCGTGCGGGACGCTCGCCACAAAGTTGGTAAGTTCGGACGGAAATCCGTAGTCCATGGTCGCCTGGCTGACGGTCAGCCCCGCCAATTTCGAATCGTTGGAAGGCGGAGCCGCCGCCAACGCCAGGCTGAAATGATCGCCGCCATCCAGCGCGACCAATTTCCTGCCATCCAAAGATCCGGAACGTTTGATCGCAACGGGAGTTCCGTCGTTCATGGCGGTTCCGTCGCCAAGCTGACCGTGCCAATTGAGTCCCCAGGCTGCCGCCGTTCCATCCGAGCAAAGCACGAGACTGTGCGTTTTTCCCGCCCCCACCGCGACGAGCTTTTTGCCAGCGAGCACTCCGTTTCGGGCGATCGCCACCGGCAGGTTGCTATCGGTTTTGCCGATGTTGCCGAGTTGCCCCCGGTAATTTCCTCCCCAAGCCGCGGCCGTTCCGTCGGAACACAACGCGAGATTGTGAAATTGTCCTGCCGCGAGCGAAACCACCTTTTTCCCCGCGAGAACGCCCTTGGCAGATACCAAGGTCGGGGCGTGACTGTCCGCCGAACTTTTGTTGCCCAGTTGGCCATGCGAGCCGCTTCCCCAGGCGGCGACGGCTCCGTCCGAACACAACGCCATGCTGTGGGACGCACCCGCCGACACTGCGATGACCGACTTGCCGGCAAGGACTCCGGTTGCAATCATCCCCACCGGCTTTGATTTCACGGCGGTTGAGCCATTTCCCAATTGTCCATCCGCATTGTCCCCCCAGGCCACAATTTTGCCATCCGAACAAAGCGCCAGATTGTGGGAACCTCCCGCAGCAACGGCCACCACCGTTTTGCCTTTGAGAGCACCCGAGGTGGAGACCTTCACCGGCACATTGCTGTTTATTAATGTACCGTTGCCCAATTGCCCGCGGTCGTTTCTTCCCCAAGCCGCCACGGTGCCGTCGGAGCAGAGGGCGAGGCTGTGGGAATTTCCCGCCGCCACCGCGATCACGGTTTTTCCCGAGAGAACTCCCGCCCGGCTCACCGCCACAGGCACGGTGCTAATTTCCGTCAGGCTCTCGCCGGATTGGTAATTTCCCCACGCGGCCAAGGTGCCGTCGGAGCAGACTGCGAGGGAGTGATTGGCTCCCGCCGCCGTCCGCAGGATAGTTTTGCCCGCGAGCACCCCCGCCTTGCTCACATCCGTCGGCTCCAGCGTGTCGTTCCCGGAAAACCCGCGGTCGCTGCCCAATTGGCCATGGTCGTTGCGGCCCCAAGTGAAAGCATCCCGATGAGCCCAGTGGAGCACCAGATCATTGCCGGTCCCGCCATAATAGTCCGCCACGAAGCGGTAGGTGAGGCCTCCGAATGCCAGTTTGACCACTTGTCCGTGCGCGAGATTGATGAACCTGCCGGTGATAAATCCGATTCCCGTGTTGTTCACCACCGTCAGGCTGGTCCCAGTCGCCGGAGCGAAACCGATGGAGAATTTCACTTTGTCGCCCGCCGCCGTGTAGCTGGAGGCCTTCACCGGAACTGTCGAGGCCGAGGTGAAATCCGAAGACAGCGTGCCGGCAAGGGCGGACCCGGCGCCAGCCAGAAGCAAGGCCAGCGATCCTAACAAGGGCAGGGAACGAGATCGCGATGGGATCTGAATCGACTCGTGTTTTGCCCTGCGCATCCCGGGAGCTGATAGCCGGGTAACAGCTTTTCACAAACTAAATCCGGTTGTCAGCCGGAGGCGATCAAACCTGTCGTCACCTAAATCCTTGACGGAAAAGCAGGCCGTTCGCAGCTTAACGGAAGAACCGAAAACGCTAACACCCCATGGACTCACAGCCACCTCTCCTGCAACCGGACATCCCGAATTCGCCGCCGCCGCTAACGCCCCCTACCAACTGGCGGCTCTATATGGAACTTCTGTCGTTTGCCGGTTTAGTATTTCCGCTAGGAAACATCCTCGGCCCGGTGATTCTCTGGCTGGTTAAAAAAGACACGATCCCGACGGTCAACGAAGAGGGCAAAAAGGTCATCAATTTCAACCTCTCGTGGACGTTGTGGGGGATCGTCACCTGCGGCCTCGGCTTTATCGCCTGGGCGGTCATCGCGATCATCGCCAGCCTCAAGGCCGCCAACAACGAGCGGTTCGAGCACCCGCTGACGATCGCGTTCTTGAAATAGCGCGGGGCGGGCTAACTGATGGGTCGCAGATGGGGTTGGAGGGGAACGAGGAGGCCTTCGTTTTCCGCGAGCTTTTTCTGATTTGTATCGAAGGTCAGAAAATGACTGGCACCGATCACTTTCGCCGCGGCAACGTGGAGGATGTCGAAGCCGCGATGGCCATCAGCAAGTGTGTGGGCTTGGGATAGGCGGAATGCTTCGGCCATCACTTCTGTGAGATCACATGATCGTTCGACAAGTCTGCCCCCGCGGAGATCGAATTCGAAATCGGCTGCAAAATCGGCGGATTTACCCGGTGGGATGAAATGCCTGCACTCGGCGAAGCGGAGGGCATTGATGAGTTCGAAGCGACTTAGGATCGTGACAACGATTTCGAGACTGTTTTCAGAACTCCATTTCACGGCGTCGGGTGTCTTGGAATCGTTCCCGTAAAGCGAGAACAGGAAGCTGGTGTCCGCGGCAATTACCATTTGCCAGAGGCTTCATGAATGAGATGCAAAGATTCTTGGGCGGTGAGCATCCTTTCACCGGTGCGGTCACGGTTGATGGCGGGGCTTTCCGACCAGTTCACTTTTTTCGGTTCCGCCGGTTTTTCGGGGATAAGTCGGGCGACGGGATGTCCGCGCTGGGTGATGACAATTTCCTCGCCAGCCCGGACGCGGGTGAGGAGGCTGGCGTAGTGGTTTCGCAGGTCTCTAACGGTCGCGGTTCCCATGTGGCTACAGTGATGTAGCACAAGGCGCGGGTCAACGCCGCTTTTTCCCGCCGGTCTTCTTGCGGCGGACCGACTTGATCGGCGTGTCATCGAGCAGCGCGGTGTAGATGTATTCGAAATCCTCCAGCTTGCGGCGCGGGATGGGCTGGTCGATGAAGATTTCCACGGACTTGGCGTAGTCGAGTTCGTCGGCGGTGAGGATGGTGAAGGCGTCGCCCTCAGCCTCGGCGCGGCCGGTCCGGCCGATGCGGTGCACGTAGTCTTCGGCGTTTTCCGGGACGCGGTAGTTAATGACGTGGGAGACGTTGGAGATATCGATTCCGCGCGCGGCGACGTCGGTGGCGACGAGGATTTCATATTCGCCGGCCTTGAAGCCGGCGAGGGCCTTCATGCGATCAACTTGGTTGATGTCCGAGTGCATGGCGGCGACCTTCACCTGGCCGGTGGTTTTGATCAGCGAGGTGAGCTGGTCCGCCTCCTTGCGGGTGCGGGTGAAAATCATCACCGAGTGGTAGTCGGTTTGTTTGAGCAGCGCTAACAAGAGCTCGTCGCGCTGGTCCATGGCGACCGGATAGAAGGCGTGGGTGACGCTGGTCGGGATCGAGGTCCGGGCGATCTCGATGCTGAGCGGATCGGTGAGGCACCATTGGGCGAAGGTCTGGATCGCCGGTGGCATGGTGGCCGAGAAGAACAACGTCTGCCGACCTTCCCACGGGCAGAGGTTGACAATTTTCCGGACCTGCGGGAGGAATCCCATGTCGAGCATGCGGTCCACTTCGTCGAGGATGAGCACCTTGATTTCGCCAAAGCGCATGGTGGTGCGATAGAAGTGATCGACCAGGCGGCCGGGAGTGGCGACGACGATATCGGCACCGGCGGCGAGCTGCTCGGATTGCGTGCCGAGGCCGACGCCGCCGTAGAGCAGGGCGACTTTGAGGCCGGTGTGTTTGCCGTATTTTTCAAACTGCTCGGCGACCTGGTGGGCCAGCTCGCGGGTGGGCTCGAGCACGAGGATCTGGGGCTTGCCGAGTTTCTCGATCTTGGAAAGGGTCGGCAGCGCGAAGGCGGCGGTTTTTCCCGTGCCTGTCTGGGAAGCGCCGATGAGATCGCGGCCGGCGATGATCAGTGGAATCGCCTGCGCCTGGATCGGCGTGGGCGTGGTGTAACCGGACTCCTCGATGGCTTCCAGAACGGCTGCGGAGAGCCCAAGTGTGTCAAATCCCATACGGCGGCGTAGGTAGAGGGCCGGGCGCTCCGGGTCAAGGGGCGATTGCAGATGCGAACTCAGGTGACGCAGCCGGCATTTGTCGCAGCATGAAAACGTCGCAGCCGCCGGACGGCTCGCCGAAATTCCAGGCGATTTTCAAAATCGCGGTTGGCACTGTTCTCAAAAGGAACTGTGATATCCATGACCGCGCCAATCCCCACCCACCCCATCCTCCATGTCCCAAGCCATCATCGATCCCGAGGAAGTCCGCCGCTTTGCCGCGGAGCTGAAGCGTTTCAACGGCGATCTGCGCGAGCGGACCGGCTCGCTGATGGCGCGGTTCACGGCGCTCGGCGACTCGTGGCAGGATCAGGAGCAGGAAAAGTTCGCGACGGAGTTCACCCAGTTGATGAAGACGCTGAAATCCTTCCTGGAGCTTTCCGACCGCCACACGCCCTACCTGTTGCGCAAGGCCGAGCGGATCCAGCAATACCTCGACCAGCGCTGAACCGCGATGTCCGACCAGGTCAAAATTTCCTCGATCGACGCGCTCGAAACGTTCCGCTCGGATTTGATTCAGTACATCGCCAAGGCCCGCGTCGCGCTGGAGGACATGGAGGGCGATGTCCGGCGGACACAGACCTGGCTCGACACCGACCGCGCCCAGCACTGGGCCGGCCAGATCAAGCTGTGGATGAAAAATCTCCAGCAAGCGGAGCAGGAGCTTTACAGCGCCAATCTCACCAACCCGCAGGCGGCCAATGCTTTCCAACGGATGGCCGTGCTCAAAGCCAAGCGGAAACTCGACGAGGCCGAGGAGAAAATGCGCGTCGTAAAAAAATGGCGGCAGACGTTCGATAACCGCGCTTCCCCGCTTTTGCGGCAGCTCGATCCGCTGTTCCACCTTGTCGGCCAGCAACTGCCCAAGGGCGTTTTTTCGCTCGGCGAGGCGATCAAGGCGCTCCAGGCCTACGCGGAGAAAATGACTCCTGGAAAACCCGCTCCCACCGACGCGGGAGGCGAGCCATGAGCATGTCCGGCAGCAAGGGCCTGTTGACGTTGGCCACCCGCCAGCTTCAGGCGCGGTGGAGCGAGACGCGGTTTTCATGGCGTGATCGCAAGGCCCAGGAATTCGATGACTTGTATCTATCCGAGCTGATGACTAGCGTGAATTCAGCGCTCCGGGTCATCGACGAACTCGACCAATTGCTAGAAAAAGTTCATGCAGACTGCGACTGAATCCACCGATCTCCGCTCCGTCCAAGGACAGCTCGATCATTTGAAATCCGCGGTTGCCGATGTCGTCTCAAGCGAGCAGGCGCTGATCAAGGAGCGGGCCGCGCGGATGACCGTTGTCCGCCGGGAAATGATTCTGCGGGATGAAGCCGATGCGGAATTGGCGAAGGCCCGCATCCAAGCGTTGGCCGCCGTTCGCCAGCAGGCGATCGATGCGGAGGCCGCGGCATGGGAGGCCCGGGGCGAGCGGATTCACCAGGCGTATCACGCCAGCCGCGCGTCTCTGGCGCAACGGGTCCAAGGCGTGAAGGACCGCCGGATCGGCCGCGTGCAGGGGGCCATCATGCGGAACCGCCAGGCCCGCCAGTTAGAGCTGGAGCAGGCCAAGGTGGAGCATCAGGCCTTCCAGACGCAACTGGCGGAAGACCGCAGTGTCCGGCGTGCCATCCGGGCTTCCGTGCTCAAGGCGTTTCAAACCTATCGGCCGCTGTTGGCAGGCACGGATTCGGTTGCGGGGATCGATCTCACCGCCCCGCCGGAAATGCTGCGGAAAAAACTGTTGGAAAATCTGGAGAGCGCCCGCGAGGCGGCCCAGTCGGCGGACAAGTTGCTGGTACCGAAATTTTTCCGCTTCGTCCCGCTGTGGCTGCTCGTCTCGGTGATCGTCGGATCGTGTCTCGCATGGACCTGGCGTCCGGGCGGGTTCGGCCTTGGCGGATCGATTGTGCCGCTCATCGTGGCAGCCGCGGTGGTCGCGTTTTTCTGGTTGTTAGGCCTGGCGCTTTCGAAGCCCACGATTGATCGCGCCTCGCGCTCGCTGGCTGCGGCCCGGATCTTGGAACGAGCCGCGGAAAAGGAATCCGCCGCTCGCCTCGCGTCGCTGGCCGCGGAAATTCAAAATGAACACGACGTGGAGGGCCAAAGCCTCGGCGAAACGTTCAAGGAGTCCGACAGCGAGTGGAAAACCCGCATGAGCGACGGTCAGAAAAAACTCGAGCGCCAGCTTCCTCGGCTTCCTGTCAGGTCGGACAAGCTCCATCAGCGGAAGCTCGTAAAGATCGACGCCGCGCACGAGCAATCCCTGCTTGTCGCCCAAGCGGAGGCCGCCGGGCGCTCGCGGCTCACCGAGGCGGCGCGGGCGCAAATCAATTCCGCTATCGAGTCCGACGTGGAGACAAGGATCGCCCGTCTAACGAAACCGTGGCTGGGCGACGTGCTGCCGACCTTCGACACGCTCGCATCGATGGAGGCGGAGTCGTTGTCCCGCTTTCCCGCTTGGACGACGGCGGTCTGTGCCACCTGGACGTCGCCCGAAGAAGCGCCGCCTTCCGTCCGGCTTGGAAGCCTTCAGGTGGACACCGCGAAGCTGGCCGATGGATCACCTAACAATCCGCGACTTGACGTGCCGCAGGGCGGAAAAATTACCGTTCCGTTTGCGTTGGGTTTTCCCGATCAGGGATCGATCTTAATCGAGAGCGATGGCACTGGCGACGGGGCGGCGACCCACGCGCTCAACGCCATCGCGCTTCGCCTGTTAGCCAGCCATCCGCCGGGGCGGGCGTCGTTCGTGTTCATCGATCCCATCGGGCTGGGCAAGGATTTCGCCGGGCTGATGCATCTCGCCGACTATGAGGAAATGCTCATCACGCATCGCATTTGGACTCAGAGCACGCAGATCGAGGAGCGCCTCGCAGAAATCAATGATCACATTGAAAAAGTGATCCAGATGTATCTTCGTAACGAGTACGCGAACATCACCGAATACAACGAGCAGGCCGGCACCATCGCCGAGAAATATCGGTTCCTCGTGATCGCCGGGTTTCCGTCCGCCTTCAGCGAGACCTCGTGCAAGCGGCTTCTATCAATCGCTTCCAGCGGCGCGCGCTGCGGGGTGCATCTGTTGATCCAGCGGGATTTGCGCCAGCCACCGCCGGACGCGGCACTCGATGACGAACTCCGCCGCGCCTGCATCCGCGTCACTCTGCGCGGTGGCGTCTATCATCTATCAGGAGCGCCGTCCGGGGCGGATACCGTGGTTTTCGATCCGCCGCCATCGCACAAAGATTCGATCACGCTCGTGCACCGGATTGGCAAGGCGAGCATCGATTCTAACCGGGTGCAGGTGCCGTTCGCGCACATCGCGCCGGATGACGATGAGCTCTGGCAATCCGAGACCACCGACGAACTCCGCGTACCAATCGGCCGCACCGGCGCGAAGAAGCTCCAAATGTTAGCGATAGGGAAGGGGACCCGTCAGCACGCGCTTGTCGCGGGCAAGACCGGCTCCGGCAAGTCCACGTTGTTTCACGTCATCATCACCAACCTCGCGCTGTGGTGCAGCCCGGAGCAGGTGGAATTCTATCTGGTAGATTTCAAAAAGGGCGTGGAGTTCAAATGCTACGCCGCCAAACGCCTGCCCCACGCGCGGGTCATCGCCATCGAGAGCGACCGGGAATTCGCCCTCAGCGTCTTGCAACGGATCGATGCCGAGTTGAAACGCCGGGGCGAGTTGTTCCGCCGCGCCGGCTCGCAGGACCTCGCCGGCTACAAGCGCACCGCCGGGCACGAGCCGCTGCCTCGCAGCCTACTTCTCATCGACGAGTTCCAAGAGTTTTTCACAGAGGACGACGCCGTCGCGCAGGAAGCCTCGCTGCTGTTGGACCGGATCGTTAGACAGGGCCGCGCGTTCGGCATCCACGTGATCCTCGGCTCGCAAACCTTGGGCGGAGCTTATACCCTTGCCCGCGCCACCCTCGGACAAATGGTCATTCGCATCGCGCTGCAGTGCAATGAGGCCGACGCCGCCCTAATCATGGAGGACGACAACCCCGCGCCTCGAATGCTCACGCGGCCAGGCGAGGGGATCTACAACGATCAGGCCGGAGCCTTCGCCGCTAACAGCCCGTTCCAAATCGTCTGGCTCCCCGAGGACGAGCGCGACGCGGCGCTCGACAAGGTCAACGCCCTTGCCACTCGTGACGGGAGCATTCCGCCATCGCCGATCATCTTTGAAGGAAACGCTCCGGCCGACGTTCGGGACAACATGGAGTTGAAAAACCTGCGTTCAGTCACACCGTCAGTCCGTCCGGTGACCGCCCGCGCCTGGCTCGGCGCGCCCAATTCCATCAAAGGCCCGACCGAAGCGCAGTTCCAACGCCAGAGCGGCAGCCACTTGTTAGTCGTCGGCCAGTCCGCCGAGCGCTCGTTGTCCCTCCTCTCGATCGCCATCGTTTCGCTCGCCGCGCAATACCCGCCGGAGCAGGTTGAATTCGTGATTCTCGATCCCCATGCCTACGACAATGGGGCGAACGGTTATTTCCAAAAACTCGCCGCCGCATTACCTCACAAAGTCCGCATCGGCGGGACGTCTGAAGCTCCCGAATTGTTGGCGGAGCTTGCAAAGGAACTCGAAGAGCGAGGCCCGTCATCCGGCCGCGAAGCGCCGGAAATTTTCCTCATCGTGCACGACCTGCAACGCTTCAAGGCGCTCCGTCCGGATGACGAATTCCGCTTCTCGATGGACGACGACGCCTCTGCCGGAGCCACGCCGTCACAGGCCTTTGCCAACCTGCTAGGCGAGGGCGGACCGGTCGGGATGCACGTCCTCGCGGCCACCGACACCTGGAACAACGTCAGCCGCTGGATCCCGCGCAAGCTGATGGCCGAGTTTGAAATGCGGGTGCTGTTCCAAATGAGCGCCAACGATTCCTCGAACCTCATCGACTCGCCCGCCGCGACGGTGTTAGGCCTGCATCGCGCGCTCTTTCACAACGAGCACCACGGCACTCTCGAAACCTTCCGCCCGTATGGCATGCCGGACGACGCATGGCTGGGGGAAATCGCGGCGGGCGCTAAATAGGAGCAGCCTGCCTCGGCTTGCCTGCGTCCGCGTCATGTGGCACGGTTCCTCCGCCATGACTCCCGAAGATACAAATCTGGATCGCACACCGGCACCTCCCGAGTTGATCACCAGGGCTGAGGCTTTGGTGCGCGAGTATGGTGTTCATTGCTTCTGGTTTCGTCATCCTGAAGCCAGGGTCCGCTTTTTGGGGGATGTGCGTCTGGTCATCGAGCACCTGCGGGAGTATGGAAATTGGCGTGCCTGGCGTGCCGCCCAGGAACTGCAACGATGCCTCTAACAAAATTCCAGCGCGAGGTTCTCGCCGTCATCGTGGGCAACCGCTCCGAGGAAAGTCATTTCGCCGGCGGACTCGTTCTAAATGCCAGCGAGGAATCCGCGAGATATTCCAGTGACTTCGACATGTTCCACGATGCCATTGCGGACCTTGACCAGCACAGTTTGCGCGATGTCGCCGCTTTGGAGGCCGCTGGTTACGAGGTTGAGAAAGCCCTGAAATACGGCGATTGGTCACAGCCGGGCTCCTTCCGGAAAGCCCTTGTCCGGCGGAATGGCGAAGAAGTCGCCCTGGACTGGGCGCACGACTCGGCCTTCAGGTTTTTTCCCATCGTTCCCGATCCGCAGCTCGGCTGGCGGCTCCACCTGTTTGACATGGCCGTCAACAAGGCGCTCGCGATCTGTGCCCGCAGCGAGACCCGCGACTACATCGACATTCTGGAGCTTTCACGGATCTATCCGTTGGAGGCCATCGTCTGGGCCGCCTGCGGAAAGGACGAAGGCTACAGCCCGCTTTTTCTGCTGAAGATGATGAAGCGCTTCGCAAAACTCGATCCATTGAAAATGGATGAAATCCGCGCTCGTGAGCTTAATCCCATCGAGATGAAAATGGAATGGATCACCATCTCCGACAGGGCCGACGAGGAAATCATCCGCCTCGCAGATGCTCAGCTCGACATGCCAATCGGCGTCGCCTTTGTGAATGAAAAGGGAGAACCCGGCTGGATCGGTGACGCCCCTGAATTAAAAATCCACTACGGCAGCCTTCGCGGCTGCTGGCCGACACTGAGCACGGTGAAGCAAGAAAAGTAGGGCCGCCCGGACGCTGTGCGAAGAGAAATCCCTATTCATTCGGCAGCCGAATTCGTAAGCTGCCGCCATGATTGCTAGAAAATTGTTCCGAGATAATTCTGCAAAATTGAGCGGCCGCGGTCGCCTAACACCCTCACTGCTTGCGGCAGTTTCACTCGGCGCTTACCTAACACCCTTTGCCTTGGCGGGGCTGCATCCCGCGTCCGTTTCCGCCGGTAACGTGCCGTGGACCGGCGGCGTGGTGCCCTATGTGTTCGACCCCGCGCTCTCGGTGGCGCAGCGGGAAACCTATCTCGACGGCCTGCGCGAATACGAACTTGCGGCAAACGTGCAGTTCATCCCCCGGCTCGCGCAGACCCGCTATGTGCTTTTCAAGTACTCGCCCACCGGGCCGAACCGAGTCTCCGAAACCGACCCGGTGACGTTCCAAACGGTCGAAATCAGCCTGCTCACCCGCGGTCAGATTTGCCATGAAATGGGCCATTCCTTCGGCCTCGATCACGAGCACCAGCGATCCGACCGGGATGGTTTCATTCAAGTGTTGTATGGCAACGTGGTCCCGGGAAACAACGGCCTCTTCGACATCTCGCCTGGTACCGTCACGTTCGGCGCTTATGATTTCGAATCGGTGATGCACTACAGCCGGGACGTGCTTTCCATCGAGCCGGGTGTGCGGGATACGCTTCAGCCCAAGCCCGGATTCGAGAAATACCAGCGCCGCATGAGCAACCTCGCGCTCAGCCCGACTGACCGGGCGCTGATGGCCTCGCTTTATGGGGCGCCGCCGGTCCCGCTGTCGTCGGTCGTTACCACCACCGGCGACGGCGGGAGCGGCAGCCTCCGCGCCGCGCTTTACTTCGCAGCGGACCATCCCGGCACCACGATCACGTTCAACATCCCGCAGAGCGATCAGGGATTTGCAAACGGTGCGTTTACCATCAAGCCCACCGGTCACCTGCCGCCGATGGTCACTAACGGCACCATCATCGACGCCTCCACCCAGCCGGGATACGTTGGCAAGCCGCGGGTGTTCCTGAATGGATCGAAACTTCTGCCCGAGGCCGGCTCGGTGCCCGGCCTGTTATTCTACGAAGCGAACTGCACGGTTAGAGGACTCGGTTTCCAACAGTTTCCCTGGAACGGCATTTCGATGATCTATCCGGATGCGACGGGAAATCGTATCGTCGGCTGCAGTTGCGGCGTCGATGCCACGGGCAACGCCGCGCTTCCGAACGCTTTCCAGGGAGTCTTCATCGCGGATGGGGCGCAGGGAAACATCATTGGCGGAACCGGCCCGAACGACCGCAACGTTTTCTCCGGAAACAGCCAGTATGGAATCTGGATTTCCGGCGCCACCACCACGGGGAACAGCGTCCTTGGAAATTTCATCGGCACCAATCTCGACGGCGGCGCGGCATTGGGAAATCAGGTAGGCGGGATCATTCTAACTGATGGTGCCACCCTCAACACCATCGGCGGTGCCACGCCGGCCTCGCGCAATGTCGTCTCCGGAAACACGGATTCCGGGGTCTGGATCACCGGCGGCGGAGTGAGCCAGAACACGGTGCAGGGAAACTATGTCGGACTCAATGCGGCCGGAACCGCCGCCCTTGGAAACACTTTCAGCGGGATGAACGTGCTCGGCGGCGCAACGGACAACTTGATCGTCGGCAATGTCATTTCAGGCAATGCCGAGGAAGGGCTGCGCATCGCGGATGAGGCCACCTCCGGCAATCAAGTTTACGGAAACTTCGTCGGCACCGGCCCGGACGGCAACATTGCCCTCCCGAATGGCTTCGGCGGAGTCACCCTTTTGAACGGCGCGACCGGAAATCGAATCGGTGGCACGAGCCCCGGCCAGAGGAATATTCTATCGGGAAATGGCAGCGTGGGTCTGGTCTTCGGCGACGACGGGACGCAGGGGAATTTCGCCTATGGCAACCACATCGGCACCAACGCCGCCGGCACCGCTTCGCTGCCTAACGGCTTTGCCGGAGTCTATCTGACAGGCGGCTGCTCCGCCAATTATCTCGGTGACGGCCCGGGGACGGGCAATCTGATTTCTGGCAATGGGTCGGTGGGAGTTCTAGTCGCCGACCCGGGAACCACCGGAAATTTCATCCGCAACAACCGCATCGGCCCGGACGCGCTGGGCGGCGTTTCTCTAACCAACCAATTCGACGGTATCCGCATTCAGAACAGTGCTCAAGCCACTCGGATCGGCGGAACTGCGACTGGCCATGCGAATGTCATCCGCGGGAACGGTGGCCAGGGAATCATCGTGTTCAATGCGGGCACGGCCGGTCACACGTTCGAACGCAACTCGATTTCCGCAAACGGCGGGCAGGGGATCGTTCTGATCGCGGGAACCAACCACTCGCAATCCGCGCCGGTGATTTCCTCCGCCTCGCTTGCCACGGGGACCACGGTCTCGGGCAGTTTGAATGCTCCGAACGGGATGTACCGGATTGAATTCTTCGCCTCGCCCGGAAGCCGCACATTTGTCGGAGAAACCCAGGTCACCACGATGGCTGGCAGCGGCACCTTTAATGCGGCGCTGCCGGCCATCGTCGCCGCCGGGCGCACCCTCACGGCGACAGCGACCTCGCTGTCGCTGGGCGACACCTCCCAATTCTCTAACTCCATCTTGGTGACCTCGGTCGATGGCGATAGCGACGGCCTCCCGAATGCCTACGAAAGCGCGACGCCCGGACTGAATCCGGCCAATCCGCTGGACGCCGCGCTCGACACCGACGGCGACGGTTTTTCCAATCTTCAGGAATTCGTTTCCGGCACCAATCCCAACAGTTCCACCAGCCGTCTCTCCACCAGCGGAACGTTGTCCGCAGGCAGCTTCCAAATTTCGCTGGCGACCGTCGCCGGAAAATTCTATCGGATCGACCGCTCGGATTCGCTTGCGGGCGCTTGGGAATCCGTGGCGCTGCATGTGGCGGGCACCGGCGGCCCGGTCCAAGTGTTCGTGCCGGTCTCGCTGTCGGCTCCCCGCCAGTTTTTCCGGGTGACCGACGGGGAGTGACCTATTCGGCTGGCTTGGGCGTTGGTTGTTTCCTCATTTTAGCGCGGGCGATCTCGATCACCATCGGCAGGACGGATATCCCGATGATGCCGAGGACGACGAGTTCGAAGTGCTCCTTCACGATCGGGATATTCCCGAAATACCAGCCACAGGGCAGGATCAGGCCCACCCAGAGGATGGCGCCGATGACGTTGAAGAACATGAACCGGCGATAATCCATTTCGCCCGATCCAGCGACGAAGGGAGCGAAGGTCCGGACGATGGGGACGAAGCGGGCGATGATGATGGTTTTTCCGCCGTAGCGAACGAAGAACTCGTTGGTTTTCGCAATGTGCGAGGGTTTCACGATTTTCGGAAATTTCCGCATCGTCCAGGCACCGAATTTTCGGCCGATCCAGTAGTTCACCGTGTCGCCAAGAATGGCGGCGACCAGCAGGATGACGGCGGCGATCCAGATGTTCAGATTCGACGCGGGATCGGCGGCGATCGCGCCTATCGCAAAAAGCAGGGAATCGCCGGGCAGGAACGGGGTGACGACCAGACCGGTCTCACAGAAGACGATGAGAAATAACAGGCCGTAAACGAGCGTCCCGTGGGCGGCGATGAATGCCTGGAGGTGTTCCGGAAGGTGGAGGAAAAGATCGATGATTTCTTTCATGGTCTAACTGTGTTCTGCCCGGGGGTCGCGGGTGAGGAGCTCCATCATGGCGTGGGGCGCGGATTTTCCTTCGTAGAGAATGGAGAAAACCGCGTCGATGATGGGAGTGCGGACCCCGGCGCGGCGGGCGGCGTCGTGGATGGAGAGGGTGTTAGGCACGCCCTCGGCGACCATGCCGAGCGCGGCGACGGCTTGTTCGAGGGATTTGCCTTTGCCCAGGGCGAAGCCGACGCGGTGGTTCCGCGAATGGTCTGAAAAGCAGGTGACTAGCAGATCGCCGACGCCTGATAGACCGGCGAAGGTTTCCATCCGGCCGCCGAGGACGGTGCCCAGGCGGGTCATTTCCGCGAGGGCGCGGGTGACGAGGGCGGCGACGGCATTGTCGCCGAGGCCGAGCCCGTGGGCCATGCCGGCGGCGATGGCATAGACATTTTTCACCGCGCCGCCGAGCTCGATGCCGGCCACGTCGTCGCTGGTGTAGGAGCGGAAATGCGGGAAGGTGAAAAGGTCTTGGAGGCGCAGGGCGAGAGCCCCGTCCGCGGAGCCAATGACGGCACAGGTGGCGAGGTCGGTAGCGATTTCCTCGGCGTGGTTCGGCCCGGAAATCGCGGCAAGGGGATTGCTCGGGAAAATTTCGCAGATGATTTCGGTCATCCGCGCACCGGTGTCGATCTCGATGCCCTTGGCGCAGGAGACCAGCGGGACCGTGGCCGGCAGCCCGGCAGCCGCCAGGATATTCGCGGTCTGGCGGGTGGCGGACGTGGGCACGGCGAAAATTACAAGGTCATGGGCGAGCGCGTCCGCGAGCTCGACCGACGCCCGGACATTTTCCGGCAGCTCGATTTCCGTGAGGTAATGCGGGTTTCGGTGCGTGGAGTTGATGGAATGTGCGGTCGCCGGGTCGCGGCCGATGAGGCGGATGGAGTCGAGCTTGGGCGCGAGAAGCTTCGCGATCGCGGTGCCGAACGAACCGGAGCCGAGGATGGCGGCGGATTTGAAATCGGTGTTAGCCATTCCAGGATTTCGCGCTGCGGGTGAAACGATGCTCGGTGCCCTCTCGGAGGCGGCGGATATTGGTCCGGTGTTTCCAGATCGCCAGCACGGAGATGACGACAGAAAGCGCGAAAAGCGGCTTGTTCCAAGTGCCGTCTGCGATGCGGCCATGGGTCCACGAGCCGTAGATCGTGATCATCGGCAGCGCCACGGCAGCCACGATGCTGGCGATGGAGACATAGCGGGTAACCAGAAATACAGCCAGCCAAACGCAGACTAACAGCAAAACGCCGACCGGCATGAGGGCGAGGAAAACTCCCGCAGAAGTGGCGATGCCTTTGCCACCCTTGAACCCGACCCACGGCGAATAGTTATGCCCGAGGACCGCAGCAAGGGCGGTGAGGATGTGAAATAACTGGGCCGTAAACGCCTTGGCAGCCGGGAGCTCCAAGATCCATGTTTCCGGGAACGGAAACGCTAATTGCGGCAGCCGTTCGGTGATGCGGATCAATGAAACCGCGACCAACACCGGGATGAACCCCTTCAGCGCGTCGAGAATCAAACAGGTGATCCCGTATTTTTTCCCGACGAACCGCAGGACATTGGTCGCGCCGATATTACCCGAGCCGTGCAAGCGGATGTCGATTCCTTTGACCTTCGCGATGAGCAAGCCGAAGGGGATGGACCCGCAGAGGAAGGCGAGGACCGGGCAGAGCCAGAGTTGCATGCGGCGGATTGGCGATTCGCTTTACTCGGCGGTCGCGGAAAGAATCGTCACCGGCTTGCTCGGAGCATCGGTCGGAAAGGGCGGCATCCCTTTGGTCGGGATCGCTTTGATTTTATCCACGACATCCATCCCGGCGGTGACCTTGCCGAAGACCGCGTAGCCACCGTTGCTCGGGAAATTGAGTCCGTCGTTGTTGCCGACGTTGATGAAAAACTGGGCCGTCGCGCTGTTAGGATCATTGGTGCGGGCCATGGCGATGGTGCCGATGGCGTTTTTCAGGCCGTTCTTGCTCTCGTTGACGATCCCGGGTCCGGTCGCCTTTTCCACGAACCGACCGTCGGAAATCGTGAAGCCGCCGCCCTGAATCATGAAGCCGTCGATGACGCGGTGGAAGGCGGTGCCGTCGTAGTGCTTCTTTTTCACATAACCGAGGAAGTTGGCGACGGTGACGGGGGCTTTTTCCGCGTTCAGCTCGATGACGATGTCACCTTCGCTGGTTTTCAGGCGGACTGTGGAAACCTTTCCGGCGGCGGCGGCGGGCTTGTCGGCCGCTTTTTTTTCAGGCTCACAGGAAGCAAGCATGGGGAAAAACAGGAGGATTAAGAGAGCGATTCGGCGTTTCATCGGCGGTATCTCTAGGGGAAGCGCGGGCGGAGTGCAAGTGCTGTTGAGAGATCGTCTGGCCGGTTGATTTCACTCGGCCGAACTGGTTGCCCACTTGTTACGGGTGAGGTCAGATGACCGCGTTCGCCGCGAGGATGATGACGATCGCGACGACCGCGATGCCGGTCTCGACGACAGTCCAAGTTTTCAGGGTCTGAGAAATAGACATGCCGAGGTATTCCTTCACGAACCAGAACCCGGAGTCATTGACGTGGGAAAAAATGAGGGAGCCGGCACCCATGGCCAGCACCAGTAGTTCGCGGTTCGTGTCAGGGCGGGCTTCGACAATCGGCAGCATCAGCCCCGCCGCCATCGTGATCGCCACTGTGGCCGAGCCGACCGCAATTCGAAACATCCCGGCAATGATCCAGCCGAGGAGGATGGGCGTGACCGGGATTTGCATGGCCAGGTCGCCGATCGCTTTTCCCACGCCGGAGTGTTCGAGCACCTTGCTGAAACCGCCGCCGGCTCCCACCACCAAAAAAATGCTGGCCGCTGGACCGACGCATTGTTCGGTGAATTTCAAAATCTGCGCGCTAGTCAGTCCGCAATGAGTGCCGAACGACCAGAACGAAACCAGCACCGCGATCAACATGGCGACCACCGGCGCGCCGATGAAATCTGCGAATTGGCGGATCGGATCCTCCGGCTTCAGGGTAACGTCTGCCGCAGTCGCCAACAGCATCAGGATCACTGGCAGCAGCATGGTGAAAACGCTGAGCGCAAATCCGGGCGGCCGGGGTGCCGCGCCCCTGCCGGAGGCTTCCGCCCCGAGACCACCGATCGCCACCGGCACTCGCGGCCCGACCCAGCGGGCGAGAATCGGCCCGGTGATCAGGGCCGTGGGCAAGCCGATGAGCAACGACCAAAGGATGGTTTTCCCTGTATCCGCGCCGATGACCCCGATGGCGACCATCGGTCCCGGATGCGGTGGGATCAGCCCGTGGGCGACCGACAATCCGGCAGCCAAGGGCAGCGCCAGATAGAGAATCGGCGTCTTTGTCTGGCGGGCCAACATAAAGGCGATCGGTCCGAGCAATACGATCCCCACGCCGAAAAATACGGAAATACCGACCAGAAACGCCACCAGCATGACCGCGTAATCGAGCCGTTTGATTCCGAGCAGCCGCACCATCCGGTTGGCAATCACCTCCGCCGCCCCGGATTCACCGAGCAGCTTTCCGAGGATGGTTCCCAGGCCGATGATCATCGCCAGGAAGCCCAAAGTTTTTCCAACCCCTTCCTGAAAACTGGTCGCGATGCCGGGCAGCGCCATATTTCCAGAACCTACGCCGACCACGATCGAGGCAAGAATCAGCGCGATGAAGGCATTGCACTTGAAGCGCGCGATCAGGATGATCAGTCCGACGATGGCTCCCAAAGCGAGAAACAGCAGGCCATTGGGGGAAAGTTGCGCGAGGGGGAGATCCATGACGGGCCTTTGATAGTGGAGGGGCGTTTCGGAGGAAATCTGAAAAATCAGCAGAGCGGAGTTTGCCGCACCCCGCTCTGCTGCGCTAACGAATCTCTCCCAGCCTCACTTTTGTTCCGCATCGATACGGGCTTTTTCGGCCTCAGCATGGGCGTCCGCCTTCTTCTTGTCGGCGTCGAGCTGCGCCTTTGCGCTTTCCCGGTTGGCTTCGATATTCGCCTTCTCGATCTTGGCGTTCACATCCGCTTCTTTCGTTGCGGCCTTGGCGGCGGCGTCCACGTCGTCCTTGCGCTCATCGAGGGCGTTTTTCGTGGCATCTTTTTCGTCTTCGACGGCTTGTTTCTGTTGGTCGCAACCGACGACGGCGAAGGCAAGCAGTGAGAGCAGGGTCAGTGTGGTTTTTTTCATGATATTTGATTGGGTTTGAACTGCTGCGAAGCTGGGGCAAGCCGAATGCGGAGGCGAGGGTTTTCCGTCATGGAGCTGATGCAGGTGTTTGCTTTTCAAGCCTCGCCCTCCGCTTGCACACCGTTGGAATTTCGGACGACGGATGATATTGAGTCCAAATCCTCGCTAATTTAATCTGGGCAAACCCGAGCCGTGTTCCTAATGATAGACAAACCCTGAAAAATCATGAACTACACGATCGATTCACCCACTTCTGTTCGCAGTAATCTTGACGCAGAGATCTCCGGACCCGCCAAGGTCCAAGTGTGCCTGTTGGATCAGGATCATCTTCCGCTGGCCTCGGGGACCGCCACTCTTCCACTTCTTCTCGGCATGGGGATTTTCTGGCCGTCCTGCCCGATGCCTGCCGCTAGCCGGCTCGCCGCCGCAAAATGCTTTGTCCTGCCAAGCGGCGAAACGATGAATCTCAAATCGATGAAATTAGGCGTTGGGAATCCTCCCCGATACGACTTCTGGGTGAGCCGCCCGGTATTCGCCCAATCCACGCTAAGCGCCACGAACAGGTAAAAAATCGGTGGGGCCGTCTCGACAATCGGTTAAGCTGTCTAGTTTTGAACGATCGTTTCGAACTCCGGTTGGCATCTAATCAGACAAACGGTTTCAAGCGCCGTATTTCAACCTTATCCATTTATTATCAAAAAGATAAAAGCATAACTCCGAATTTTCTTTAAAAGGTGCAACGACGGGATAATCAGCAAACGGTTGCTTAAAATCGATGAGTTTCGGAGCGCTGACTCTACCCAGCCAGTCGATCACCGCATCATTTTGGGTCGGCTGAAGCCAGCCTCCAAGCAACCTCACGGAGCTTCCGTGGTTTCCTCAGGCGGCAGCAGTTTCCGATCCACGAGGAAACGCTCTGCGGTGGCGATCGTCAGCTCGAAGTTCTTCTGGCTCACGTTGAAGTTGAAAAAGCTGTGCTCCGCTCGCTCAAAGTGAATCAGCTCGCAGGAATTTCCCCGCCAGCGCAGACGTCGGCGGAATTTTTCCACTTCGTCAAATGGCGTGATCCGGTCGGATTTCCCATGGAAAAAAAGCATCGGCGGAAGTTTCCTCCGAATCAGGTTTGTCGGGCTCAGCCGCTTTGCCGTTCGTGCGTCCGGGAATCGCTCGAGCGCGGGACCCTTCGCGGCGGTGTTGATCAGCGCGCTGAACAGTATGAGCGCCTGCGGGTGGAAACCCGGTCCAACCGTGGCGGGCAGATCCTTTGATTTTGGCAAGGTGGCAAGCAACGCCAGATAGGCACCTCCCGCCGCGCCGGCGAGGGTGATCTTGTTAGGATCGAGATTGAAGGTGTCGGCATTCGAACGCAGCCAGCGGATCAGGTCGCGGGCGTCCTCGATCGCTTCCAACGGACCGGTCCCATGCTTGACCGCCGTGCGGGTTTCCGCCGCCACCGTGACGGCTCCACGGGTGGCAAAGTGCAGGCAGTGGGGGACGAACTGGGTCGGTGTGGGAGAGTCCCAAAACCCGCCGTGAAAGAACACAATGACCGGCCGGGGGGCTGTACCGATCACTCCGGGTAAAAAAAGATGAGCCAAGACATCGCCTTGCGGCCGTTGCTCGTAAACGTAGGTGGCAGCGTCCTTTAAAATCTCGCGATCACGCGCCTCGCCGATCGGCGCCACTCTCTGCAAAATATTGCTCATAGTTGATTGCATCGCCATTTCCTGAAGAGATCGGCCGCAATTTGTTTGTTGTGGGATGGGCTGTCTTGTCCAATCGTTTCGCGTATGAATCGAGTGATTTTTGTAATTTCACTGGCGCTTGCCGGTGCCGCCGCCGCACAGGAAAGCCTGCGACCCGCGCTAGAGACGACTTACAGCGCGTGGCGGGAAGCGATGATCCGGCGGGATGCATCCATCTGGCAGCGGGTGACCGCCGAGCACCGCCGGGTGGAAGTGAGGAACCGGATCGTCTCGGAGAAACAACCGTTTCCCGACGCGGTCTTCAATTTGCCAGCGCCGCCGCCTTCCTTGCAAGGGCTTCGCTTCCTCGATGCGAAACAAAATGGTGCGACCGCCAAGGCGTCCTATTTCGGAAAAATCGACTTCGGCGTGGGCGGCGAACCGACGGACAATTTGCTCGTGCTTTCCTTCATCAAAGGCAGCGGAGGCTGGCTCTACGACCGGGCGGATTTCGTCAACTTGGTGGCCCTCACCGATGTCCGCAAGGAGTTGGCGGAGGGGAACTTGAAATATCTGAATGAGACTCCAGAAGCCCAGCCGACCGGGCAGGTTCCACCGACCCCGATCTCCGCGCAGCCCGCCAAGCACGTGGCGAAGGTTTACGTTTTCTGTCCGGGCCGGGAAGTGCAGGTGCAGATCAACAAAATCAGCCGGCATCGGTTTGCCAATGCCAAGGAAGCGGAAATCGTAATTGGCGGGGCCTTGGACGGGCTGAATGAAGTGCAGTACTCCATCAAAAAACTCGAGGGTGGAACGGGCAAGGAAGTAATGACCATCCGCGTGTATTTGATGTCCGAACGCCAAGGCGAGAAGCCGATCAAAGCCTTCGAATATCAGATCGTCGCCAGTGAGGCTCCGAAGCCGTTCGGAACGGGAAACTTCACCTTGGACGCCGCGACCGCCGCGAAACTCGTAGGAAGATAGACGGCGGGACCGGACACGGCGAAGGTGCGCAGGGAGTTCGATTTGTGGGCGACATCTTCCTGCTGGGCAGCGCGATGGAGATTGTCGGCTCGCAGTTTATCCAACCTTGAGGAAACGAAGGTCGATGCGGACCCACTCGCCCTTGCCGATGTCGATCACCGCATGAAGGATCAACTCGGCAAAACTCCCCCCGCATGGATCACGGAGTGGGCGGACAGGGCAATCACCCACGTGCTACTGCTGGTGGCTTGGCCGCGGATTCTCCGGTTGAAGTAACAGATCGACCCATCGCCCACTGGACGGGGGACGCCGGCAGGGTCAACCTTTGATTTCCATCAGCATCTGCGGGTTGTTCGGGAATTTCTTCAGGAAAAACAACAGGCGTTCCATCGCTTCGGCCGGACGGTGGCCGGAGAGGCCGCGGCGGATTAGGTGGATCTTGTGGAGCATGTGGTCGGCTAACAACAGCTCCTCTCGGCGGGTGCCGGACTTGAAGATATCGACTGCCGGATAGATATAGTTTTCCGCGATCTTGCGGTCGAGGACGAGTTCCATATTACCGGTGCCCTTGAACTCCATGTAGATCGCCTCGTCGGCGCGGGAGTTGGTCTGGATCAGTGCGGTGGCCATGATGGTTAGAGAACCTCCGCCGCGGGTGTTTCTAGCAGCGGCGAACAGTCGGCGGGGCACTTCCAGCGCGCCGATGGTGAGTCCGCCGGAAGCGGTGCCACGGCCGCGGTTGTTCATGTTTCCATTGTAGGCGCGAGCCAGACGGGTGATGGAATCCATGATCAGGAAGACATCTTTCCCGGCTTCGACCAGCCGCTTGGCGCGCTCGATGGCGAGCTCGGCGATGCGGGTATGGTTGCGGGCCTGCTCGTCATTGGAGCTGGCGTAAATTTCCGCACCTTGGAGGGCCCGGCGGAACTCGGTGACTTCTTCCGGGCGCTCATCGACGAGCACGACCATAAGATGGATCGCCTCATCGTATTTTTCCCGGATCGCTTCCGCCATGTGAAGCAGCAAGGTCGTTTTTCCCGAGCGGGGAGGGGAAACGATGAGGCCGCGCTGGCCACGGCCGACGGGGGCCATGATATCGACGACGCGGGTGGTGAAGCGCTCGGGCGTGGTTTCGAAACTGATGCGGCGGGTCGGGTTGATCGCCTTGAGTTCGTCGAAATGCGGCAGCTTGGCGGCCTCCTCGGGCGTCATGTCATTGATCTTGGTGATCTCGACGAGCTGCGGTCCGCGCGGGCCGTCCTGATAGAGTCCATGGATCCACTGGCCAAGCCGCAGGTTGTATTTCCGGATCGTCTCGGGGGTGACAAAGACGTCGTCGCGGGCTTGTTCGAAATTTTTCTTTGGCACCCGCAGGAAGCCGAAACCTTTCGGAGCGAGTTCGAGCATGCCATCGGCCTCAACGGTCGGTCCGCTGAGTTGGACTTGGCGGCGGTCGTCGAAATCATTGGCCGGGCCTTGCGGTCCGCCGCCTTCGTTGCGGTGGCGATGAGGTGGCTGCTGCTGGCCGTGCTGTCGTTGCTGATCCTGGCGCTCGCCATTGCGGCGTTTGCGTTTTTCACGGCGCTTCTTGCTGCGGCTTTCGTTAGGCTGGCCTTGGCGCGGTGGTTCTTGGCCATCGCGATGTTGGAAATTGCGCTGAGGATTTTCCTGCGGCGGCCGATGTTCGCGGCGTTCTGAGTCGTGCTGAGGAGCCGCCTGGGGTGGATTCTCACGGTTCGGCGGCGGGATGATAGTCTGCGGAAACGGAATCGACGGTGGCGGGGCCGGGGTGGTGGCCGCGGGTTCCCGAGTCGCGACGGGACCGCCGCCGGGCACCCGGCCAAATCGGCGCGGAGCCTCATCGGAAGATGCCAAAGGTGGCTCGGCCTGCATGGCCTCAGCGGAGACCTTTTTCGCCCGCGAGGGCCTTGGCGGACGCGCCGCGGAAATGGAAATGGAGGGCGCAGCGAACGGAAGTTCAGGTGTGGACGACTCGGCAGCGGACTTCCGAGCGACTTTTTTGGCGGCGATCTTTTTAACGGCAGGCTTCTTCACAGCCACGGTTTTGGCCGCCGGAGTGTCGCCGGTCGAGGGGCTGGTTGCCACCCGCTTGATGGCGCGTTTTCGGGCGGGCGGGGCGTCGGCCGTGGTGCCTGCGGGAGTTTGCGGCGTGGTGTCCTGATCGTTGTTGTTGCTCATCCGGAATCGGTTAAAGGGTGGGGGGATGGGAAGGTCTAGGAAGCGAGCTGATCGAATGTTTCATCAGCCATTTCAAAATTCGTGAAGACATTCAAGGTATCGGTTTACTCATCTAGCAGGTCGTGCAGCTTGGGGATCTGGCGGGCGATGGCTAGGACCTTGGACCACTTGTGGTGACCGGCCATTAGGTATGGGAAAATCGGGTTGGGGTGAGGCAAGGGCTGCGGAATGGCGAGTGAAATCACTCTCAGGTCCGCAGGGACGGGTAGGGACTAACGGTCCTGCGGCCGAACCGGCTCGATTTGCTTTAAAAAGCTTCCAAGGCCCGGTCGGGCAGGTGGGCGTTAGCCCGGGTGGAGTTTAGGAAAGCGACGCGAAACACCGCTCTGTCGTTCCAATGGACGAAGACTGCGGCGGCATTGCGCGCTTGGCAATTCAAATTTTCTGGAAGGATTTCGCCTTTGGAATCGCCGCCCGCGGGGAATTTCCCCCCTATATTGTCGGTTGCCGAACGGGGTGCCGGATGGCAGGCTTCGTCTGTGAAGATCAGTCGCATATGCCTGTTAGGTGCTCTCGCCACGTTGGTTCTGCCGCTAGCGGCACAGGAGGAAAAAGCGCAGGGAAAGGGCGAGATTCCGCTGGATTTGCTCGATGATCCCCATGTGCGGGAAGAGCTGGCGGTCAACGAATTCACGGCTCCTTCAATCTCCAAACTGTTTGATACCCTACAGTTCCTGATGCCTCTGCCCATCGCCGATGTGGCCCGGAAAATGCCAGCGCGGATGTCGCAGGATCGCGCGGATCTCGCGATCGAACTCGGCTTTCTAATCGCCGATGGATTTTTGGTGGTGCAGGCCGAGCAGCTCGACCAGGTGGAAGAACTCGCCAAGGATTTGACCCGCTACGGCAAGGCGCTCGGGGCGGGCGACCGGGTCAACCGTCATGCGGCCGGTTTGTTAGAGAGTGCCAAGAAGAAGGACGTGGCACAGTTGAAAAAGGAGCTTGCAGCCACGCAGCACGATGTGGAGACGGAACTGGTTTCCCTGCGCGATGCGGACTTGGCGCATCTGATTTCGCTCGGCGGATGGATTCGCGCGCTTGAGGTTTCGACCGTGGCCGTGGACAAGCAGTTCAGCGTGGAGAGAGCTCGGAAGGTGATGCGCGAGGACATTGCGGACTATTACGCCGAGTCGGTCACCGGATTGGAGCCGAGGATTTCCGAGCGTCCGAACTACCTCGCCATGCGTGACGTGCTCGCCGGACTTCGCACGGAAATGACGATCGAGGACGGCAAAGAGCCGACTCCGGAAATGATGGCGGAAATCCGCAAGCAGGCGGCGCAACTGGTGGAACTTGCCCTGAAGCGGCAGCAATGAGCGGGCTAACAGACATGCGGATCGCCATCTTGGGACTCGGCATCATCGGCTCGCGCGCTGGCTCGCGGCTCGTGGATGCCGGTTGGCAGGTGGCTTGCTGGAACCGCACGCCGAAAGGATTGGCTGGAGAAATGCCGACACCGGAGGCCGCCATCGAGGGAGCCGCCGTCATTTCGATTTATCTTAAAGATGTCCCGGCGGTGCGCGAGGTTTTCCAACGGATCGGGAGTTTCCTAGAACCCGGGCAGGTCGTCCTGAATCACGCAACTTTGGATCTGGAGACGACGATCTGGTTGAATGAAATGTGCATCGAACTCGGTTGCCGGTTCCTGGATGCGCCCTTCACCGGCAGCAAGATCGCCTCAGCCAACGGGCAGTTGTTATACTACATCGGCGGCGATCCCGGGCTAGCCAAGGAACTGGAACCCTATTTCAACGTTACTGGCAAAGGTCAACTTTACTGCGGCCCGGTCGGTGCCGCGACTGTGGTGAAACTTGCCACCAATCTGATCTCCGCCTGCACCGTGCAGGCGCTCGCCGAGTCGCTCGCCATCGCCACCTGCCATGGCGTTTCCGCCGAGTGTTTGATCGAGGCCGTTTCCCTGAATGCCTCGTCGTCAGTGCTCGCGAGCATGAAACTTGCGGCGATGGCATCGGGAAATTTCGAGACGCATTTTTCGCTCGCTAACATGGGCAAGGACAGTCGCTACATGCTCGCTCTCGCGGAAGCCGCCGGTTTGGAAACGCCCGCGATTGCCGCCGTATCGAAGCGCATGGGAGAACTGAGCGCGGACGGTATGGGCGATCTGGATTTCTCCGCTGTTGCGAAGCCCTATCGAAAATCATGAGCGTGGCGGGTGCTTACGATCTTGGCCGCCCCGCGCTGCTGGAATTCCGCGGGCCGGATGCCGTGAGGTTTCTCAATGGCCAGCTCACCCAGGACGTGCGCCGCGTGGCGGGCGGGAAAATAACGCTGCCGTCCTGTGTGACCGATGCGAAGGGCAAGCTACAGTTCCGCATCCGGATCACCGAGGCCCCTGGAGGCGCGCTCTGGGTCGAGGGACCGGAAGGCAGCACGGAAGAACTTGAAGCGCGTCTGACCCGCTATCTCATCGCCGACGACGTGGAAGTGTCCGATCTAACCGGGAAGTACAAACTGACCCACCTCCTCGGCCCTGTCACGGAAACTCCCGAAGGAATCGTCGCCCGCAAATCCAACAGATATGGTGTCGAAGGGGTGGACTGGTGGATGCCATGGGAAGCGGACAAGCCCTCCGAATTGCCGCCAGGCATGACGTTGTATTTTGGCGACTACGACCTGGAACCGCTGCGCATTGCAAATGGCGTCCCCGCCTGGGGCCACGAGTTGGTCGAGGGAATGCTGCCGCCGGAAGCACTGCTGGAGGAAACCGATATTTCCTACCACAAGGGCTGCTACATCGGACAAGAGGTGATTTCCAGAATCAAGTCCGCAGGCAAGGTGAACCGGCGGCTGACCCGCTTTGCTTTCGACTCGTCGGCTGCCGTGGCTCCGGGATTTTTAGAAAATTCGGCGGGCGAGGTGACTAGTGTTTCGCCGATTGCCACGAAGGGAATCCGGCTGGCGCTTGGGTTCGTGAAACGCGGCGCCACGGATCTAATTTACAAAGCGGCGGACGGCACGCTGATTCCGGTTAGATCGATGTGACGGTTTTTCTCCTTTGCCACCGCAGGATTTCGCGGAACTGTTGCGGATGATTTTCGGTGGGTTTTTCCTGGCAGCCGGGGTGGCGGGTATCTCGCCGTTGTTCGCCCTGCTGACCTTGGTACTGGTGCTGGCCGTGCTGGTTTCCCTCGTTCTGGTGAAATTCAAACAAAGCCTGTTAGTTGGCTATTTGCTGAGCGGTGTCTTGATCGGTAACGTCGGCTTGTTGTGGGTGACCGGACTGGACAAAGGCGATCCGGTGATCGCGAACTTCGCGGAAATCGGGGTGGTACTCCTGATGTTCACGCTGGGGATCGAATTCTCCCTCAGCGAGTTCAAACACCTGTGGCGCATCGCGCTGATTGGCGGCGGACTGCAGGTGGGCATCACCGCAGGAATTGCCGGTCTGCTGGCCGCAGCCCTAGGATTTCCCACCGCGGACAGCATCGTGCTGGGCGTGGCGATCGCGCTCAGCTCGACCGCAGTGTCCATGATGTCGTTCGAGAATCTGGGCCAGCAGAACAATCCGGGGGCACGCGCGAGCCTGGGCATCGCTTTGTTCCAGGACATCCTCGTCATCGTGTTTTTCCTGGTCATGCCCGCGCTTTACGGCCAAGGCGAGGGTTCGATGGCCGATCAAATCGGAGTGGCCATGCTGAAAGGCGGCCTGTTCCTGGCCGGTGCCTGGCTGCTGGGGCGCTACGGTCTAACACCACTGCTCCATGCCGTCGCCCGCACCCGCAGCCGCGAGTTGTTCACGCTGACCGTGATCGCTCTGTGCGCTGGAGTGGCATTCGCCGGTGGAGCGTTAAATCTATCGCTCGCGCTCGGGGCGTTCGCGGCCGGGTTGGTGGTGAGCGAGTCGATTTACAGCCACCGCATCCTATCGGATATCCTGCCGTTCAAGGATTTGTTTCTGGCGATTTTCTTCATCTCGGTGGGGCTGCTGATCGACCTTTCCGCCATTGCGTCCGACTGGACGCGGATTTTGTTAGGGTGTCTGATCATCCTCCTTCTGAAAAGCGGGGTTATATTCATGGTGCTCAAGTGGATCAAGCTGCCCGGCCGTCCCGCGCTGCTGGCGGCGGGCAGCCTCGCCAGCACCGGGGAGTTTTCGCTGGTTCTCATCGGCAAGGCGGGCGGCTACCGGCCGTTTGATCGAAGCGTCGAGCAAATGTTATTGGTTTGCACCGCCCTGACGATGGCCGCCGTTCCCTCATTGATGCGCGGTGCGGGACCGTTCGGAAAATGGCTGGAGCGAAAAGGAATCCTCGCTACCCGCAAACTCGCCCACGAGTCGATGACGCCGGTCAAGGCGATCAAGGGCATCACCGACCACGCGATCATATGTGGCTACGGACCCGTCGGCCGCGCGCTCAACGAGGCGCTGAAACGCTGCGGCGTGGACACGCTCGTCATGGAGCTGAATTCGGATACCGTGCGGACTCTGAAAAGCAGTGGCCAGCCCGTCCTGTTCGCCGATGCCACTCACTCCGAAGCGCTCGACCTTGCGGGCATCGAGCGGGCGCGATTGGTGGCCTTCACGTTCCCCTCGGTGACCGCCACCTGCATCGCCGTTCCGCTTGTTAGAGAGAGAAACAACGGCATTTTCATCTTCGGTCGCGCCAAATATCCCGCCGAAGTGACGCGCCTCCGGGAACTCGGCGTCCAAGTCATCCACGATGAACGTGAAAGCGCGGTGGCGATGGTGCGGGCCGCGATTTCCTCTTATCAACGCGCGGATATCGATCCCGAGGAAGTCGTCGGGGATACGATGGAGGAGCATTGATCACGTTGCCGCGGGTTCTCTAACCGCCGCCAGGCCGATCATGAAAATCCCCCCCAGTTCCAAGGCCCAGTTCAGCCTAACACCGACAAGCTCGGCCTTGAGCAGCGAGTCCACATGATGAAATGAAATCGCCCGGCCAAGGATGAACGTCCCTAGGAAAAATAAGCCCGTTGTTAGCAGCTTGTGGCGCACCCAGAACGCATTGAAGCGCCAGATGAACCAGATCCCGAAGAGCCCGCTCGCGGCGAGGAGGCCTAACACGCACCATTTCTGCACCTCCCGGCGTCGCTCGAACCAACCTCCGTGATTGGCTGCGAGCCGGCCGAGATCGGTGAACAGGGATTGCAAATCAAGCTGCTTGTTCACGCAGAGCGCGGCCATCCCCAGCGCAACCGCCAGCCAGATTCGATCCTTCTTCCGGGAAAAAGCCCATGCCGCCAAGACCGCGGCAACCCCGTATGCGGCGACGGTAAACCAACCCATGAAACTGGGATCGCCGATCGTCGGCCGCCAGCGCAATTCGTTGATGAAATACATACAAGGTCTCGGAACCGGGCGGATCATGGAACGTCCGCCACGACCTGCAACCGGGAAAATATTGAAAAGGCGCCAGCCCTATGGTGACAAATGGGCAAATAAATGTGCCCAGTCGCATCGAAGCGAATTCTTCAAACGCAACAACACCCCAAGCGATGGCCACCGCTTGCCCGCTTCGATGCTTTGAAAGTAGCGGGTACTGATTTCCACCTTTTCCGCGAGCCTCTCCTGCGTGAAGCCGGTCTTAATTCGGAGGCAGATTACGTTCTGCCCGAATTGTTTTAGATCTTTTTCAGAAAGCTGCCGCACAGGCCGGGCAGAATCCACCGGTCGCACGAATCCAACACGATCACTTGAATCGTTTTCTCTTGGTTTCGGCAGTCGGTCGGATACTAGCTGCTCTGTCAGGAACCCTGATCATTGAATCCATTCCCAACTTTGTTTCGATAGAGAAGATAACCACCCACTTTCATGCACCTCCGTCATTGTTTCATCGCAACCTGCGCCGTCGCCTTTTTGGGCATTGCCGAAGGGCAGGATCCCACAACTGCCCGCCCGGCTCCCACCGCCCGCACCTTCATTCCGGATTCACTCGCCGTCCCCGCCTTCACCCCGCCCGCGCCGCCCGTGGAGAAAACGGTCCCGGCCATGCGGGTGGATTCCGCCATCACCCTTCCTGCGAAGAACTCCCGCACGCTGACCATCATCCGCGGGGCGGCCTCCACCCTGCCCGACATCCCGATTCCTCCCGCGCCCGTTTTGCGGGAGCGCCGGCCGCTCACTGCGGAAGAACTCGCCCGCCTCGCCGACCGACGCCGCCACACCCTCCAGCTCGGAGCCACCATTTTCGACCACCGCCTCAGCGTGGTCCGCTGGCAGCACCCCGACACTGGCGAATCCTACGAAGCAATCTGCGGCTTTGACATCGGCCTGCTCGGCGGCATCGGCCAATTCGTCCGCGACGGCGAAACCTACAGCGTCATGCTCATGCATTCGCACTACGACACCACCCGGTTCCGCAGCCTCGCCGCGAGGATGTTTCCCAAACTGCCCGAAGTCCCCGCCGACGCCATCGTCTTCGTTAGAGGAAATCCCAAAGACCCCATTGGCACCGCTCCCATCACTCTCTTGCAAGACCTCATCGCCAGCGAAAAATCGCGGCTCACCCTCTACCAGAAACAGCGCGCCGACCATCAACAGGCATCCGCCGCCTGGCAAAAAGCCAATCCACCCGTCCCGCGCGACGAAACAATCTGGCTCCGGCCGCACCGTGGCAGCCGCTATCTAACCAACCCCGCCCCGGAGAAAGGAACCGCCCGATGAACCCTTTCTTCCATTTCTTCACTTCGATGTTCGATGTTGCACGTTCGATGTTCGATGTTCGCATCCCCCTCTTCCTCCTCCTTCTGCTCGCCGCCCCCGCTCTTCCCGCCCAGCAGACCGGCATCGTCCAGGACTCCGAAATCGTCATCGTCCCGACCGGCGACAATCTCCTCCAATGGTTCGGCCACGCCGGACGCAGCTACTTCATCCAGGTAGCCGATGCGAACAACCCGCTCGTCAAATGGCACTGGGCACCCATCATCGAAAGCGGAATCGATGAGCCAATCAGTCACGAGGTCGGTGCCACCGCCGACAAAGCCTTCTTCCGTCTCAAATACACCGACCAAGTCCCCGGCCCTAACGAAACCCTCGACACCGCCGACTTCGACGCAGATGGAATTTCAAATATCGACGAAATCGCTCCACCCGCACCCCTGTTAGCCAGCGACGCGACCGATCCGCTCAATCCGGACACAGACAGCGACGATATTACCGACGGCTGGGAGAGATCCTTCGCCGATTCTCTGCGCGCACTGGGTGGGCCTCCCGAATTGTGGGGAGCGAATATTGCCGACTTGAACTCCGGCAACCTAAAACCCGGAACTGATTACACCGGCGAGGGCGTCTCAACGCTTGAGATTTTCAAAAACCGGGATCTCCGACCAGGGATCGACCCGACCCGGGCCTCACAGATCCAGTGGGAGTTCAAATCCGTGGCGGGTGCCGGCGGTATCGTCAAGGCCACTGAAAGCCAGGGCAGCTATCCGTTCGGAAATTATTTGATATCCGAGCAATCCTTCGATGAACCCCAAGGACTCATTGCGGACGCCGCATGGTTTGATGACAAGCTAAATGGCGCCCCTTGGCATCCGAGCATCGCCGCGCGCAATTGGGGCTTCGCCCTTGACTTGTCGGAAGCCACACCGAACCGGATTCCGGTCGAATGGATGTTCTCGGAATCCTCATACTCCCCATTCCAAATTGGGAAAAGCCATCACTACCGTAACGACGACCAAGTGGAGGAATACTCCGGGGGATTCTCACAGATCCGGTTCAAGACCTGGCGCAGGAATCCCATCGGCCAGCCGTCAACTCAAAGTTTTATCCAGGTTTCCCGTGTCCTCAGGATACCATTCATGGATGTCGTGGAAGCGAAGGTCATCGAGGCGACGATACCGGCGTATCGGCTGAGTTCGGACTGGGTGGACTACTCGGTCACCACCCCGCCAGGGGAGAACTATAGCAAGATTGTCCGCCTCCTCCCGGTGGAGATAGTAGATAAAGACAAGAATCCCATCTCAAAATTGAAGGTTGGCAAAATGTTTGAGACAGGAGTCCTGAGCGGAACTGGAGCCTCAGCAGTTCTCGACATAGAAAAAGACTCGGATCGATTCTTCGTTCGTGTCAAAGGTGGTGCGGCGTTGGGTGGGATTTCCGTCAAAGTGTCCACCACAGACAACGCTGATGCACCTTACAACGACAACGCTACTCAGATTGATCTTGTTGCCGATGGTGAAGACTCTATTTCCAAATCAATGCTCTTGGTGGCAGACGATGTGGATGACGACCACCCTGTCGATGGCGTTGCAGACGATGCCACTGGTGACCGGACACATAAAATACAACTCGGCGGCAACTTCAAGATCGAGGAAATCAAGATTGGCACAGGAGCTTGGCAAGCGCTTGGCACGAAAGTTTCTGTGCCATTTGAAAAGACGGTCAATGTGAAGTTAGTGAACTGCCGATATGGCGCAATTCTTAGAGGGCCGTGTTGGGATCCTGATGAAATTAGGTTCTTGAAAGAAGTTTTGAAAGAAAGGTATGCCCAAACAGGAATTAAATTGACCTTTTCCGAGGCGGCTGGGCCATGGATCAGTGCTAATGGTAAGCTTGATCCAGGCGAATTCCCCACTGAGGTTGTCGCAGGAGTGCTTGATATACCTCAGGAAACCAAAGATATTATTGATG
>JANMSI010000090.1:0-18361 GCA_031389115.1 Akkermansiaceae bacterium
TTCCAACAATTGCTTCCGACTTTCTCTGCTCATGATCCCGGTAAGTGTCTGCATGCCGGTGTCATTCTTTGTGGCGCAACCACCATCCAAAGACTTTTCGCCTTTATCCTCCCCGGTGGCATTTTATTTGGCGCAATGCGCACGTTCTTCGGCAGCGATTTTGGGCTTCCCCAGCCCATCCGGCCTCATATGCTCCGCCGCATGACCTATCGGGTATTCGCCACCGCCCTGCTGACGGCCTCCGTCTTCGCCCTCCACTCCTGCGGCACCGATCCGGATCTCCCCATCATGGCAGGCAATACCCAAGCCGCCGCCAGCGAGGGCGAGAAATTTTACCAAAAGGCCAAGCAGGCCGACGACGCGGGCAAAGTCGGCAGGGCGATCAAGCTCTACGACGAAACGGCGACGCGTTTTCCCTTCGCACCCTCCGCCCCGCAAGCCCGTTTCCGCCAGGCCCAGCTCCTTGAGCAGCAGGGCGATATCCTCAAGTCCTTCGAAGCCTACGACAAGTTTCTCGCCCGCTTCCAAGGCAGCAACCTCTACACCACCGCCTTCAACCGCCAGGTCGCCATGGCGCAATCTGCGGCCGATGGCGACGTGAAACAAAGCATGCTCGGCCTCAAGACGAAGCTCTCGCTCGAGAAAACCGTCGAAATGCTGGGCAAGGTCCGCGACAACGCGCCGAAGTCCGCCGCAGCATCCAAAGCGCAGTTCACCATCGGCCGGCTTTACGAAGGCAAGAAAAAATCCAAGGAAGCCCTCGCCGCCTACCGGCAGCTCGTCCGCGATCAGCCCGGCAGTGCCGAAGCCCCGGAAGCCTTGTTCCGCGTGGGCCTGATCCTAACCGCCGAGGCCGATCGCGGGAACCAGAACCAGGCGAACCTCGATCTCGCGAAGGAAGCCTTCAACGACTACCTGATCCAATATCCCGGCCACTCGCGCAATGCCGAGGCCCGGCAGTTCATCGCCAACGTCGGCGGCAAGGACCTCCAGCGGTCCTTCGACATCGCCGAATTCTATCTGAAAACCGGCAAGACCGAATCCGCCAAGGTTTACTACCGCGACATCGTAAAACGCTCGCCGTCCGGCCCCCTGCACGACAAGGCCCGCGCCCGGCTCAAGCAACTCGGCGAGTGATCTAACACCACCGTGCCCGTGAAATTCCTCCTCCTGCTTGTCCCCGCCGTGCTGCTCGCATCCTGCGCGGGCTACCAGCTCGGCGCCTCCAAGCCCGCGTCGCTCGCGCGGGTGCGCACCATCGCCGTGCCCATGTTCGCCAACGCCACGCTGCATCCCCGGGCCGAGGCCTTGGCCACCTCCGCCGTGGCCGATGCTTTCATTCAAGATGGCACCTATCGCCTCGCGAAACCGAACCAGGCCGACGCGGTTCTCGAGGGAAACCTGAAAAGCATCAAATACTCGACCATCCGCGGCACGCGCTTCGACACGCTGCTGCCCGAGGAACTCGCGAACACCGTCACCATCGACTGGACGCTGCGCGACGCCCGCGATCCGAACAAGGTCCTCGCCTCGGGGAAATCCTCCGGCACCAGCCAGCTTTTCGTTTCCTCAAATCTCCAGACCGCGCGCAACAACGCGCTCCCCGAAGCGCTCGAACGGGCCGGCGAAGCGCTCGTCTCGCGACTGGCGAACGGTTATTGAGCCCGGCCTCCATGCAGGCAACCGAGCTGCGGACTGAAGTCCACGACTACCACTGCGATAATGATGAGTTCAGGGAGCCGTCGCCCGGATCCGATAGAAACGCGCCGGTTCCAGCGGATCCACCGGGATGTCCGCAAGGACCGGGCCGCCGGTTCCGGGATAGGTCGCGATGTCGCTCCAAAAAGTGAGATCGACGCTGCCCTGCACGGCGTAGCTGCGGCCTGTTAGCGTGGGGAACGTTAGGCGCGCCATTCCCGCGGTCGGCGCGGTGAAGGTCATCATGAACCGCGAGTTCGCGTTCTGCGGGTCCGTGCCGAAGACCATTTCCTGCGCATCCGTGAACCCGTCGCCGTCGCTGTCAGAGATGAAGGTGACTGCGAGATTGTCGATGGCGATCCCCTGTGGCTGCGGGGGCAGGGTGAAAGTCTGACCGAGATTTGCCTGGCCAAGCGAATGCGGGAGTCCGGTGAATTTCGTCCAGGTAAAAGTCGCCGCCGAACCGCCGGTTCCGGTGAGGCCGAGCGACGCCTGTCCGACCACTTCGGTAGTCAACTGGGTCACGCCGATGTTGGTGGAGGTCATTCCATTCGCGGCACCGGCGGTCGCTTGGAACGCTCCACCGTAGGAAATGAACTGCTTCACCACCCCGCCAACCGTGAGAGCGAAGCCATCGGGATTGCCGTTTTGAATCCCGGAAATCAATTTCGAATAACTCCGGTGTCCCGACGCGGTCACGGCTCCCGCCGTGAAGGTGGAAAGATTGTGCGTGCCGTAAGTCGCGCCTCCCGAACCGTTGTAAAGCAGCATATCGACATCGGTCAGATTTCCGGCGAAACCGGGTCCGGCGACGACTTCGAGGAATTCCCCGGTGTCCGCTCCCGCATTGTCATAGCTGAATTCGTTGATGAAGACATCGGCGGGCAGGCCTCCGCCGCCGGGTCCTGGGGTGAACGTGAATCGGAGTTCGAACGACGCGCCGGGAGCCACGGCAAGTCCCGTGACAGTCATGCTTTTAGGAGTCGATTTACCGCCTGCGATGGCACCGCCAGGAAGATTCGTCGCCGCTTGGAAGGTGAGACCGGGCAAGGGTTGGGGCGCTCCGCCCACGACGAGTTCCGCGCTCAAGGTGTCGGCAGTGCCTCCGGCTGCGCGCCATTGCTCGGCGGTGAATGAAATTTCCAACGTCGATAAAACCTGCGTCGATTGATTTACAAAAAATGCCGTCGCGGTTCCCCCGCTGGTGCCCGGGAGAAATCCCAGCGACGGATCGCCAGCAGAACCATAAGCGCGGAATCCCGCAATCGACGAGGTGCCGGCATCGATGCCTTGCCAAGTCCCGCCGGTGGTCGCCCACGGATACGGATCGTAGGTGCCGGGAAATCCCGCGAAGCTCTCGCCGATCGTTTGCCCGGCAGCGGTGAAGGTGTATGGAGCGGCTGAATCCAGCTCGAAATCTCCGAAAAGCGCAAAATGATCGGAAGCCGCGGCGCTGGTGCCGGCGGCGAGCGGCGATCCCGATTTCGGCAGGCCCGAAGTGTTGGAGGTATCCAGCGTGGAGTTGTAAATTTCCGACTGGATCGGTCGCGCGCCGATGATCGGGGACACGAGGAACAGATCGATTGTCGAACCGCTGGACGGGAAGGTAGCGGTCGAATTGTTGAGCTGGCGCGGAATGATGCGAGTCACCGCCGGATTGCTGAAGTAAGCGGTGGGATCGGTGAAGTAATCGATTGGGAACGCAATATCCGATCCGAGATCGAAGCTGGCAGGGAGGCCTGACAGAGGCATTTCATCGAAGGGCCGAGGATTTCCCGACAAATTGAAATCGCCCATGATCACGAAGTTGTCGTTCGAGGTCAGGCCTCGGGCGCTCAGGGAATCGGTGAGGCGGCGCATTTCCACCGTCCGTTGAAAAAGGTCGGACGCCGCGGAGCCCGATTTCAAATGCGCCGCGACCAGCACCGGATCCCGCGTGGTGCCGGGCACATCGACCTTCACGGTGGGGAAAAGCCGGGTGACGTCCCTGGCTCCCGCCGGCGAGCCGACCGCCGCCGTCGTCAAAAACGGAAACCGCGAGACGAAGACCACCCGCAGGCTGGTGTCAAAAGTGTTGGTGGAGGGCGAAACGAAAATGTGGGGGTAGCCGAGCGCGGCCGCGAGCGCATCCAGGTCGTCGTTGGTGCCCGCCACGTCCGCCGAATGGATTTCCTGAAGGGCGACCACGTCCGCGTCGATCCGGCCGAGGACCGCGCGGACATTTTCATGATCCGGCAGGCCCGGATCGCCGATTCCGTAATCGAAGTATGCAGGGTCGCCGTTGGGCGGAATCACGAGGTGCGCGCCGATATTAAATGTCGCCAGGCGGACCTCCACGGCCGTCACCAGTGAAGAGAGGGCGAGAAATAGCGATGCGACGGTTTTCAGGGGCACGAGGGCGGGAAGCTAGCGTAAACCCGCCGCGTGTCGAACGCGGATCCGCCGCTTGCAAGTTTTCCGGGCGCGCCACGTAGGTTCTGCCCCATGCGCCAATCCATCAAAAATCCACGTCGTTTTTTCCTCTCAGCCGCCTGCCTTTTTGCCTTGTGTGCCACAATCTCCCAGGCTGCGCCGCCTAAGAAAATTGTGTTCATCGCGGGAAATCCCAGTCACGCTCCGGGCGAGCACGAGCATCGGGCCGGCTGCATGCTTCTCGCCGGGCAGTTGAACAAAAGCGGTCTGCCCGTTAATGCGGTCGTGACCACCAACGGCTGGCCGCAGGACGGCTCGATCTTCGACGGCGCTTCGGCGGTGGTCATCTACGCCGACGGCGGAGGCGGCCACCCCGCGATTCAGCATCTAGCCGAGCTGAAAAAACTCGCGGCCGCCGGTGTCGGCATCGGCTGCATCCACTACGCGGTGGAAATTCCCAAGGGCGAGCCGGGTGACACGTTCGTGGACCTCATCGGCGGTTATTTCGAAAGCAACTACTCGGTCAATCCTCACTGGACCGCCGACTTCAAGCTGCCCAAACACGAGATCACTCGCGGCATCCAGGATTTCAAAATCAACGACGAGTGGTATTATCACATGCGTTTCCAAAAGGACATGAAGGGCGTCACTCCGATCCTCACCGACCTCCCGCCACCGGAAAGCCTGAGCCGGCCTGATGGAGCCCACTCAGGAAATCCCGAGGTCCGCGCCGCCGTGCTGGAGCGTAAGGAGCCGCAGCACATGATGTGGGCCTACGAGCGTCCGGCCACCCTCGGCGCGGGCCGTGCCTTCGGATTCACCGGCGGGCACTATCACAAAAACTGGCGGCAGGACGACAACCGCCGCATCGTTCTTAACGCCATCGCATGGATCTCCGGCATTGAGGTGCCGAAAGATGGCGTGCCTTCCAAGACCCCGACCGACGAGGAAATGACGGCGGATTTGGACAAGAAAAACTGACGGGGTTCTTCCCCTTGGCCAGTGAGGCAAATAGGTTTCCCGGCATGACGGCCTTGTCAGATCACTTGTTCTGGGATGTGGACCGGTCCGGCATCGACCCGGAGCGCCATGCGGCGTGGCTGGCGCAGCGGGTGTTGGAATACGGGCGCAGGCGGGATTGGCAAATCCTGGTGGCGCATTACGGCAAGCCGGCGCTTGCCGAACTGGTCACCGGATTGCGCAGTCTCCAGCCTCGGCCGTTCGCATTCTGCCGCGCTTGGTTTCAACTTCCTCACTCGTCCTTCCGATGCTCCGCTTCGACGCCGTTCCTGAACGCGTAACCTTGCTGCTCCTGCGTTTCCGGGCTTTGAGAAGGTAGCATGGCCGTCCCGGCTGTGTTGTCAGAAAGGCGTCTCGCCTGTCTGAATGTCCGCGCTCCGTTCAGTGGAGGACTGCCAGCGTCACAACCTCCGCCACTGGTTTCCATCCTGTTGGAGCAGCTCGTCCGCTTCCTTTGGCCCCCAGGAACCGGCGACGAACTCGGCCATCGGCGGCGGGGCGGGGGACTCGTGCCAGGCGCGTTCGATGTGATCGATGAATTTCCACGCTTCCTCCACTTCGTCGCGGCGGGCGAAGAGGGTGGCGTCGCCGGCGATGGCGTCCAGCAGCAGGCGTTCGTAGGCTTCCGGGCTCCCTTTGCCGAAACTCGTGGCGTAGTGGAAATCCATTTTCACCGGCTCTAACCGCAGGCTGGTGCCCGGGATTTTCGAAACCATGCGCAGCGAGATTCCCTCGTCGGGCTGGATGCGGATGACCAGCACGTTGCCTCCGGGAACGCCGCCTGATAGTGCGTTGAACAGCACGCATGGCGCGTCCTTGAAATGGATGGAAATCTCGGTGGACTTCTTCGGCAGGCGCTTGCCCATGCGAATGTAGAACGGCACGCCGCTCCAGCGCCAGGTATCGATGAGCAGTCTAACGGCGACGTAGGCCTCGGTGTCGGACGTCGGGCTGACGCGGTCCTCTTCACGGTAGCCGGGGACGGGAATGCCATCGACGTGGCCGGCGATGTATTGCGCGCGGACGACGTTTTGCGCGACCTTTTCCGGAGTGTCCCACTGGCGCAGCGAACGGATGACCTTCACCTTTTCATCGCGCACGCCGTCGGCACCGAGGTCGGTCGGCGGCTCCATGGCGACCAGGCTGAGGAGCTGGAGCAGATGGTTCTGCACCATGTCGCGCAGCGCGCCGGATTTCTCGTAGTAGCCGCCGCGGCCGCCCTCCATGCCGAGGTTTTCCGAGCAGGTGATCTGGAGGTGGCTGATGTATTTGCTGTTCCAGAGCGGTTCGAAAATCGAGTTGGCGAAGCGCAGCACCATCAGGTTCTGCGCGGTTTCCTTGCCGAGGTAATGGTCGATCCGGTAGGTGTCGCTCTCTTGGAACGTGTCGTTGACGACTTGGTTCAGGTGCTTCGCGGTGGCGAGGTCGGTGCCGAAGGGTTTTTCGACAATGACGCGCGACCAGCAGCCGGGTTTCGCTTCGTTCAGCCCAGCGTTTTTCAGGGCAACGAGGATTTCATCGAAGAACTCGGGGGCGGAGGCGATGTAGAACAGCCGGTTGCCCTTGCCGCCGTGCCCGGCATCGATGGCGTCCAGCTTCTCGGCGAGCGAGCGGTAACCTTCGGCGTCGGTGAACTCGGACGTGTGATAGCTAACCGTTTGGATGAAGCTGCCCCAGATCTCGTCGTCGTGGCCGGAGCGGGAAACCTTGCGGTTCAACTCCTCGAGTCCGCCGCGGAACTCCTCGTTGGATTTTTCCCGCCGGGCGAAACCGATGATTTTCACGCCGGTCGGCAGCTCGCCATCGACCGCCAGATTGTAGAGCGCTGGAATGAGCTTGCGGTGCGTGAGATCGCCGGTGGCACCGAAAATGACGATACTGCAAGGCTCGGCGCGCGAGCGGGAAACGAGATCTTCGCGGAAGGGATTCATGGGAGTTAAAGGGAAAGGGGTATGCTAAGGGATTCGATTTTTCCAGAAATCCGGATGGCGGCTCGAGTGGGCGACTGCGACAAGAGAAGCGGATTCTCCCTCGACGATGTAAATCAGGTAATAGGGAAACGTGGCCAGATTCATGCGCCGATAGCCTCCTTCCCGCTCCCTCCAAAGCAGGGGTTGCTGCGCAATGGAGAGCAGCGCCGACTTATACTCTCTTAAAAAACGCTGCCCCAGCTCGACGTCCCGTAACTCGTAGAATGCGTGAATTTCAAACACGTCCAACTCCGCCTCCGGAGAGAGGTGAAATAGGATGCCCATGGATCAGCGGAGAAGTTGATCCAGCCGCTTGAGATGCTCATCCAGCGGCACAGGCACCGACTCCCCACTGCGGTAGCGCGCGATGCGCCGGGCGATTTCCGCCTCCCAGACAGCCGCCACCTCCGGCGTTTGCACCGGCTCCACGCTTTCGAGAAGCTGGCGGGCCAGAGTCATTCTTTGGTCCGGAGGCAGCGTGAGTGCCTCGTTCGTCAGAGTTTCACGGGTGATGACCATGGGAGAGGTTGATGGTGGATGGTTGAAGAGGATCTATGAAAGATGAGGATGAACGATGATCGATGAGTGGAAAACCTCAACTCTCAACCTCCTCACCACGGCAGCGGGAACTCGCGGTTGAAGGCGAAGACCCGCTCGCGGATGGCGTGAAGCTTCGTCACGTTGGTGTGATCCGACAAGGCTTCGTGGATGAAATCGGCGACTTGCTCGACGTGCGTTTCCTTCATGCCGCGGGTGGTGACGGCGGGCGTGCCGATGCGAATGCCGCTCGGTTTCATCGGGCTGCCGGTGTCGAACGGGATGCCGTTCTTGTTGACCGTGATGCCCGCTTCGTCGAGCGCGTGCGAGGCCTCGGTGCCGTTGAGGTGCTTGTCGCGGAGATCCACGAGCATGACGTGGTTGTCCGTGCCGCCTGAGCAGATGCGGAAACCATGATGCGTCAGGCGCGCGGCGATGGCCTGCGCGTTCTTGATCACCTGCGCGGAGTATTCCTTGAACTCCGGCTTGAGCGCCTCCCCAAAGCACACGGCCTTCGCCGCGATCACATGCATCAGCGGCCCGCCCTGGATGCCGGGAAACACTTGCGAGTCGATTTTTTTCGCGAACTCCTCTTTGCACAAAATAATCCCCCCCCGCGGCCCGCGCAGGGACTTGTGGGTCGTGGACGTCACGAAATCCGCGTGCGGAATCGGGCTCGGATGCACCCCCGCAGCGACGAGGCCCGCGATGTGCGCCATATCGACAAAAAGGTAAGAGCCGACCTCGCGGGCGAGCCTGCCCATGCGTTGGAAGTCGATCACCCGCGAGTAAGCCGAAGCCCCCACCGTGATCAGTGCCGGCTTCAATTCGCGCGCGGTTTTTTCCAGCTCGTCGTAATTGATCCGCTCATCCTCCGGACTCACGCCGTAGTGGGTCACGTCGTAGAAGCGCCCGGAGAAATTCGCCTTGAAGCCGTGCGTCAGGTGCCCCCCGTGGGCCAGATCCATCGTGAAAATCTTATCCCCCGGCTTCAACACCGCGAAGTAAACCGCCATGTTCGCCTGCGAACCCGAGTGCGGCTGCACGTTTACGTGATCCGCCCCGAAGAGCTGCTTCGCCCGGTCAATGGCCAGTTGCTCCACCACATCCACGTTCTCACAACCGCCGTACCAACGCTTTCCCGGATAGCCCTCGGCATACTTGTTCGTGAGCAGCGAGCCCTGCGCTTCCATAACCGCCGGTGAGGCGAAATTTTCCGAAGCGATCAGCTCGATATTGTTCCGCTGGCGGTTCTCCTCCGCCGTGATCGCTGCGTAAATCGCCGGATCATTCGCCGCGATCCGGCTGCCGGAAGACTCGCGGACCCGTGCCTCATGCCGACCGCCGGCGAAGGAAGTCGCAAGAAAGGCGTCCACCATCGCGATCGCCGTTGCCTCATCCGTGAATTGCCCGCTGAGGCAAAGCACGTTCGCGTCGTTGTGCTCGCGGGTGACGATTGCCTCATCCACCCACCGCACATTCACCGCGCGGACGTGGCGATGACGGTTCGCCGCGATGCACATTCCGACTCCGGACGTGCAGGCGAGGATTCCGAAATCGCTGGTGCCGTCCGCCACCGTGCGCGCCACTCCGTTCGCGAAATCCGGGTAATCCACGGAAGCATGACCTTGCGTGCCGAAGTCCTGCACTCCGTGGCCGACCGCCGTCAGGTGCTCGACGATGGCGTTTTTTAAATCGACGGCACCATGATCGGCACCGATGGCAATACGGAAGGTAGGATGGCTCATGGACGGTCCGGGATTCAAATCCGGGAAAGCCATTCTGCAAATCGCAAATTTCAGGGATTTCCTCGGGCTTCCCGCGCGGGGGATCATCGCATGGGAAGGGCGGCGCGAACGGCAGGAAACCGATACGCCAAGACACCACTCAGGCACACTAACTCCCCCAGCTCCAGCGCTCGGGGTGCCAGAGATAACCCGCGCCCACCGGCAGCACCTGGCCGATCCCCGGCCAGGGCACGTGGAATCCATAACATCGCGTCCGCTTCGCTGCCGCCTTCGCGAAGACTTTTTTCCGGGTATCGATGGATTGCATCGGGTCGTGATCGAAGGCGATATACCATTCCGGATTGTGAAACATAAACCCGTGGTGATGGGATAAATCCATTAGATGGAGCAGCGTGTCATTTCCCGACTTGACCCGGAAAATCGCATGCCCCGCCGTGTGGCCGGGCGCGCCTTCGATGGTCACCGCGCCATTGAAAAACTGGGTGCCCGCCTTCACCGGCTGCGACACGCCCCTGAGAATTTCGAACTGCTTGCACACCTCCTTGATCATGCCGGGAAGCTCTCCTTGGTTGCGCTTGGTCTTCGAAAAATCCGGTTCTTTCGCGTGCCAGAATTCATATTCCTCCGGTAAGAAATAAAACGCCGCGTTGGGAAACGTCGGCTTCCCGCGGGTCACGAAGCCCGCGAGATGATCGGCGTGCGAGTGGCTCAAAAACCCGGCCGTCACTTGCTCCGGCGCGATGCCCGCCTGCTTTAAGCCATCCTGCAGCCAGCCGATGTTCGTGCTGTCCCGCTCGCCGAAGCCTGCGTCGAACAGCACGATTTCCTTGCCGATCCGCACCACCAGGATGTTCACGTAAAGCGGGATTCCGTCCATCCGCTCGCCATGGCTTTCCAGCCACTCCTTCATCTGCGGGTGGTCCTCGCGCGGCCACATCAGATCCAGCGGCCCGCGAAAGAGCATGTGCCCGTCGCTGATGGACCAAGCGTCGAACTCGCCGATCTTGAACCGATAGACCAGCGCGTTGCCGTGCTCTTTCGGCTTCGGACCCGGTTTCGCATCCTGCGCCAATGCCACCCCACCCGCCGCCGCGAAAACCCCGCCCAAAAACGCCCGCCGCCCGGATACCGGTGCTGAAAATGAATCCATGATGCGGTCCATACGAAGCTCTCATTCCCGAAGTTTCGCCCTCCGGATGGAGCGACCGCCAAGGAGAGTCGGACTTCGGCCGACTTTGGAAATCTGTCCGGCAGGTCACCTTGCCCGCTATTGATTCCCTCCCTTCCGCACAGGTCGGCCGAAGTCCGACCCTCCTCATTTCACCGCTTCGACCGTGAGCAGCAAGCGTCTCTCAATTTTCGTGTCATTGGTTCTGATGCCGAAGTTCATGGTGCTTCCGGCAGGCATTTCCCCGCGCCAGCCCCGGACTCGGAGCACTGCAAATCCTAGCAGAAGCAAACCGGTCACCCCGCCAGCCGTCCAGATGATGACCAGGGATTTCACCGGATCGGGGAAAACGGATTTCGCGACAGCGGCTTCGGGATCTGCCGGAATCGGTGTTGGTTCCTGCCGGGCGGGAAGCGTGACCACCGTCCATGTCGGCAACGGGGCGGCTTCCCGGGTTTGGATTTCTGCAGAAGGAGTGCTCACCCGCTCGGCAGGGCGAAGGGCGGTGAGCCATGGTAGGAAACCGACTGCCAGCAGCCCGGCGATGGCGGCGACCGAGCGATGTCGCGACTGACGCACGCCCAGTAGGACAAGGCTGGCGAGAACGGATAGAATCGCGGCGTGCAGGGCGACGGTTAGAAGATAGGTGAGGTTCATGGTCTGTTTCTTTTTCGGTGGGTATCTATCAGCTCGTTCAACTCCGCCATTTCCTCGTCAGTTAGGCCGCCTTCCTCGACGAGGCAGCGGATCAGCGAGAGACCGGAGCCGCCGAAGAAGCGTTGTTTCAGCTCGGTCAGAACTTTTCCACGGCCGCCTTTTTCCGAAGGAACGGACCGATAGAGCCGCGCATGGCCCTGGTCATCGCTGAGCAGCCAGCCTTTCGTTTCCAAGCGCGTGAGTTGGGTTTGCAGGGTGCTGCGGGTGATGGCCTCCCCGCGACCGTGGTTCACCGCTTGCAGGAGTTCGCCGACGGCGACGGGTTGTTTTTGCCAGATGAGATCCATCAGTGCCTGTTCGGCGGGTGAGAGTGGCGGCAGGCCGGACGCTTTCTTGGAGCTCATGGGCGGAGTTGATGACAAATGTCGTTATGGGCGTCAAGCAGGAATAGCGACGTTTGTCGTCATGGATCGGTGGACTCGGACCGAGACGGTCCGAGCACGGCCTGCGGCGAGACGCTGCAGCTACGTTGGGTTTAAGCCGAGAATATCCGGTCCCAGCCGTGCCAGCCAGGCCGCGAGTTCCGCGGCGGCGCGGGTTTCGGGCAAGGTTTCGAGGTCGTTGAGGTTCCAGCGGTAGATGAGCTTGTAGCCGTCCCATTCGCCGGTCGCGCCGCAGTCGCGCATCCAGCCGGCGGCTTGGCGGTTCTCCGCGAGGACGTAGCCGACCATCGACTCCGCTCCGGCGCGGAAGGCGGTTAGCCACATCAGCGCGAGCAGCAGGGTGCCGATGCCGCGGCCTTGGTCGTCGTCCAGCACGATGAGTGAAATTTCCGCTTTGGCGGGGTGATTGGCATCGCGCCACCAGCTCGCGCCGGCGAGCGGGCTGAATTCGCGGGCGGGATCGAGGATGGTCCAGGTGACGTGTTTCTCGGGATCCTGATGGAGCACGCGGTCTAACATTCCCTCGCCGACGACCTCGCCGGTGTGGGTCCAAAAGCGGTTGTAGCGGGCCTCCGGCGACAGTCGCCGATATGCCTCAGCCAGCGCGGGCCGGTCTTCGAGGATCAACGGCCGTGCAACGACAGGCGTGCCATCGCGGAGCAGGAAGTCCAGTCGGTCGGAGGGTCGCACAGTGGCAAATTAGTGGCGGAAGAATGGGTCGTAAAGCTGCGGAATGCTGCGGTAAGGCGCGTATTGACGCTCTGCGGGCCGTCGGCCACGCTGCCGCCATGCACGCAGCGCCGGTCGTCGGGATCATCATGGGAAGCACATCGGATTGGCCAACGATGGAGCATGCCGCCCGCACGTTGCGCGACTTCGGAGTCGCGTGGGAGGCGGAGGTGGTGAGCGCGCATCGCACCCCGGAGAAGCTGGTTTCCTACGCCACCGCCGCGCGTGGCCGGGGCTTGCAATGCATCATCGCCGGAGCCGGCGGGGCGGCCCATCTGCCGGGGATGACCGCTGCCATCACGGACCTCCCGGTGCTCGGCGTGCCAGTGGAATCCAAGGCGCTGCAAGGCGTGGATTCGCTGCTTTCCATCGTCCAAATGCCCGGTGGCATCCCGACGGCGACCTTTGCCATTGGCAAACCCGGTGCCATCAATGCCGCGCTCTTCGCGGTGGCAATGCTGGCTAACAACGATGCCCGGCTCGCCGGAAAACTTGCCGATTTCCGCAAAAACCAAAGCGCCACCGTGTTGTCCGCCGTTTTGCCCCCCCTCGATCCCATTGACTGACCGCATGCCTCCTAACATCCCCATCCACGCGCCGCATTGTGTCGTCGGCGTCATCGGTGGCGGCCAGCTTGGCCGCATGATCGCCCTTGCGGCCCGGCGGATGGGCGTGCGCACGGTGATCTGGACCGGCGGCTTGGAAGCGCCCGCAGTGGAGTGCGCCGATGAGGTCATCGATATGCCGTTCGACGATCCCGCGGCGCTCAAGGATTTCTGCGGCCGGGTCACCGTTTCGACCATCGAGTTTGAAAACATCCCCTGCGAGACGTTGGAGAAGGTTGCCAAGTGCACCGGTCTCTATCCTTCGCCATACGCGATCTGCATCACCCAGAACCGCGAGCGTGAAAAAAAGTTCCTGCGCGATAACGACATCCCGCACACGTGGTTCGCCGTCATCTCCAGCGCCGCCGATCTGGCAGCCGCGATGCAGGAACTCAACGGCCCCGGCGTCCTCAAAACCGCCGATTTCGGCTACGACGGCAAGGGTCAGGTCAAACTGGAAGGCGATGAGGATCCCGAAAAAGTCTGGGCCGCATTCGATGCGCCGCGCGCGGTGTTAGAAGCGTGGGTTCCTTTCGAAAAGGAACTCTCCGTAATGGCCGCGCGCGGTGCGGATGGCGTCACTGTCACCTACGATCCCGCGGAGAACCGCCATCGCCATCACATCCTCGATGTCTCGATCGTCCCGGCACGCGTCTCGCCAGCAGTTGCATTGGAAGCCGCCGCAATTGCCCGCCGCGTGGCCGAGGCGCTGGATTACCGCGGAATCCTCGGGGTCGAGTTTTTCCTAAAAACAGACGGCTCGCTGCTCGTCAATGAAATCGCCCCGCGACCTCACAACTCCGGCCACCACACGCTCGACTCGTGCGTCACCTCGCAGTTCGCGCAGCAGCTCCGCGCGGTGATCGGCCTGCCGTTAGGTTCCACCCGCCTGCTTACCCCGGTGGTGATGCTCAATTTGTTAGGCGACATGTGGCGGGACGAAACCACCCCGCCCGACTGGCGGCCGCTGTTCGAGGACGGCGAGGCTCATCTCCACCTCTACGGCAAGCGCCACGCCCGCGGCCGCCGCAAGATGGGCCACGCCAATTTCATCGGCGACGATGCTCTCGCCCGCGCCGAGGCGATGAAGGCGCGCTGGCTCCGCAGAACTTGACTTCAGATTTCGGGGTGGGATTATCCCACCATGATCATCCGGATGGATTCCAAGCGGCGACTGACCCTGCCGGCTTCAGTCGCACCGGCGATGCCGGGCGATGCGTTCGAGGCCACGTTCGATGCTGACGAGGATACCGTGACCTTCCGGCGCATCGCCGCTCAGCGGGATTGGCTGGCAGTTCTCGCGGAGTGTCCGGTTTCGATGGACGACGTGCCGCCCCGTCGCCAGGAATTCGCCCGCCGCCGGAAGCTATGAGCTGGCTTCTCGATACCGATGTGCTGAGCCAGCCTGCCAAGAAGAACGGCAATCCGCAGGTGATCGCGTGGCTGGCGGCGGAAAAGGACCACTGCTACACAAGCGCCATTGTGATCGGGCAACTCGCCTGCTGGGTCAGGTCGAAGGAAGGGCGTCAACGCACGGCCCTTCAAGCCTGGCTCACCCGGCTAACGGATGCGATGCAGGGCCGGATTCTCGGTTTCAACGCGTCGGTGGCGCATGTCTGGGCGGAGCAGGAGCATTTGTTCGAGAAGGCAGGCGTCAGGATGCCGGTAGAGGACGGCTACATCGCCGCCACCGCCCGCCGCCATGGGCTGACGATCGCCACGGGCAATGAGAAGGATTTCAAGCGACCCGGCCTTAAGGTTTTCAATCCATTCAAGGGAGCATGACCGCGTCGGGCTTGACGCGTGACGGTGATGCTTGAACCTCGCCGCTCGTTGCCACTCAGTGCCGACATATCATCGTTCCTCGGGAATTCCCGGTGGAAGGATCGCTTCGATGACGAGATTCTCGCCGCCGCGAATCCGCTGGTAGGCAAGGTGAAGGACTTGCGGATTGAAGAGACCGCGCCGGGCTCGGTAAGTCTGATAGGAATCGTCGGCAAGGATGAGACCGAGGTGAATCTTTGGCAGGCGGGGGAGAGATGGGAGTTTGAAACGTTCTGCTCGTGCGACATCGGCAGCTTCTGCCACCACGCGGCGGCCATTCTAACACGGGCGGCGAAGGAGCGCGATCCGTCGAGATTGCAGGGGAGGGGAGTGGCCGGGGCAGTGGCCGCCTCGCTGCCGAGCGCGCGGGAGCTGATGAAGGATCCTTCTCCGGATTTACCGCGCCTGCGGATGGAACCGCGCTTCGAACTGCGGGTCACGCGCGAGCCGGTGGACAAGGCGACGCGGCTGCTGCTTCAGTCGTTAGGCCAGCCGGACCCGGATTTCTGGATTTCGGCGGAAGCGTCGGTGGTTTACGGCGGGCATCGTAGTTCGCTTCGATCCAGTGCGCCGGATTGGGTGAGTTCGATCACGCATGAGGGCCAGGCCGCGATCCTCCAGCACGACGCGGCCGCGGAAAACGCCGCCACCCAACAGCTCCGGGATACCGGGCTGTCCTCGCTGCAATCGAACTCCGCCTGGCAGTTTCTGCTCAACCTCAAGTCGCGCGAAACGAGCCGCAGCACGACGCCGGACCGTTGGTTTCCCGATCCGAGCCGCGTGCCGACCGATCCCTTCTGGCATCAGTTCCGCGGGGAAATGGTCGCCCGGTTAGAGGGGCTTGGCTGGCAGGTCGCGGTTTCGGACAATGTCGGTCACCGCGTCCACGAGGCGGATCCCGCGAAGTGGGAGAGTTCGATCGATTCCGGTGACGGCGGCTGGTTCAGCCTGTCAGTGGGCTTCGAGGTGGCGGGCCAGCGCTACGATCTGCTGCCGATCCTCGCTGGACTTTTAGAAGGCGATTTCTTGGAGGAAACTCTCGACCGCCCGGACAACGGCCATATCTACGCGCCGTTGCCCGATGGCGACGCGCTGAAGCTGCCGATCGGCCGGGTGCGCAACATCCTCAATCATCTGTCGGCGCTGATCGATCCGCGATTCCCGGACAAGGCGCGGCTGCACGCGCTCGACGCCGCGTCGCTGGCGGGACTTGGCGGGATGGGAATCGCCACCCCGCCGGATCTCAAGGAGCTGGCGGCGAAGCTCAAGGATTTCTCCGGCATCGATTCGGTGCCGACGGCCACCGGCTTGCAGGCGACGTTGCGCGACTATCAGCTCGCGGGTTTCCACTGGATGCAGTTCCTCGCGCGACACGGGCTTCACGGAATCCTGGCGGATGACATGGGCCTGGGAAAAACCCTCCAGACGCTGGCGCACATCCTCACCGAGAAGCAATCCGGCCACTCGCGCGGCTTGCCCACGCTGGTCATCGCGCCCACCTCCGTCGTGCCTAACTGGCGGGCGGAAGCACTCAAGTTCACCCCGGATCTGCGGGTGCTGGTCCTCAATGGCCCAGAACGGAAGAAATACTTCCGCTCGATTCCCCACGCCGATCTCGTTCTAACATCGTTCGCCCTGCTCCAGCGGGATATCGAGAAGCTGGCGGCCGTACCCTTCCACATCGTCGTCCTCGACGAGGCGCAGAACATCAAGAACCCGCGCTCGAAGGTGGCGCAGGCCGCCTGCAAGCTGGATGCCCGCAACCGGCTTTGCCTGTCAGGCACGCCGATTGAAAACCACCTCGGCGAATTGTGGAGCCTGATGAATTTCCTCGTCCCCGGTTTCCTGGGGACGGAAGACGTTTTCAACAAGCGCTTCCGCACGCCCATCGAAAAGGACGGCGATTTGGAGCGCAACGCGGTGCTGAAACAACGCGTCGCGCCGTTGATCCTGCGCCGGACCAAGGACCAGGTCGCCAAGGAACTGCCGCCAAAAACCGAGCTGGTCCATCTCATCGAACTGAACACCGGCCAGAAGGACCTCTACGAAACCGTGCGCGCCACCATGGATAAGCGCGTGCGCGATGCCATCGCCGCGCGCGGCATCGGCCAGTCGCAGATCGTCTTCCTCGACGCGCTGCTCAAGCTCCGCCAGATCTGTTGCGACCCGCGCCTGCTGCCGGAAGACTACCCGCATGGCGTGCTTGAGTCCGCCAAGCTCGATTTCCTAACCGAGCTGCTCGCGCTGCTGATCGAGGAAGGCAGGCGAATCCTGCTGTTCTCGCAATTCACCACCATGCTCGCGCTGATCGAGGCGCATCTGGTGCGGGAGAAAATTCCCTATCTGAAACTAACCGGAGCGTCGAAGGACCGCGGCCAGCTCGTCGAGGATTTCCAGAACGGCAAAGCTCCGGTCTTCCTTATCTCGCTCAAAGCCGGCGGCACCGGCCTCAACCTAACCGCCGCAGACACGGTAATCCACTACGACCCGTGGTGGAACCCCGCCGCCGAGGCGCAGGCGACGGATCGCGCCTATCGGATCGGCCAGAACAACCCGGTGTTCGTCCACAAGCTACTCTGCCAGGACACCGTCGAGGAGCGCATCCACAAGCTCCAGCAGGAAAAAGGCAAGCTCGCCGCCGGCATTTTGGCGGACGCGGACATCTCCAATCGTTTGGACGCGGCGACGGTTCGAGCGCTGTTGAATCCGTGATCCATCCGATCCAGGAATGAAATTGACTAAAATTCTGGTCAAATTAGAGTGCGTGGCATGATCACGAGGCAGCTCAGCATTTCCGAGTTCAAGGCCCACTGTACTGAGGAGATTCGCGCGGTGGAGAAGGGGGATATGGTCATCGAGCTTACCCGCCACGGGAAAAAGGTGGCGGTGGTGCGGACAGCGGCGGCTGCCGATTCGCCGGATCTCGGCAGCTGGATGGGCAGTGGAAAGGGCACCGTCGCTTACGGTGCGGGCTACGATCCTGCCGCGCCGGCTTGGAACCCGGCAGAATGGGTAGGTTGATTGAGTCACGGAATCTCTGTCATGACTGCCAAGTTTCTGTTGGATACCTGCGCCTGGTTGGATGCCTTCGCTGCACCCGAATTGCTGAAACCTACCGTGCGAAAACTTCTGACTGCGGAAGAATTCGTCCATATTTCCGCGATCAGTCTTCTCGAAGTGGCGCGCAAGGAGGCCAGGGGCGAATTGATCTTCGGGATGGCTCTTTCAAGATGGTTCCAGCTGGCATTGGCGGAAGGGCGGGTGCGCGTCTTGGAGATCACTCCCGAAGTCGCCATCGACGCCACGCGGATACCGGCTTGGGAACACAAGGATCCCGGTGACCAGATCATCGTCGCGACCGCTCGTCTCCACGGCTTGAAAGTCGTTACCTCGGATTCCAAAATTCTTAAGAGGCCGTCTTAAAAATACAAGATTTCTGAATTTTAATCTGTACTAATTTAGTCATGTATTGGAGAAGCTCGGCATGGCCAGTTACCCAAGCAGCATGACGGATTCCGAATGGGAAATTCTCGAAACACTATTGCCACCC
>JANMSI010000100.1:0-53030 GCA_031389115.1 Akkermansiaceae bacterium
CCCAACATCGAAAATAGAAGTGAAGACTGCGGGGCATGTGGTTGGCGGGATTCGACGCGCCGTGCTTCCACACGATGAGTGTGGACAAGCCGTTGGCGTGGCTTGAGATTCATCTGGGCGGATTGTGGAGATAGGTGGTCCAGAAATCTAGCTCACCTCATCACTCGTGCGATCGCCTGCATCAGATTGTGCCCCGCCATCGGCTTGTCCACACTCATCGTGTGGAAGCACGGCGCGTCGAATCCCGCCAACCACATGCCCCGCAGTCTTCACTTCTATTTTCGATGTTGGGCGTTCGATGTTCGATGTTCCCTCCCCAGCTTGTCTTCGCTCACCTCCTCCAAGTTCTGGTTTGTCCACCAAATGCTAGGTGCCCATATCAACACTACGAAAACCGCTGCTTTATAAAAATTGCCATTTCGCTTGGAGGCAGAGCCTCCGTCGATGCACCTGCTCGGATGAAGAATTCTTCACTATTACCATTTTTCAGATAAATCGCTGCGCCACTTGGTGCACAATCCACGACAAGCACCCGCTTGTCGTGAATCTTCTCAAAATGCGGTTTGATGTTGAGCATGGAAGCCGGACCAAGCCTGGTCTTGATTAAACTCCCCAAGTGTAGATTCATTTTGTCTTCATTGGGGAACTTGTCCGTTTCAATTCCCAGCGCGTTGCCTTCGTCATTCACGCCAATCACCAATGTCCCACCTTCTTTCGAATTGAGAAAAGCGGCGATGGTCTTGAGAACCGAATGCTCCATCTTCGGATCATTCTGATTGGTGTGAAGGTTGACGCGCAACGTGGACTTGAATTCAACGGTATTCCCTTCTCCGGCCGCGACGATGGCTTCGATCGTCTGCTTTCCTGCGTTGGCATGGATAGTCTTATAAATTCCTTTCATGAGCAGAGGGCGGACTAGAGCCTTAAAATCGCCTCCCTCCATGTAGCGGGTAGCCAGATCATCATTCTCGCTGAGCATCGCCATGATTAGACTCTCCATCGTTTTATCACTTCCCAGTTCAAATTTATCGTAGGGGTTTGAAAGCGCTGTCCCTATCATCTTGGGATTACTTGCCGCAGTTGCCTGTATCTGCTCAAAGAAAAGGCGTTCTTTCTCAGAAAACTCGGTGCCGAATCGTTCGTTAAGCACTTCGATAATTTCCGATAGCGGGGCTTTCTCATCCTTCGCCTTCGCGCTTCCGACATCGGTGGGGCTTTTCACTCCTTGAGCATCGCCATCGTTCAGATTGATCGCGCCGGAGTCCACTCGCTGAAGGCGATAATACTTTAAGGCGACTTCGTCTCCCAGGTTCACTGCGTCTTCGCGATCCAACGGAAGATGGGGAATCAAAAGCCGGCCGAAGCTATACAGCATTTCCAGGTCCCGATCCGCGTAGGGCAAAATCTGGCTGAGGAAGGCATAAACATTCACATAGCCTTGGAGCTTCTTGCGAAACTTTTCGCGATCAGCCTCCACCTCCATTGCCTTGAACCGATCCACCGCTGGCTGAAGGTGCCGCTGCATGTGGGCATGATCCGCCGAGTTCTGTTTCGCGAGAGGTTTGTAAAAAATTCGCGAGAATGCTTCGACTTCGCTCCAGTGGTAAATCTGATACTTGTCCAGCTCATGCTTCAGAGTCTCAAGTTGGGCGGGATCGGATGCTTCCTGAAGACTGGTTGAATCGTAATACGGCTTGAACGCAGTATAGATCGTTTCCCGGTCGTTGACGAAATCGAGAACAAAGGGATCTTCCTTGCCGAGGATCTTGCGGTTGAGGCGGGACAGCGTTTGCACCGCCTGCACGCCATCCAGCCGCTTGTCCACATACATCGCGCACAGGAGAGGCTGATCGAATCCCGTCTGATATTTGTTCGCAACCAGAAGCACCTGATAGTCGGGCGAGGCGAATCGCTCCGGCAGCTGGCTTTCACTGATCGTCTTCCCGGTGACCAAGTCCTTGTTCATCGACGGCTCGGTATATTCCTCATCCGTATTCGGATCTTTCACCGAACCACTGAACGCCACTAACGGCCGCACGTCCGTGTATTGGTGCTCCTTGAGGTATTCCTCAAATGCCAGCTTGTAGCGGACCGCGTGCAGTCTCGACGAGGTCACCACCATCGCCTTCGCACGATGCCCGAGAAGCGCCATCACCTTCGTTCGGAAATGCTCGATGATCACCTCCGTCTTCTGCGCGATGTTGTGCGGATGAAGCGTGACAAACTTTGCCAAAGCCCGCGCGGCCTTTTTCTTGGAAAGCTCGGGATCGCTCTCCGCCTGATGGACCAGCTTGAACCAAGTATCGTAGGAGGTGTAACGCTGCAGGACATCGAGAATGAATCCTTCCTCGATTGCCTGCCGCATGCTGTAGGTGTGGAAGGCCTCGCCTTTCCCGTCGTGATTCTTACGCCCGAAAGTTTCCAGCGTCTTGCCCTTCGGCGTCGCGGTGAAGGCGAAGAAACTGATATTTGTCTGACGGCCTCGGGATTCCATCACGCGGTTCAGGCGATCTTCCCAATCCTCTTCGTCATTGATCCCGCCACTATCTCCCAGAATCGCTTTCATCTCCCGGGCGGCTTCGCCGGTTTGGCTGGAATGCGCTTCATCCACGATCACTGCATACTTGCGGTTCGCGATGGCAGCTTCCCATTCCTTCGCCTTCTTCTTTTTCTCGTCATCGATCTCATCCTGATTCGCCGCACCGGCGGCATGCATCAGGCCTCGCAGGACGAAAGGAAATTTTTGGAGCGTGGTGATGACGATCTTCGTCCCGTCGATCAGCGCTTCCGCGAGCTGCTTCGAATCCTGATCAATCGCCTTCACCACTCCCTGCTGGTGCTCGATCTGATAGATCGCATCCTGAAGCTGCTTGTCCAGCACCGTGCGGTCGGTGATCACGATCACGCAATCGAAGACCTTCGAGTCCTTGCTGTCATGCAGGCTCGCCAAGCGGTGCGATAGCCAGGAAATGCTATTCGTCTTGCCGCTGCCGGCCGAGTGTTGGATCAGATAATTGTAGCCCGCTTTTTCCTGACCCGCGGCGAAGATCAGCTTCCGGGTCGAGTCCAGTTGATGATAGCGCGGAAACACCAAGGTCTCCCCGGTCACGAATTTCTTGCCGCCTTTCCCGTCATCCACCTTCTCTTCCTTCTTCTCCAGAAACATGAAGCTGCCGATGATCTCCATGAAACTCAACGGCTGGAGCACCTCCTCCCAGAAGTATCCCGTCCGATAGCCGAACGAATGCACCGGGTTGCCCTGACCACATTGGATCTGTCCGGGATGGCTGCCACGGTTGAAGGGTAGGAAATAGGTTCTCTCACCCGCCAGCCGCGTCGCCATGTGGACTTCGTCGGTATCTGCGGCGAAATGAACCAGCGCCCGGTTCTTGAACTGGAACAACGGAGCCCGGAAATCGCGCTGCTCGTATTGCTTCACTGCATGCCGCCAGTTCTGGCCGGTTGTCGGGTTCTTCAGCTCGATGGTCGCCACCGGCAGCCCGTTGATCGCCAGCAAAATGTCCACCGTGGCATTGGACGATGGATGACAAGCCACCTGCCGCGTCAGCGTGAGCTGGTTCTTCGTGAAAAGGTCATCCAACTCGTAATTCAGCCGATGCGCCGCGCGGAAATACGCCAGCTTCGAAGTCTTGCCGTAGAACTTGAACCCATGCCGGAGAATGTGAAGCGTCCCCTTCGCCTCCAGTTCCTTCACCAGCGTCTTGATGAGAAGCGGCTCCAGTCCGGCCCCGTGAGCCTTCTCCATTTCCTCCCATCGCTTCGGCTGCGTGTTCTTCAGAAAGGAAATCACCCGTGCCGGAAACAGGGCATTCGCCTTGTCCCATTCCGCGTTCGTTCCCTGCTTCCAGCCTTTCGATAGAAGCGTTTCCTCAACATGTGACTCGAAGGCGATTTCCTGGGTCTGGGATGACATGAATTTTACGGGGGAGGAAAGAAGCGCAATTTGAAAACCTAATCCTTCATCCGGTTCACCAAGGCCCGCCAATTGCGGCACGACCATTCAAGCGAAGTTGGAATCGCGGGGATCGCCGCACCGGTTAAGCATTTCTTTGCCAGCAACCTGGCAGCATCGGCCACCGTCCGGTCATGCTTTACTCTTGGACCTTCTTTCGACTCGTCGGTCGATCCCGTCTGTAGAAACTCCACCCAGTTCTCTATGCGGTCCTTGGCGAACACGAACACCACTTGATCGAATTCTTCCTTGGTAATCCCCGCTTGTTTCGCAACCGACCAGAATTCGCTCTTCAACTCCTCCCCATCAGCCATGTCGTGATCCATATCAGCCCAAACCATCAGCGTCGCATGTCCGCCCGAATCCAGACAGGTCCGGAGTTCAACAGGCAGTCTTCCGATCAGCGTTTTTCTTCCTCCGCAATCTTGTGTTCGGACGATGTTACTTCCCCTCCAAGGCCGAATCCATACGGGATCGAGCGCCTTGAGAAGAGTCCGGATGAAAATCGGATCAATGCTCCGGCCTTTCTCCCCCTCATGGAGGCAGACGATTTGCGTGCGACTAGCCATGGACCCACCCCCTTGCAATGGCTTCGCCGGCACTTAGACCTTCAGGCACCTTCAATGGTCCGATCCGGGTCGGTGAGGAATGATTGTCCCGCCACAGGTAGCGACCGTAATCTTCGCCCGCGCTGCTCAGTATCTCGGGGTGGTGGGAGACGAGAATCGCCTGATGGTTGTCATCCAGCAGTTCCCGCATGGAGAGCACCCACGGTTGTAGCTCGGGCAGTCCCACGTAGTTATCCGGCTCGTCAATCAAGACCGTTTGCGCCGCCCCTGTCGCCAGCGCGGCCCGCACCATGTAGAGTCCCACCAGCGCTTTTTCTCCATCTGATAGCTGATCGAAAAACAGAGTCCCTGTATCATTCCCGTTCGATGCCTCGAACCGGAGTTGGAGAGCCTTGGTGTTGATTCCCACATCCACCAGCCGGAACGATCTGAAATCCGGCCACACGTCTTGCAGTGAATCCCGCAGGACGTCTGTCCAGTCCTGTTCTTGGTAAAGAGAACGATACCACGAAGTTAGATTCTCCATGTAGAGATCCGGGTGAGCCGACTCACCTTTGCTCTCCTTCTCCACTTCCCGGGGACTCGGCCGGAGGATCAGGAACTTGGAAATCGCTTGCTGGAGAATCTCGATATCGCGGCGCTTTCCCGTTGGCTGGATAGAAGCAAGAGCAGCCTGCCGCCAGTCCAGAGGGAAACCCGAGGGCTCGCCGCTGGACTTTAGGAAACGAACCCCTTCCAGATCTCGCTCGAATAGCATCCGTTTGTCACAACTGGCGAACTCTCGGATGATACGAGGCTTCATCCCGCTGGCGGCCTGCTCGATGTGAAGCACATATTCAAAGGCATGCCCTTCTGCGGTCACCCCGAGTTCGAATTCCTGGATAGTGCTGCCGAGCCAGTTGGTGACTTCGAGGTGTTCGATGTCCCTTTCTCCCTTGCCTCCCAGAATGCCGTCTCCGGTGGCAAGGTTGCGAATGAGATTAAGAGCGTCAAATACCGAGCTCTTCCCGGCTCCGTTCGGACCGCAAAGCACTCCAAAGGAATCAAAGTCCGTCTCGAAGGCGACGAGGCACCGGAAATTATTGGCGTAGAGGCGCGTGATCATGGGAGTGAGGGTATTGGCTGTGCGTTGCGCGTCAATCTTGCCCGCAGGTTAGCCGAACGCCGTGTGCGTCACTCCCGCCAGCTTCTCCGCTTGGCGGTAGGTGATCCGCCCGTCCTGCTCCCAAGCCGCCACTTTCCCGGCGGAAACTCCCAGCTTCTCGGCAAGCGCCTCCTCCGTGAGTCCCGCGCGTTCGCGGGCCCACGCTAGCAGACGGGGTTGGAGATCGATGGTCATTTTTGGTGGCATGTCACTCGCGTTCGTCGCCAATCACTTCTTCCGACCGGTTCGCATGTTCGAAAAGTTCCTTGAGAATATCAAGTTTCTCCGTCACCTCTGCCGGAAGGGTATCGACTGCGGCCCATTCGATCAGACGATGCAGTTCACCCTTCCTTAGCAACATCTGTCCGCCGACCTGAGCTGCCAGCCTGCGGAAAAAGTCTTCGGCGAAGCTGCTCATTTTCAAACGCTCCGTCTTCGCATCCCAGACAAGCCGGGCAGCCTCGGGAGGAGATGACTGCCAAGTATGGAAGTCCGCGGTGTTCCCGGTGAAGACCTGCTCCAGGGTCAACTCATTGAGCACTTGATCGATTTGCGGGCGGAAGCCTTCAAACAATTCTAATTCCCTATAGTGACCGAGAGCGAATTTCCGCAGCAGCTCCGGGGTTACAAAATAGTTTTCCGCCTCATAGCGCCGCCAATAGGAGATTTGAAGCGCTCCCTCCTGGCGGGATTCGCGCCCCCTTCCGTCATTATCCAAAATTGCCAGTCCCTTCAACTGCGGCAGGAGTTCGCGAAGTCCTTTAAAATGATCCCGCGGAGTCACCCCGAACCCTCCTTCCACTCTTTCCAGTTCACTATCCATGGAAGCTTCCGGATAGTTGTTCTGCACATAAAACGAATTGATACGCTCGTCCCAAACCGCAGCCACCGGATGCTCGAGCCTGTCTGCAAAAGCTCTCAGGATATCGACATCCGTCCCGCCTTCTACGTAGAACACATAACCTCGCTCGCGGGCTTTGACATAATGAGAAGCCCCGAAATGTTTGAGGCTGTTGCAAATGTCCGTTTTTTGGGCGAGATCATCCGCCCGCCCATCGAGAAGTAGCGTCAGGTTCTTATCCAACGCCTCGTCGAGAATCACCTCGGAGTGGGTGACGATGACGACCTGCGACTGGTTGCTTGTCGCGATGTCCCGTAGCAAAACGTAAACCTGCTTCTGGCGCAAAATTTCCAGATGGGCATCCGGTTCATCCACCAGCAACACGCTCTTCTTATGCGAGTAGAGATAAGAGAAGATCAGCAGCATCTGCTGGAAGCCTCGTCCTGCCAATGAAACGTCCAACGCATCCTTCACGCCGGGTTGGCGGTAAGAAAGTTCAATCGCCCCCCGGCTCGTTTGCTGGGGAATCCCCAGTTCGATCTGAAAAAGCCGCTTCATCAGGGCAACCACGCGCTTCCAGTCTTCCGGAGCACTGGTGGCTACGATCAGGCAGAGATTTCTGAGGACTTGGGCGGTCTGCCCCTGACCCAGGAGCACATCGATCCGCCCGGGTTGGAGGACCGGTTCTTCCGTTTCCAAGCCAGACATCGGATAGAGCAGCTCAACATTGATGGATGCCGCATGCTCGATGAGTTCCAAGTTAGCCATCCCGCCCTCATCGGGAGAACAGTAAACGAGTTCATCCCCACGGTGGTTGAACTTCATGGTCAGGGGCACGATAGCGCCCTTGAAATCCACTCCCACCGTCAGAGTGAGCGGGGTGCCCTGGATGCGGGAATTGTGCCAGAAGAACCGGGTGCGCTGCACCGGGACAGCAACGATGCTCAACCGGTTCATGGAGACCGACGACCGCTCCTTCGCGCTCGAAGTCCGGCGCTCGTCATGCCACGTTTTCACGGCCTGCGACCACAGCGCCAGCGCTTGGATCGCACTGGTTTTCCCGCAATTGTTCGGGCCGATCAGCACCGCGGGGTGATCGAGCACAATCCGCTGTTGATCGCCGAACCGTTTGAAGTTCTGGATCTCGATGTAATGAAGTAGGCGCATGGCTTGACGGCAATTTGAGTCTTCAGTGCAGTTTCCGCACGTCGATTTTTCCGGTGACGGCGGCCGTGATGAGGGCGGTGCGGTATTCGGTGAGCTTCTCGATGGCGGATTCGACTTTCTGGATCATGCGGTCGATCATTGCCGTTCGCCGCTCAAGCAAATCATTGATCAATAACTGCTCGTTCAGCGGAGGCAAAGGGATCACGAAGCTTGAGATTTGTTCAGGGCTAATATGCGGTACACTTACTCCAGTGACCTCCGGCGTGAAGTAATCAATAAACACCTGACAGGAAAGTAGGCGGAACAAAAACTCCTTCGATAGACTGTCTGATGTCGTTATTAAAACGACCCGCTGGAGCAGAAGGCATGGAAGATCGTTTTCTGAAATTCTCGCCACTCGCATCCCTTCACTTATCCATGGGCGATCCATCCCCAGAACCAAGTCGCCAGCTTTAAGCTCATATCGCTTAAGTTGATCGCCGTCTTTTCGTGGCCAATAGACCGTGTCATCCCATCTTATCCGAGACACGCCTATATTCACTCCCCTAAGAAGTTTCGTGTCGTTCTCGTCATGGCTGAAGCCATCTGAAGGAAACGCAAAACCAGAGGTGATTGAGATGAAGTGACCAGCCTTTGAAATATCCCAATGCTCCGGAATGTCTCCAAGCCAAGGTATGCCGGAAGGTTTGAGCTTGGGGTTGGGGGTGAGGCCGGCTTGGGTGGCGGCCTCAGGGGAGAGGCCTTTGGTGACGGTGCGGGAGATGAGGGCGCTGCGCTTCTCCTTGAGCTTCCCGATCAAGGCCCGCTTCTTTTCGAGCAAGGCGTCCAGCTTCGCCGTCCGGTCGTCGAGGAAATCGGCAATGAATTGTTGTTCCTGAAATGGCGGCACCGCCAACAATATCCCGCCCAGAGTTGTTCCATTCAGATTTGCGAGGCCTGTCGAGGTGCTCGATTTGACGACACCCTGCAGCCTTCCGGCTGGCGAATTCAGATAGTAGAAGGCTATTTTAGGGTTCAACAACGCACTGCATCGAAGCCGTTGCATGAAATTCGAGTAACAAGCATTTAGCCCAGCCACTTCGTTAGTGACTAAACTTGTCTTCCCGATGTGATGTTCACTCCCACTAGATTTCGTTACGACCAAATCTCCGGTTGCCAAACGGCAGTAGCGGCTTTCGCTCAAGGAAAGTTTGCGCTTCGCAGGGTCTTCGATTTTCCATTCACCAGCGGCTGTTTGTTCGGTAGAACGTAGTACAATCGTTCCCTCGTCATCAACTTCGTCCTCTCCCCAGACGCCTCCGTCATTGCGAACCAAGAAGAATTTCAATGGTTTCACTTCCCAATGATCCGGCACATCACCCAGCCACTCGACGCCGCTGGGTTTGTATTTTGGATACGGCTTGGCGTTCACGCGGTCGCCTCCTTGAGCATTGCCATGATTTCTTTCTCGAGATCCTTAATCTCGCCCTCGATAGTTCCCAACGGGCGAGGCGGCTCATACACATAGAAGTGGCGGTTCAGCGGGATCTCGTAGCCGACCTTGGTCTTGCTGTGATCGATCCAGGCGTCCGGCACATGCGGGAGGATCTCTCGCTTGAAGTATTCCTCGATGCTTTCCTTGAGCGGCACGCTTTCGGTATCCCGCAGATCGCTATCCGGTTCCGCATCGCCGTCCTTGTTGCGACAGATCTCGGCGGATTCGTCGCGCTCACCGATGGCATTGAGGACGGTTTTGAGCTCGGCGGGTGCGAGGCGGACTTCGCGGGCACGGTCGAGTTTCTTCAACTCGGTGAGGAAGATTTTCCGATCCTTGCAGAGTTTTCCGCCGAGGGCCTTGTGCAGGGCTTTGAGCAGATCCCGGATTTCCTGCCGCCGGGTTTTTCCAATGGCGATTTCCTTGAGGCGGGTTTCTTCGTTCTTCTTGATACTGGTGGCGAGGCTCTTGAACGCGCTTTGTTCATCGAGAAGGGCGATGCGCTCCGGGCTGGCCAGGAAATTGAGCCGCAGCGGGCGCTCCACGGTGATCTTGTGAAAGCCGAAGTCCTCGTTGTCGAAAACTTTGGAGACGATGAGGTCCTTGCCGTCGAATTTCCGGGTCTCGCCATCCTTGAATCCCCCGAAGATGCGGGTGAGGTCGCCGACGTGGTCGGGATCGTTCCTGTCATCCGGCCGCCCGGTTTTCGGATCGCCGATCTTGCGGCGCTTGTTGCCGAGACTCTTTTTCATCGGCACCCAGAAGTTCCGCCCGTCGATGAGCTGGATCCTGCCCTGGCGTTGCTTCGCCTTCCTGTTCGAGAGGATCCAGATGTAGGTGGAGATGCCGGTATTGTAGAAAAGCTGCTCCGGCAGGGCGACGACGGCTTCCAACCAATCGTTCTCAATGATCCAGCGACGGATCTCGGACTCGCCCGAGCCGGCATCCCCGGTGAACAGCGGCGAGCCATTGAAGACGATGCCGATGCGGCTGCCGCCATCCTTGGGTGCGCGCATTTTTGCGATCATGTGCTGGAGGAACAGCAACGAGCCGTCATTCACCCGCGGCAGCCCGGCCCCGAAGCGCCCTTCATAACCGAGCGAGTCCGCCTCCTTCTTGATCGCCTTTTCCTGCTGCTTCCAAGTCACGCCGAAGGGCGGATTGGCCAGCATGTAGTCGAAGGTGTATTTGTTTCCCGAGGAGTCGCGGTCGAACTCGTCCTTGGTGAAGGAATCGCCGAGGCGGATGTTGTCGGCATCCTCGCCCTTGATGAGCATGTCCGCCTTGCAGACGGCCCAAGCACCGTCGTTCCAGTCCTGCCCGTAAAGGTGGGGATCCGCCTTGGAATTGAGCTGCTTGATGTAGTTTTCCGCGACGGAAAGCATCCCGCCGGTGCCGCAGGCCGGATCGTAAATCGTTTTGACCACGTTGCTCTTCGCCAGATCCTTCTCGGGGTCCAGCAGGAGATTCACCATCAGCCGGATCACCTCGCGCGGCGTGAAGTGCTCCCCGGCCTCTTCGTTCGATTGCTCAGCCCCGATCCGGATCAGCTCCTCGAAGACATAGCCCATCTGGGTGTTGTCTACCTTGTGATAGGACAGATCGATATTCGGCCCGGTGAACGCCTTGACCACCTCGTAGAGCAGGTTCTTGTCCGCCATGATGGCAATTTCCTGATCGAACTTGAAGCGCTCCATGATCGCCCGGACGTTGGGCGAGAACGCGTTGATGTAGGCGTTCAGGTTCGGGGCGAGTTGGTTCGGGTCGTCGAGGAGCTTCGCGAAATCCAGCCGGGAGAGATTGTAGAACTGGCGGCCGGTGATGCTCTCCAGCTTGTGGCGGATGATCGTTTCCGGCTTCGTCTTGATCTTCGCATGCTCCGCCAGCACGGCGGCCTTGGTAGGGGCGAGAATGCAATCGAAACGCCGCAAGACAGTGAGCGGCAGGATGACGCGGCGGTATTCGTTCCGTTTGTAGGGACCGCGGAGCAGATTGCAGATGCTCCAGATGAAGTTGGCGATTTGAGAGTGGGATTCGGTGGACATGGAAGAGGGATTCAGAGGAAGGAGAAGGATGGGAGGAGCTGCTGGAACCAGCAAGTGTCGGGACCGGTCTGAAGCTGGGTGTAGTTCTTGTTGAGGACGTTCTTGAGTTTGATTCGCGCCCCCGCGTGAACCCTGCGGGCTCCCCTAGCGGGAAGTGTATGTCGCCTTGCTCCATTCACGTTGTCCTTCTCCACCGCCTCCAGCGCGTCGTCGATGAGCTTGCCGGCGAAGGTGATTTTGTAAGAGCTGGCCGAAGTCCCACCCTCCTTAAGGGTTTGGCGGAGGAAGGCTGGGGATTCGGTGTGGGGCATGGGAGAGGAGGAGTGCCGAGTCAGCAGTGATCAGCAAAGAGGGTTCTAAAGCCGCAAGCTAACAGGTGGGAAGCGGGCGGGAAGGAGAAAAGTCGCGGTTCTGATTGAGCGCGATTACGACGTTCGATGATTTGACAGGCGCACGGAGCGGGGGATTTTTGAGGTCGTTCCCTCATGTTCGTCTTCTTCTCCAACCGCTTTGGCTGCCTCGGCTCGATTTTGATCTCGGTCGTGGGGACGGCGCTGCTGTTCCTGCTTCTCAAAGGCTGCCAGGGAGGATTCTGACAAGGCCGAGTGTGGCGGGGGACGGTGGCGCGTGACGTCCTGAGGCGCATATTGGGGCGGCTCTCACGGTTTCGGAAAATCTCCGGAAAATTGTTTGACGATTTTAACTTTCGCGTGGACGGGTGAGGGCTGGCCGCCCCCGCAGGCAGCCCGAACCTTCCACCGCTTTCCCCCCGGAGCGGAAAAACGATTCGGAATCTACGAACCCGCCGTGAGATCAATCCCAAGTGATTCCGCGGCGGGTTTGTTACATCCGGGAATCCGGTTGGCTGCGTGGAGAGGACTCGGGGTCGGTGACCCGACGGCTTGCAACTAGCTTCCAGAGCGGTTTTTTGAAAACTCTCGCAGGGCTTCCTAAAACTGTCGAAGGCCCGGCGAAAACTGCCGGATTGCTTTCTAAATGTCTCGCAGACTTTCCTAAAACTTTCGAAGGCCTTCCAAAAACTGTCGCAGGCTCTGCCAAAACTGTCGGAGCTCTTCCAGAAACTGTCGCAGACTCTCCGACAGGTTTCGGCGGTTCTCCTAAAACTATCGGAGCGCCTTATAAATGTCTCGAAGGATCTGCAAAAACTGTCGGAGAGCCTTCCAAATGTCTCGAAGGCTCTGCGGAAACTGTCGGAGGCGTTCCTAAATCTATCGGAGGCTCTCCTAAAGTTTTCGACAACGGACTTCAGGCCGTCGGGAGGGCGCTGAAGTCGATTCGATCCGGGACATTTTGAAACCCAGAAATAGCGATTATTGAGTGGGAAATGGATCGAGTTAAAATATGAAGTCTATAAATTCATCCATGTTTGCCCGCTTGAAGGGAGAAAAACGCCAACTATTTAGTCCCAATAGCGGACATAGCGGCCACACGCGATCGGTTTGTTGACAAAAAATGACCGGATTTTTGGGTGTGAGCCTTTTGGCAAGGAATGTCATCTAATCGATTATCTTTCTGATAGTTATAACAGATAGATTATGGCAGGATCGGGTGAAAACTTGGCCGATGGTTGGCCATTTCAGCCCAAAGACATGAAAAATAAATCTCTAGCGATAGTCAGGAAAGTTATGCTAACCGATTTACAACGGTCGAAGTTCCCGCAGATGGGGATGGGTTGCCGCGATTGATAGAAAAAAACAATACAAGAAAACCACACCTACATGAAAGCACCTACCATCCGCGTCTCGCTGGCCTTTGGCACGATTACGGACAACACATTAACCACCTTCGCCCGCAACGTGCACACGCTGCTCTACACGACGGGGTTCACGAACATCCCGGTGACCGCGCCGGTTCTGCTGGCGGCCATCGAGGCCTTCGCTACCGCAAAGGCGGCGCAATCCAGCGGCGGCAAGGCGGCCACGGCGGAGAAGAACAACAGGCGCGACACACTTGTGGTCATGCTGAAGGAACTGGCGCTCTACGTGCAGGTGGCCAGCGCCAATGACCTGGCGCAGCTGCTCGCCACCGGCTTCGAGGCGGTGAGCCTGAACCGCACACAGTATCCGCTCTCCAAGCCGGCGATCCTACGCGTGGTGGCCGGCATGTCCGGTGAGGCGCTGGTGACGCTCAGCACGGAAACCATCGCCAGGGGCTGCGAGATTCGTGTCGCGGAGATCGGTGCGGACGGAGCTCCGGGAGAGTTCCGCCCGGCGGTCTTCAGCACCAGCTCGCGCAACATCGCCATCGCGGCCCTCACACCGGGGAAACTGTTTGCCTATCAGGGCCGCACCGTCGGCGGCAGCACCACCTACTCCGACTGGAGCGACCAGATCGTCCAACGTGCTGCGTAACCCGCGACGTGATCGATTCGCGCGGTGGGAACTGGAAATCGGTTCCCGCCGCGTCACACGGACGTGTGCCGCCGAATTCGGGCGAAAACTAACAGTTTCGCGACGACTCAGGCGACCCGAGTTTTTTATTCCGCTTCGGCGTCGAGGAACGATAGGGTCTAAACCAACGAAAGGCTTCGAGACCCGAAGCGTATCTGACGAGCTCCCATGATCCAGTTTCCCAAATCCATCACGTTTCTTCTACCCTGCGCCGCCTTGGCTCTGGGCTGTCTGCCAGCAGGTGCCGCCGATTGGCTGTCGCTACCCGCCAAGGCCGGGACCTCCAACGGCAAGAAAATCGTCCTCATTTCCGGTGACGAGGAATACCGAACCGAGGAGTCCTGCCCGATGCTGGCCAAGATCCTCAGCCAGAAATACGGATTCGACTGCGTGGTGCTGTTTGCCATCAATCCGGACGGCGGCTACATCGACCCCAATTTTCAGAAGAATATCCCCGGGACCGCCGCCTTGGATTCTGCGGACCTGATGATCATCGGCAGCCGGTTCCGGCAGCTGCCCGATGACCAGATCGCCCATTTCGCGGCTTATCTCAATGCGGGCAAGCCGGTCATCGGCATCCGCACCGCGACCCACGCCTTTGCTGGCGATGCTGCGACCGGTGATTTCAAATGGGCGGACTTCGGGTTGAAAATCCTGGGCGAAAAGTGGGTGAACCATCACGGAAACCACAAGGAGGAGGGCACCCGCAGCGTGATCGAGGAAGCGAACGCCAAGCATGAGGTCCTCAATGGAGTGGATGAAATTTTCGCGACCACCGACGTTTACGGCATCGCCAATCTCGATCAGAGCGCGGCCACCATCCTGCTTCGCGGTGCCGTGACCGCAAATCTCAACGCCTGGTCGAAAGCGGTCGAAGGTCCGAAAAACAACCCGATGATGCCGCTGGCCTGGCTGCGCGAATACACCGCGCCTAACGGAACCGCCAAGGGCAAGGCGTTCTGCACCACGCTCGGTGCGAGCACTGATTTCGCCGACGAGGACCTGCGCCGGCTGGTGGTCAATGCCGCCCACCACCTCATCGGCATGAAGGTTCCTGCGAAAGCCGAGGTCGCACCTGTCGATCCCTTTCAGCCCACCGAATACAGCGCGATCGACGACAAGGATTTTTACAAGAACCGCAATCTCAAGCCGGCCGACTATGCGCTGGGAAAAAGCCCTGCCACCGGGCTTCCCGAGAAGGCACCGGATCAATCCAAGAACCATCTTGAGCGTCATGCGCCGCGAGCCGACCCGGCCCCGGCCACGGTTGCCCGTCCGCAGGCGGTCGCGCCGCCCGCGCCCGGCGAGCGGATCGTTTTCATCGGTAACGGCCTCGCCGAGCGTGACGTTTACTACAGTCGGCTGGAAACTGAGTTCCATCTCCGCAATCCGGACAAGCAGCTCATCATCCGCAACATGGGTCGGCCCGGCGACACGCCGGGGTTCCGCCCGCATCCTTCCCGCAGCTCGCAGTGGGCGTTTCCGGGAGCGGAAACCTTCCACCCGGACAAGACCCGCCATGAAGGCGTGGGTTTTTTCCCCACGCCGGATCAATGGCTCACCCACCTCAAGGCCGACACGATTGTCGGCTTTTTCGGTTATAACGAGTCGTTCGAGGGAATGCAGGGGGTAGCGAACTTCGAGGCCGAGCTCGACGCCTTCGCGGTCCACACTCTCGGCAAGGCCTACAACGGATCCGCCGCGCCACGGCTGGTGCTCGTTTCGCCCGTAGGCTTCCAGGACCTGTCGAAAAAACAGGATCTCCCGGACGGCAACGTTCAAAACGCGAATCTCAAGCTCTATGCCGCCGCCATCGAGCGCGTGGCACGCAAGCACTCGCTGACGTTCGTCGATTTGTTCAATCCCACTGCCGAGCTCTATGCCAAGGCGGGCGCACCGCTGACGACCCACGGCTTCATTCCTAACGAGGCCGGCTACACCAAGCTCGCCGCCATCCTTGCGGACGGAATGCATGGCCCGCAGCCGCGCGCCCCCAGCGCGGATCCCGCCAAGATCCTTGCCGCGGTGACACAGAAAAACTGGTTCTGGCAGAACGACTACCACATCCTCAATGGCGTCCATTCCCACGGCCAGCGCTACGAACCCTTCGGCCCGCAGAACTACCCGGACGAGGTCCAAAAAACCCGCGAAATGATGGCCCTGCGCGACCAGCTCATCAGCGCCGTCGCCTCTGGAAAAACAACCAGTCTTAGCGTGGACGATTCGAAAACCCATCCGCTGCCGCCGGTGCTCACCAACTACAAGCCCGGTGGCAAGGAAGGCACCGCTCAATACCTCTACGGCAAGGACGCGGAGAAGTCCCTGACCGTTCCCGAGGGCTACAAGGTCGAGCTTTTCGCCTCGGAAAAGGAGTTCCCAAACCTTGCCAACCCGATGCAGTTGTCCTTCGACGATCGCGGCCGCCTGTGGATCGCCGTCATGCCGGCCTATCCCGCCTATCGCCCGGGCGACGCGCTGCCGAATGACAAAATCCTCATTTACGAAGACACCAACAACGACGGACGAGCCGACAAGGAAATCGTTTTCGCCGACAAGCTTAGCCTGCCCATCGGTTTCGAATTCGCCCCGGAGGGTGTTTACGTCGCCCAAGAACCAAACCTCGTCCTGCTCCGCGACACGAATGGCGACGACAAGGCCGATGTGCGTGAGATTGTGCTCGGCGGCTTCGATACCCACGACACGCACCACGCCATCAGCGCCTTTTGCGCCGATCCATCCGGCGCGATTCTGATGGGTGAGGGAGTTTTCCTCCACTCCAATGTGGAGACCGCCTACGGCCCGGTCCGCGCGATGCACGGTGGCTTTTTCCGCTACAGCCCGCAGCGCAGCCATCTCGAACGCACCGCCCAGCTCAGCATCCCGAATCCGTGGGGCATCGCTTTCGACCACTGGGGGCAGGACTTTTTCCTCCACACCTCGGGCACGAGCATTAATTGGATGCTGCCCGCATCGTCCAAGCCGACTTACGGCGCCCAAAGCCCATCCTCACCCGACCTCGCGCCTGCGGGTCATGCGGTCCGGCCCACCTCCGGCCTTGAGTTCGTTTCTTCCCGCCATTTTCCCGATGAGGTCCAGGGCGACATGCTGCTGTGCAATACCATCGGCTTCCTCGGCATCAAGCAGCATGCCATCACTGACGACGGCACCGGCTACAAGACCGTATTCCGCCAGGACTTGTTGAAATCGTCGGATGGAAATTTCCGCCCTGTTGATCTGGAGTTCGCGCCGGACGGCTCGCTGTATGTGGTGGATTGGCACAACGTCCTCATCGGCCACATGCAGCACAACGCACGCGATCCGCTGCGTGACCATGTTCATGGCCGGGTCTATCGGATCACCTATCCTGCCCGCCCGCTGGTCAAGCCGGCGCAGGTCGAGAAGGCACCCGTCGCCACGCTGTTGGAGAATCTCAAGCTGCCCGAATACCGGGCCCGCTACCGCACCCGCCGCGAGCTGCGCTCCCACCCCGTCGCGGAAGTCATGCCCGCGCTCAAGAGCTGGGTCGCCAAGCTCGATCCCAAGGATCCGCGCCACGAGCACCATTTGTTAGAAGCGCTGTGGACCACGTGGGGTCTCAATCTGGTGGATGAATCGCTCTTGCGTCAGCTGCTGGCGGCACAGGACCACCGCGCCCGCGCCGCGGCGGTGCGGGTTCTCCGTTACAATGCTGACCGGGTTCCCGGAGCAACGGCCCTGCTGGAGACAGCCGCCGCCGATCCCCACGGCCGAGTGCGCCTGGAAGCCATCATTGCCGGTTCATGGTTGGACAATGCCGCGGGGAAAAAAATCGTTTCCATCGCCTCTGCCCTGCCCCTGGACGAGTGGAACAAGGACGCCGCCAAGACCGCAATGACCCGTCTCGAAGGGGCCGTGGAAGCATTGGTCATCGAGCATCCCGCGCCTCCAGCACCCGCCCACCTTACACCGAAGGAGCAAGAGCAGTTTCTCGCAGGGCATGAGATCTATTTCCGCGACGCCCACTGCGCCACTTGTCATCAGCCTGACGGAAAGGGAATCCCGCCCGCCTTCCCGCCGCTCACCGAGAGTCCCTGGATCACCGGCGATCCCGACCGCCTGATCAAGCTCACCCTGCATGGCCTGATGGGGCCCTTCGAACTCGATGGGAAAAAATACGACGGACAAGTCCCGATGACTCCCTTCGGCGGCATGTTGAAAGATGAAGAGGTCGCGGCGGTGCTCACCTACGTTCGCAACTCGTTCGGCAACAAAGCAGCGGCAGTGCAAGCCACCCAGGTCGCTAAAGTCCGCGACGCCACCAAGACCAGGGCGGCGTTCTATCAGGTGGACGAGTTGCTCAAGGAGCACCCGATGAAGTAAGATTTCCCGGCGAAGGTGTTGATGGTCACGCCATGATCGCCTTCACCGCCTTGGCCGGTTCGACACCGGTTAGCTTGTAGTCGAGGCCTTGGAACTTGGTCGTGAACCGCGCGTGGTCGATGCCGAACTGATGGAGCAAGGTCGCGTGCAGATCCCGCACGTGAACGATGTCCTTTTCCGCCGCATACCCCAGCTCGTCGGTCGCCCCGTGGACGATGCCTGGCTTGATGCCCGCGCCGGCCAGCCACAGGCTGAAGCCCTTGATGTGGTGGTCGCGGCCGGTGCCCTGACCCATCGGCGTGCGGCCGAACTCGCCGCCCCAGATCACGAGCGTGTCTTCCAGCAGGCCGCGTTGTTTCAAATCCTTGATCAGCGCGGCGGACGGCTGGTCGGTGAGCTTGGCCGTGGCGGGCATTTTGGCTTCGATATTGTCGTGATGGTCCCAGCCGCGGTGATAGAGCTGCACGAACCGCACACCGCGCTCCAGCATCCGGCGGGCTAACAGGCAGTTGCTGGCGAACGATCCGTCCCCCGGCTCCTTCACGCCGTAAAGGTCGAGGATGTGCTGCGGCTCGTCCCGCATGTCGGAAAGCTCAGGTACCGACGACTGCATGCGGAATGCCATTTCATACTGGGAAATGCGCGTCTCGATTTCCGGATCGACTCTTTCCTCACGCAGCGCGCCGTTGAGCCGCTGGATTTCGTCGATCACCTGGCGCTGGGTGGATTGGCACACGCCATCCGGGCTGCCGACGTAGTGGACGGCGCTGCCCTTGCTCTGGAACTGCACGCCTTGGAACTTGCTGGGCAGGAAGCCCGCGCTCCACTGGCGGGCGGAAATCGGTTGATCCGCATCCGCGCCGCGCGAGACCATGACCACGTAGCCGGGCAAATTCTGCGACTCCGCGCCCAGGCCGTAGAGCAGCCACGAGCCCATGCTTGGGCGGCCCTTGAGGATCGAGCCGGAGTTCATGAATGCGTGCGCCGGATCGTGGTTGATCTGCTCGGTGACCATCGATCGAACTACGCAAATCTCGTCCGCGATGGAACCGATGTGAGGAAACAGTTCGGAAATTTCGGTACCGCTCTCGCCCCACTTCTTGAACTTGGTGAACGACCCGCGGGCGATGAGCTTGCTGCCCTGAAGCTGCGCGAGCTGCTGGCCGGCGGTGAACGACTCGGGAAACGGCTGGCTGTTAAGTGCGTCTAACTGCGGTTTCGGGTCAAACGATTCCAAATGCGACGGCCCGCCCGCCATGCAGAGGTGGACGATGCGCTTGGCTCGCGCGGGGAAATGCAAACCGCCCTGGCTTTCGAGAAATGGCAGTTTGCTGGAAGCCCCCATCAGTTGCGAGAGCGCCATGCCGCCGATGCCGGCGAAGCTTTTTTGGAGAAAGGTCCGTCGGCTGAAATCCTGCTGGAACCGTTCGAAGGCGGCGATGGATGGATGAGTCATGGTCTTGGGAATGTAGCTTAGGCGTCCCGCCTGAGTTGTCGAACGGGCGTCCCGCCGGTTTGGGAATTTAGAAGAACAACAGGCGGGACGCCTGTTCTACTTAGTAACGGGTGATGGTTTCGTGAAGGTTGAGGATGACCCGGCAAAGCTGTGCCCAAGCGGCCAGCTCGACGGGATCCTGCCCGGCACCGGAATCGGACAGACCGGTTTTCAAGAAGGCCACCGCGTCTTCCGGCTTGGTTTGATAAAACTCGCGTTGGGTCGTTAGAAATTTCGAGAGCGATGCGATGTCCTCCGTTTTCGCCTCACGGGCGAGCGCGAGTTTCATCGCGTGGCGGATGCGATCCTCATCGGTGCCCGGCTTCTCACGGATCACCCGCAAGGCGAATCCCCGCGCGGCCTCGACGAATGACGGGTCGTTCAAAAGCGTGAGCGCCTGTTGCGGGCTGTTGGATTGGAAGCGGTCCGCCGTGCATTCCTCGCGGCTCGGCGCGTCGAAGCCGGCCAGCATCGGATGCATGAACGTGCGCTGCCAGTGCATGTACAGGCCGCGGCGGTACTGCTCGCCGCCGGTGCTGGCGTGGTAATCGCGCTCCGGGAAATTGAGGTTCACGTAGTAGCCGGCCGGTTGATAGGGCTTCGCGCTGGGGCCGCCGACGATGCGGGTATTGAGCAGTCCGGCAATCGACAACGCGTTGTCCCGGACGAACTCCGCCTCCAACCGACGGGCGGATTGCTCGGCGAGCAGGCGGTTCGCCGGATCCTTTTCCGCGAGATCGGCGCGGGATGCGGACGCCTGCCGGTAAGTGCGGCTGGTCACGATGAGGCGAACCATGTGCTTCACGTCCCAGCCGGACTCGCGGAACTCGACGGCGAGCCAATCGAGCAACTGCGGATGAGACGGCCATTCTCCCTGGTTGCCGATGTCGTCGAGGACGTTGGACAAGCCTTTGCCAAAAAATTGTTTCCACAGCCGATTGGAGAACTGCCGCGCGGTGAGGGGATTTTCCTTATCCGTAAGCCACTTGGCGAGATCGAGGCGGGTGAGCCTGGTGCCGTCCGTCCTAACCGATGCGTGCGGTAAAAATCCGGGGACGGCGGGCTGCACCTCCTCCGCCGGGTTCATCCAGGCACCGCGGGGGAGGATGTGGGTTTTGAGGATTTTGTCCGCAGGCACGGCTTGGGCGACCACCGAGTGGGCATATCCGGCACGGCAGGCGATGATCGACTCGCGCAACTTCCGATAGGCTTCGGGGAGGTCCGCATCCGGCATGGTGCTCTGGACCCATGCCGCGGCGAGATCTCCGCGCGGCGCGCTGTCCTGCCCCGGCACCGCGTCGCCGAACGGCGTGATGCTGAACCGTACCTTCCCGATGTCGGCGCTGGCCAAGGTCACTTGCAGGAAGCGGCCCTCGGCGGCCGGCAGGGTTTCTGCAAGGTGATAGAGCGCGTGATGCGGTAGTGAGGCGGCGTCCTGCGGATCTTCCCAAACGGCGGGAGCGGAGCGCCATTCGGGCTCCAGCAGCGGGCTGTTGTCGCCGTTGTCGTATTTTAGAGGCGTCCGGCGGTCGGCTTGGCTCCAGGCGATTTTCAACGGCTCGGATGCAATGGCGAAAGTAGGAGTTACGGAAAATTTGCCGTTCTCCTGGCGACCGACCTTGCCCGCGTTTTTGGCGTCGGGCAGCGCCTCGAAGCGGATCGCGCGAATGGCTTGGTTCGGCAGCGGGAAGTTCAGGGTGACGATTTCATCCTTGAGCGGTGGACCGGTGAAGACGATGGATTGGTCCGGCGCGACTTCGTGGGGCGTGCCTTTGACGGTCGTGATTTCCCCAGGCACGAGAGCGGCCCAGCCGGTTGGATTCGCGGTGAGAAATGAAGCGCTCTGGTCGCTCCATTGTTGAGATGCGGCTGCGCTATTCTCATTTTTCAAAGGAGCTAACACGGTGACCGCTGATTTCTGAAGTTCGCGAAGGTGATCTTCCACGGCGGCGTTCTTCGCATAGATCTCAGGCGGAAACGGATAGTTGTTCTGAAATCCAGCAAGGTCCGGATTCGCCGTGTAAGGGTAATCGGCGTAAACGCCCCACTGCCGGACATCCGCGAAAAAGGCTCCCAGCGAGTAGAAATCCTTGGCCGTGATCGGGTCGAACTTGTGGTCGTGGCACTCCGCGCAGCCGGTGGTAAGCCCGAGCCACGCCGCGCCGACCGCCCGCACGCGGTCGCCCATGGATTTCGCCAGATACTCCTTGGCCTGCGCGCCGCCTTCGCGGGTCATCAGGTTGAGGCGGAGAAAACCGGTGGCGATGCGTTGCTCGTCGGTGGCGTTCGGCAAAAGGTCGCCGGCGAGCTGCTCGGTGGTGAACTGGTCGAAGGGCTTGTTGTCATTAAAAGCCTTGATGACGTAGTCGCGGTAAGGAAAAACGCGGACGTTTTGATCGCCGTGGTAACCGACGGTGTCGGAAAAGCGGACGACATCCAGCCACGGCACCGCCATCCGCTCGCCGTAATGGCGGGAGGCCAGGACCCGCTCGACTTGTTTCGCGTAGGCGTCCGGGCTGGCATCTGCCAGGAAGGAATCGAGCTCAGCCGGTGAGGGCGGCAAGCCGGTGAGATCGAGCGACAGGCGGCGTAGCAGGTTGGCCTTGCCGGCCAGCGGGGAAGGCTCGATTTGATCGCTTTCCAACCTCGCCAGGACGAAAGAATCGATGGGATTCACGACTTCGTCCGCCCGCTGGGTCACCGCCGGGACCGCAGGTTTCACGACCGGCGTGAACGCCCAGTGTTGCTCGTATTTCGCGCCTTGTTCGATCCAAGCGCGCACCAGCAGTTTTTGGTGATCGGTGAGAACCTTGTGGAAATCCCCGGGCGGCATGATTTCCTCGGGATCGGTGGCGAAGATGCGATTCAGGATCGCACTTTGTTCGGGTTTGCCCGGGACGATCGCCCTCTGCTCCGAGTCCTTGAGTTTGGCATACGCACCTTCCTCGGTGTCGAGCCGGAGGTCGGCCTCGCGGGTTTTCGCATCGAAGCCGTGGCACGCGAAGCAAGTGTCAGAGAAAATCGGGCGGATGTGGGCGTTGAAAGTGACGGATTCCGGGAGAGTTCCGGCTGCGACAGGAGCGGTGGCGGCGGTGATTTTTTGATCGCACCCCGCATTGAGAAGGACGGCGAGGAGTGCAAGGAAGGTCGGCAATTTCACGAATCGGAGCGTTGGATTTCGTGCAGGCTACTGCACGGCGGCAGGCAATCAATCAGCCAATAACGGGGCTGGCTCTATCCGAAATTTTCGCGCTGACTCTTCAAAATCCGCCTTCCGCCGACCATGAAACCCATTCCCTACCTTTCAGTCGGTGCCATCCGGGACGGTGGCCCGTCGGCCCAGGCGGCCTTGTTCATTGGCGACTTCGAGCAGGAAATGGATAAATCGCCGGATCGGCGAATGCTCCACCGCCACCATTTTTACGAGGTTTTCCTGATGACTTCCGGCACCGGCGTGCTGGTTTGCGATTTCCAGCGGATTCCGTTCGGTCCCATGCACCTTGTCTTCGTTTCGCCCGGCCAGATTCATGGGTGGGAAACCGACGACCACGTCCGGGGAAAGGTGCTCGCCTTCAGCACCGAGCTGTGGGGGGCAACCATCAATTCCTGAACCAGCTCCCGTTCTTCTTCACCTCACCCGCCTTCTCCCAAGTCGCAATCCCCGTGGAAAAGCACGCCCGCCTGCTGGGCTGGATGGACCTGATTGTGGAGGAGTTCAACCACCCCGTCGCCACTCCGCTGGGCATCCTCCGGGTGTTGGTGGAGCTGATTCTGCTCGAAGCCGAGCGCATCATCGACATTCCTGCGGCCACGCCGAAAACCGCCCGCGCGCGCACGCTTGCCCGGCAGTTCCTGCTCAAGTTGGAGGAAGGGCAACCGCTCAATGTTTCCGTGAGTGAGATCGCGCACTCCCTTCATATTTCCGAGCGTCAGCTCGTGGAAACGCTGCGCCGCGAGGTGGGCAAATCTCCTCGCATGCTTATCGAGGAGCGCCTCGCTCTGGAGGTGAAACGGCTGCTCGTCGATCCATCACTGACCATCGCCGAGGTCGGTTACGCCCTGGGTTTCGAAAATGCCTCGCACTTCAGTCGTTTTTTCCGCCGCCACGCCGGGCTCAGTCCCAGAGAGTTCAGAGAACCCTCGTTTGTGTAAAATCCGGGTAGTATTTCCTCGGTTTCGTGCAGCTTCCTGACTGGCCCCGTCGTGGCTTCAAGGTAGATTCAGGGAACTACATGAAATTTCTACCCTTCCTTCTTGCGGGATTTATCCGCTCCGTTTCCGCCGCCGAGACTCCGGCGATCGCCGTGACTCCGGACGCCCTGACCGCAACCGTCGCGAATGGCGCGGAGTTCTTCCGCTACCAGCGCACCAAGCCTGCGGACTCGCCTGCGTCTTCGCCACATGCCGGCTATTTCCACCCGCTCCGCAGTCCAAAGGGAGTCGCGCTCACGGCGGTGGGACCGGACGACCACCCGCACCACCGCGGCGTCTTCCTCGCCTGGGTGAACATGCAGGGCGCGACGCCCGCCGACTACTGGGGCTGGGGCGCACTTGCGCCCAAGGACGACCGGACGCTCGTCAACCGCAGCGCGACTTCCGATGGCGAGGGTGCATTCACCGTCGTCAACGACTGGCTCGCGAAGGACCAGCTGCTGGTGACCGAGACCTTGAAAGGCAGCGTCTCGTCCGAGTCCGGCATGAACGTGGTGACCCTCGTCTTCACTCTACTTCCCAAAATCGACTTCACCTTGCCGCGCGGGGCGTTCAGCGGATTCTGCGTCCGCACCCTGAAGCCGCCCGGCATCACCGCCCATGATCCGGCTGGACCAGTTAGCCTAGCAGATCCGCATTTTGAAAAGCCGGAGACCGACTGGCAGGATCGTCCTTGGTATGCCTTCAGCCTGCCCCTCGAAGGCGACCGCGCCGGGGTCGCCGTGCTGAACCATCCTGCGAATCCGCCCACGCTCTGGCATAACATCACCGGCATCGGCATGATCAATCCCTGCATCCACGCGCCCAGCCCGGTAGAGCTGAAAAAGGGTGATCCGCTCGTGCTCCGCTACCGCATCGCCACCTTCGACGGAGCCGTGCCGACGGCCGCCCTCGACGCACTTCACGTCTCGTTCGCGAAATAGCCGATTTTCCCCATGATTTCCAAACTCCCATTTCTGCTCTGCATCAGCGTCGCCACCGGGGCGGTCGAAACTCCAGTCCCGATCCCCGGCTGGAAGATCGAACTTGTCGCGGCCGCGCCGGACATCCTCCATCCTTCAGTGGTATGCACCGCACCGGACGGGCGGATCTTCGTGGCCGAGGACCCAATGGATATCAGCACGCGCACCGCCGACGTGCGCGAGGGGAGAATCCTGTGTTTTCACCCGGACGGACGGCGCACGGTCTTCGCGGACAAGTTGCACGCGGTGTTCGGCATGCAGTATCTGGAAGGAAAACTGTATGTCCTGCATAACCCACTCCTGACGGTTTTCACCGATGGGGGAGACAGCGCGTCGGAGGGCAAGGATCTCATCAAGCAGACGAATCCGAATCCCTGGCACGGTGACTGGAACGATCACATTCCCGCGAATTTCCGGCTGGCGATGGATGGGTTCTTCTACATTTCGACCGGCGACAAAGGCTTCGAGAACATGACCGGCACCGACGGCCGGGTGCTGGACCTGCGCGAAGGCGGAATCATCCGGATGCGGCCTGACGGCACCGGCCTGGAAATCGTCTGCCGGGGAATTCGCAACGTTCTCGACCTCGCGATCAACGCGGAGGACGAAATGTTCACCTACGATAACACCGACGAACACAATTGGATGGGCCGCTTCACCCACATGGTGGACGGCGGCTTCTACGGCTACCCTTACGATTTCGTGCCACAGAAGCCGTACACCCTGTGGAGGATGGCGGACTACGGCGCGGGTGCGGCGTGCGGCACCCTCGCTTGGAACAACGAGGCGCTGCCGGAATCCCATCGGGGTAGTTTCATCCCCTCTGACTTCGGCCAGCGGAACCTGCGGCGGGTCGCAATCCGCCAAAAGGGCGGAACTTTCGAAGAAGCCGCGAATGAAAACCTCATCGTCGATCCGCCCGCGAAGTTCCGGCCGGTCGGCATCCATGAGACGCCCGACGGTCGCGGAATCTATGTCTGCGACTGGCAGGAAGCGGACATCAAGGCGCAAGTTTCCGTCGGCGCACTGTGGAAACTGACTTGGGAAAAAACCGAGCCGCAGTCCCGCCCCGCATGGTGGGTCGCGCTGGCATCCGGCAAGCCGGGCGACGTCACCCGCACGGATTTGTTGCAGGGGCTTCACCATCCACTGCGCGAAGTCCGGCTCACCGCCCAGCGCGAACTCGCCCGCCGCCTGCCCGCCACGGCCCCCGCCTTGCAGGAAATCTTGTCGTCCGCAGAGGCCGGCTCTCGGGCGAAATGTCACGCATTGTGGGCGCTTGGCAGCGAAGGCGTCGCGCTAATTTCTACCGGCGACAAGGATCCCGCACTTCGCCGCCAGGCGCTGCGTTGGCTCGGCGAAAATGGGAAATCGCCCGACGCGATTCAAAAAGTGCTGCCTTTCCTGACTTCCGACGACGCGTCGCTGCGCCGCCACGCGGCCACGGCCTTGGGTCGGTTGGGTGGTAGCGGTGAAGTTCCCGCTCTGCTGGCCTCGCTGGACCAGCAGGATCTTTTTGCCCGCTTCGCCTCCTTCACCGCCCTGAACCGCATCGGTCGCCGGAATTCATCCGCGTGGAACGCCATCTGCGGGGGGCTCTCATCGTCGAATCCGGCGATCTCGGAAGGAGCCCGCTTCGCGCTTCGGGACACCCGCGACGAAGCTTTGGTCGCCAGCCTCATCGCGTTGCTGCCCTCCGGGTCGAGCGTCGCCGCTGCGGAGCTGCTTGCCGATATTTCCATGCGCCGTCCGCTGCGCCCGGAATACTGGGGTATCCATCCGGCGCTCGGCGCTCCGCCATTGAAAGACGAGGAATGGTCCGCCACCCGTCGAATTTTCACCGCGCTCGCCGGGTCGCTGGATGACGCGTCGGCAGAGGTCCGCACGGCGGTCATCGGAGCATTTTCGGGCAAGGCAGCGCTGGCCGCGAATCCGGAGATCGTTCCCGCGCTGCGCCGTGCTGCGGAGTCGGACCCGGCGGTCACCGTCAGAATTCGTGCGCTCGGTGCGCTCGCCCTGGGCAGCGAGGCCGAGCTGGCATGTTGCGAGGAAAACGCGGCCATGATCGCCGGGTTGCTCGTGGCGGGGACAACTCCCGCGCCAGTGGTCGAAAGCATTTTGCAACTCTCACCGCGTATTCCAGGCGACGTTCTGACCGATGCCTTGGTCGCCCGTTTCGAGAAATCCGGACTCGATGGAAATCTCGCCAAGCCCTTGCTCACGGCCTTGGCCGCGCGCAAGGCGGATGCCGCGTCTCCGGCCTTGATCCGTGCCGCAGCATCGGATTCTCCGCTCGCCGCCGAATGCGTGACAGCCCTTGGCGCGATCGCCTCGGACCGCTCAATCGCGGGTCTGCGGTCGCTGCGGAAAGACCTCGCTCCCGAGCGACAGCCCGCCGTGGTCGCGGCCCTCGCCGCCACCCGCAACTCCGCCACGATTCCTGATTTGATCGCCGCCTGGCAGGACGAATCCCTGCGTGCGGTGGCGCTCGACGGCTTGATCGATCTCCCCGATGTGCGGGCGCTGGATCCTTTGTTGGCCGGCTTGGTCTCGCCGCAGATTGCCCTCCGCGAACGTTCCCGCCGGTCGATTTCGACGTTGGGCGATCAAGCTTGGGAGCAGCTCAAGGACCGGACAACTCCGCTCGCTCCGGCTCTCGTCACCGAACTGCGCGTGGTTTTCGCGAATCGCCAGGAGGCGCTGGACCACCCGCTGCTCACGCCATCGACAGACGCCAGCGCGAAGCACACCGTCGCCGATTACGATGCCTATGCCCTCGAGCATCCCGGCGATCCTTGGCGCGGTCAGCAGGTTTTCCATGACGCGTCGCGCACCGCTTGCATCGCCTGCCATGCGGTTGGCGGCCATGGTTCGGCGATCGGGCCCGAACTCGACACCATCGGTTCCCAGTTCGGCCGCAAGGCGCTGATCGAGTCGATTCTCTATCCCAGCAAAACCGTCCGCAATGGCTACGAGCAGGTAGTCATCGAATCCACCGACGGCAGCACCCACCTCGGCGCGGTCCGTGGCGAAGGCCCCGAGCACCTCGTCCTCGTCGATCTCGCCGGGAAATCGAAAACACTCCCTAAGAAGTCCGTGAAATCCCGCCAGCCGATCCCTGTTTCGCTGATGCCCGAGGGCGTCCATGCCGCGTGGACCCTGGAGGAATTCGCTGACCTGATCGCCTACGTTTCATCGCTCAAGGTCCACCCGTTGAAAGCTTCCGGCACGGTGCCGCCGGAAAATTTCAAGCCGCTTTTCAACGGCAACGACCTTACTGGCTGGAAAGCATCGCCTCACTGGACGGTGAAGGACGGCCTGCTCCAGCACGACGGCGTGGCCGACGATTTATGGACGGCCGAATCCTTCGGGGACTTCGAACTCCGGCTTGAGTGGCGCTTCCCGGACGAGCCGAAATTCGCGGATCACCCGGTAATTCAGCCGGATGGGCATTTCGCCACGAGTCCCGGCGGGCAGCCGATCACCATGAAAGTCCTCGAAGCCGGCGACAGCGGGGTGCTGCTCCGCGGACTTTACAAAGCGCAGGCGAACCTCTTCTGCTACCCCATCGGCAGCGGCGAGTTCTGGGAGTACCGCTCATCTGCAACCGGTGAAGACCGCCGCAGTTTCACCCCTCTTCATCGCGCCGACCGCCCCATCGGCCAGTGGAATGACATGACCGTTCAGCTTAGGGGCTCGACCGTCACTGTTACCGTGAATGGCAAGACCGTGATCGAAAACACCGACTTACCAGGACTCCCGTCCCACGGGCCGATCGGTCTCCAGCACGAGCACGGCACGCTCCAGTTCCGCAATATCCACCTCAAGCCCCTGTAATTCATCAACCGCCAAGAAAACGAACCCAATCATTTATGAAACCCAGACACGTTCGGTCCCTTGTGACCCTTTCCCTCCTATCAGCGACCATGCCTGCCGCCCATGCTACCTTGCTCGCCTATGATGGCTTCGCCTATGACCCCCCAGATCCGAATTCCCTCATCGGCCTGGGAAACATCTCCGCTGGCTTCGACTCCCTCTGGCAAAACCAAGACACCTATGGCGACGACGGCGTGGGTGCGAATGTGGTCGGAGGACTCTCTTATTTGAACTTCGCTACGCCATTGATCGCCTCGCAGCGCGGGGCTGCGGAATCGCGGAACAATTATGTATCTGCGAGTCGCACATTTCCAGGCGTTACACTCAACGGTGGCCCACTGACGACCGGCACCTATTACCTGAGCTTTCTAATGGCTAAGGGTCCGACCGCGAGCGGTCAGAACGGCAATGATCCCGGCAATCCGGGCTACGGCGGCCTCTCGATCTATGAATCGGCAACTGGGAGCGAGATTGATTTCCTTGGCTTCGGTGCCGGCGGGGCAGTGCAAGGCGAGCCGTCCATCGACTTTCTGCCTTCTTCTTCCGGCAATGCCTCGTTGTTGGTTTACAAGCTGGATCTAGACGCAAATACCTTCGCTTTTTACCTGGATCCTGTTCCCGGCGATCCGGAACCGGAGCCGACCTTTTCTGGACCGACACGGACTCATGACGACACCGCCGACTTGAATGTCACTCTTGGCACCCTCGGCATCAATGCCGACCCTGGAATCATCTACGACGAAATTCGTATCGGAACCACCTATGGCGACGTTACGCCCAAACTGCCTGATGGTGATGGCGACGGCATCGCCGACTATTGGGAAGATCTGCACGTCGTTGTCCTCGACAAGACCGACCCGCTGGATGCGGTTATCGACCATGATTCGGACGGGCTGACCAGTTTTCAAGAGTACGGTTTGAATCTGGATCCGAACGATTCAGACACGGACAATGGCCTCCGTCTCGATGGCGCTGAGGTCGGTGGGACCCCCGCCACCAATCCCAAGAACCCGGACACAGATGGAGATGGCTTGTTGGACGGTGTTGAAACCAATACGGGTATCTTTGTATCCGCCGCGAATACCGGAACAGATCCAACCCTCGGGGACACGGACGGTGATACCCTGAGCGATGCTATGGAGACTGGAACCTTGGTTTTCGTCGATGGAAACGACACGGGCACCAATCCCAATTCCGTGGATACCGACGGCGACACGCTTCCCGATAACTGGGAAGTCGCCAATTCGCCTGCCGCTAATCCTTTGGTGTCCGATGCGGGTGCCGATCCGGATTTGGATCTGTTGATCAATTCCGCCGAATTTACCGCCGGGACCCTGCCCGCAGATGCGGATACCGATAATGACGGGAGAACCGACTACGTGGAGCTCAACACCCCGCCCCTGACCAATCCAACCGACCCGGATTCCGACGACGACGGTCTCAATGACGGTGCCGAACTCGCGCTTCTTCCGGCGGCGACCGATCCGAACGACAGCGACTCCGACGATGACAGTTTCTCCGACGGCGCTGAAGTCGCGGGCGGTAGCGATCCGAACAGCGCGGCCTCGACTCCTCCCTACAACCGGGTGCTCTACTACCCGTTCGACCTTCGCGACGGCACCATCGTCACGAACAACGCGCCGGATGCCACCCAGAACGGGACCCTGCAAGGTGCTGCTGCTTACACCGTGGGGAAATTTGGCGGCGCCTTCCTCGGCAATCGGACCGGAGCGAATGATGCCCGCGTTACGACCAACCGCGAGCCGGGCGAGCTGGGCATGAACGATGGCTACACCGCCATGGCCTGGGTCCGCTGGGATGGACCGGACGGGAACGAGGATCACATGGTCTTCGGTCAGGACATCGCTCCCGGTTTCAATCCGCAGCTTCATTTGGGCATCCGCGCAAACAACGGTGGAGTCGAAGACATCCACTTCGGTCATTGGACGGGCGGAGACGTGGACAATAATGGCGGCACCGTCAATATCGGCGAATGGCACCACCTGACATGGACTTGGAGTGGCACTCAAGGGCGCGTCTGGTTGGACGGGGTGGAAGCCACCAACCTGGCCGATACCGATGAAGAACTGGGCCTTGAGAACATGGGCGCAAACGTGACGGTGGGGATGCACTCCATTGTCGATGGGGACGGGTCTTTCCAAAGTTTCAACGGAGCCATCGACGAAGTGAAAATCTTCGACCGTCCACTGCTCACATCAGAGATCCTCGCCGAAATGGCTGGGCCTCCAGTGCTGCCCATGACTTCAGTGGCCTATGACACCGTGGCCAATCAATTGTCCTTCAGGATCCTTTCTGGCATCCCTGCGGGCCAGACGTTCCATTTCCGGTCTTCCACCGATTTGCAAACTTGGGTGCCTTTCGTCTCGGGTGGAAACTTCACGATCGCAAGCCCGCAGCCGTTCGTCTTTTCGAGCGACTCGGATGTGACGCCGAAGCTATTCATCATGCCGTTCCAAGGTGCGACGCCCGCGCCCTGATCCGGAAGTAGCATGGCCGTCCCGGCTGTGTTGTCAGATAGGCGTCCCGCCTGTCGTCTACCAAGAGGCATTTCAATAAATGGTGATGCGTGGCAGTCTAGCAACCCGCGGGGCGTCAGCGGCTAACCTCAGTGAACCAGATTGACATCGTCCGAGGCGGCTGCCAGCAAAGCCCGGCCTCCTGAAAATCATGAAAAACCCGAGCTGTGTATTCTGTTTGTGGTTGCTCGTCGTGGCATCGTCCTTTGCGGAAAATCGGGTCCACCCGCCAGCGCTTGAGTTCCACCGCTGGTCCGGCGGCATCAATGTGCCAGATCCCGTGGCCGTCACCGTCGATCCTCTGGGGCGCGTGTATGTCACCTCCACCACCCGGCGCAAGGCTGCGGATCTCGACATCCGCGAATTTCCGCAATGGATTCAAGAGGACGTCTCGTTCACCCATGTGGAAGACCGGGAGGCTTTTTTAAAACGGGAACTCGCTCCTGGCAAAATGCGCGCGCCCCAAGGTGCGCTCGACGATCACAACAAGGACGGCTCCATCGACTGGAAGGATCTCACCGTCCACAGCGAGCGGATTTATCAACTTCGCGACACGGACCACGACGGCACCGCCGACAAAATGACGGTCTTCGCCGAGGGCTTCGACAGCCTCGCCACCGGCATCGCGGCGGGTATTCTCTATCACGATGGATGGGTGTATCTAACCGCGGCACCCGATCTCGTCCGCCTGCGCGATACGGACGACGACGGCATCGCGGACGAGAGAGAAACTCTCGTGAGTGGTTTTGGCATCCACATCGGCTATGCCGGGCACGACATGCACGGCCCGCGCATCGGCCCGGACGGCCGCATTTACTGGAGCATCGGCGACAAGGGAGTGAACGTGACGAGCAAGGAAGGGAAAAAGTGGTTCTATCCTCACGAAGGCTGCGTCATGCGCTGCGAGCCGGACGGCAGGGGCTTCGAGGTCTTCGCGCACGGCCTTCGCAACGTGCAGGAAATTGCTTTCGACGACCATGGCAACCTCTTCGGCGTGGACAATGACGGCGATTTCCCAGGCGAGAGGGAGCGGCTGATCTACATCACCGAATCCAGCGACTCCGGCTGGCGGTACGGCCACCAGTATCAGAAAGCCAACAGCCGCTGGATGCGCGATGGCCTCTGGATGCCCGCGCACCCCGGCCAACCGCAATTCATCACGCCTCCATTAGCGAACTATTCGGACGGCCCGGCCGGGTTCATCTACGAGCCTGGCACCGCGCTCGGGGCATCGTTGCGCGGCCATTTCATCCTCAACCAGTTTCCCTCGGGCCGGATGACTGCGTTTAAACTCGTTCCTGACCAGGCCAGCTTCGCGATGCAGGGCGAGCGGCTCATTCACGGCGGCATCATGGGTATCGGCCTCGCCTTCACACCTGCGGGAGCGCTCGTCCTGGCCGATTGGAGCGGAGGCTATCCGCTCGATGGGGTTGGAAATATCTGGACTGCGGATGATCCCGCGGCTCGCGACAATCGTGCTCGTCAGGAAACCAACGAATTACTCAACTCCCCGCCCGAACTCACCCAACTGGGCCATCGCGATCAGCGCGTGCGCTTGGCCGCGCAGTTCGCTTGGGTTAAAAAGGGCGCCTACGCCGATTTAGCGATCGTTGCCTTAAATGAAAAATCCAATCAGCTCGCCCGCATCCACGCGATCTGGGGCCTCGGCCAAGGCCTGCGAGCGGGAAAGACCGACGCTGGCACGCTCACAAAACTCCTGGCCGATCCCGATCCAGAAATCATCACCCAGGCCGCCAAAATGCTCGGCGACGCCAGGACCGGCGGCCCGCCGCTCATCCCCCTGCTCACGCACCCGCTCCCCCGCGTCCGCTTCCACGCCGCCATCGCCCTCGGGAAAATCGGCCTGCCCTCTGCCGGGGAAGCTCTGATTGCCATGGCTGCCGACGAAAAAGCCGATCCTTTCATGCGTCATGCCATCGTCACCGGACTCGCCGGTTGCGTGCCGGAAGAAATTCTCGCCAGCCAGGTGGCTGAGCCATCCGCTCTCTGCTGCCTGCTCGCGCTGGAGCGCCAACGCTCGCCTCGCGTCGCCGATTTCCTGCAAGCCTTCCCCGAGGAAGCGGAACGCGCCATCCATGACGACTCCGGGATTCCCGAAGCCCTGCCCGCTATCGCCAAGCAGCACTCTCGCCGTGGTCTCAACGCCTGCCTGCGCTTGGGAATCGCCGAACCCATCATCCAGGCCGCTTTGACGCCCGGCTCCATCCAAGCAGAAGCCCTCGATGTGTTGCTGGTCTTCACCCGCGCGCCACGCTTGGACCGCATCGACGGTCATGTCCACGAAATCGTCCCGCGCGACGCCACGCATTTTACCGGCCTCGTCCAAGAGAATCTCGATGCTCTGCTGGCGATCCAGGACGGCGAGTTAAAAACCAAAGTCATCGAGCTGATCCTCCAACTCCACCTTCGCGTGTCCCCCGGCATCCTTGAGGAAATCGTCGCGGACAAAGTCGCCTCAGCCTCGCTCCGTGCCGAGGCGTTGAAGCTCCTGGCCACGACTGCGGACTTCACCGTCCCGCCCAATCTCGCGCTCGATAAAAACGCTCCCGCAGCTCTTCGCCACGAAGCCTTAACCCAACTGTTCGTCCGGCAACCCGAGCGCGGCATCGCCGCCGCCGCTACGATTCTGCTGGATTCGGATACCTCCACCCGGCAGCTCGCCCTGAAACTGCTCGCCTCCTCCAAGGACGACACCACCATTTCCCACTGGCTCGACCGGCTCGCCGCAAATCAAGCCCCCGCCGCCATCGAGTTGGACATCCTCGAAGCCGCCGCCACCCGCGAGTCATTGCGACCCAAGCTCGCCGCCCTCAGTACCGGCAACTCCGAGCTCCTCGAGGGCGGCGATGTCACCCGTGGTCGCGATATCGCCACCCATCACCTCGGGGCCAACTGCATCGCCTGCCACACCATCGAAAGCACCGGCGGTAGCCAGGCCGGCCCCGTTCTGCGAGGCATCGGCAGCCGCAAAGATCGCCGCTATCTCCTCGACTCCCTCCTCAGTCCTTCCGCCACCGTCACCCCCGGCTACGGTCTTGTTTCCGTCACCCTCAAGGACGCTAAAACCCTCTCCGGAGCACTCGAAAGCGAAGATCCCACTCAACTCCGTATCCGCCTGGCCGATGGTGAAATTAAACCCATCCCCCGACTAGAGATTGCCTCGTCCACGCCACCGGTCAGCGTCATGCCACCCATGCTCGGCATCCTCACCAAACCTCAGATCCGTGATGTGGTGGCCTACCTCGAAAGTCTGAAGGCAGAAAAACAATGAGGAATCCTCCCTGGCAAACCAGATGGCGGAACGGGAGGGATTTGAACCCTCGGTAGGGTTACCCCTACGTTCCCTTAGCAAGGGAGTGCTTTCGACCACTCAGCCACCGTTCCAATGATGCGGGTCGGGAGGTTTGAACCATAGACCAAGAGCAACGTCAACCCTCCGCAGGCGGAAACCTTGGGGAAATTAAAAACGCCGGTTTCAGTCGGCGGCAGGGGGTTGCTGTTTGGTTTCAGGCTCCTGCTCGGCGGGGAGTTCCGCTTGAATTTCGACAGGGATCTCGGCAGGAACTTCAGCAAGCGGTTCGGCTGGAGCTTTATACGGAATTTCGGCCTGTTCGTTGACCACAGGCTCTTCGAGGAGAACCGAGGATTCCGGGGCGGCCACTTCATGGACGTCCATTTCGGGAGTTTCCGGGGCCACCTCGGAAGTTGCTTCCTCGGCGGTTCCGGGGTTTTCATCCGGAGCAACCACCGCTGCTGCTGCCCGGCCGCTTTCGACTTCAGTGTCGGATTTAGGCTTCTTGGACTTTCTCTTTTTCTTCTTTTTTGGCGCGTCACCGGGCTCGGTGGCACTGGCCTCGCGCGCGTCCTGTACGACGAGCGTGTCGTCGGTATAAAGAAGGATGTGGCCTTGATGGAGCAGCCAAAAAAGATCCGCCGCGTATTCGGCGGGCGGGGCGTTGCTGCCCTCGGGAAGAACCGATTTCCAAAGACCTTCCAGCTTGGCCGGGGTGTTCTCGCGGATCCACGTAACCATCTGTCCCGGACGGTCCGCCAGTACGGCATTGAGCGGCAGCGGGTGCGGACGGGCAGGGCCGGTGTGCAGTTTTCCCTGACGTTTGAAAACCGGCAGATGCTCCGCCTCGACCGCGCGGCAAACGGCGGGAATCAGGATCGCCGGATGATTGCGAGCATGAGTGCCTGCGATCTTCAACGACACCAACAGCGAAGGTGATAGATTTTTCGCCCCGATGGCCCCTGACACGTCGGCGGTGCGGACTTCCTCGAATGCCGTGTCGAAACAGCGGACGCCCAGGGTGCGTTCCGCTTCCGCGCGATCGTCGATCCATGCATCGTCGCCCTCGCCCTTGATCCGCCAGCGGGTCTTCTTCTTGGTGGTCTCCAGCCACGCGTTCACGGCTTCCTCGCCACGCTCGGTGCGGACTTTTGCCGAGTAGGCCTCGAACGGCATTTTCGCAAAACGCTCGCGGTGGAGCCGGCGAAGGTTCGTCTGATAGGAGTGGAAATTGACCGGACCTAACCATTCGCCGGAGATGCCGCAACGGGCGATCACTTGGAAATTTCCGGTCGGCGGATCGACGTCGATGGTCTCCTCCTCGATCAGCTCACCCTTCAGCTCGGAGTTCCAAAGATGACGGACCGCTTCTTCCCTCGTTAGAAAAACAGATTCTTCCAGCTTGCCCCGGATCAGGGGCGCGTGCGGCGCCGGAGCCTCGAAAATCGCCCGGCAGCGGGATTTCTCGGCGAGCAGGATTTTTGCAACATCGAATAACGGATAGACTCGCGCGACCTGATGGACTTCCTTGCCGATGAGATGGACGGCCTGCGGATCGGGCGCTACGGTCGCCCGCACGCCTTCTTCCGGCCCCACTTCGACGTGCTGAGGAGGGCCGTTACGACGGTCGTCGTAGTTGCCGCCGCGGCCTTGGGGCGGCCGTCGCTCGCCACCATCGCGCGAGCCGCCGCCGCTGCGAGGGCCGCGATCGCGGTCATCACGACGCGGCGGACGATCTTCACCGCCTGAAAAAGTCTTGGGTTTGCGCTCGGAGGTATCGCCGGCCGCGCGGGCCCAAGCGGGTCCCAGCGCGAAGCTGGAGAGGAGGCTGCTCATTGGATCGTTATCAGAATCACTCACGCTGCGGAGTCTAAAGAGCGAATTGGGAAATGACAAACTCCGCTTACATCAAATTCGCCGCGTAGTTTCAACCATCAGCAGATCGAGAATTCGCCGGGTCGCGCCGTCGTGGCGGGCAAGCAATGCCGACGCCTTGCGAGTCATCGAACGCGCGTTATCAGGATCAAGCGCGGCGACGATGGCGCGGGCAAGTTCGTCCTGATCACGCGCGCAAATGCCCCCGCCGGCGGCGATAAGGCGATCGGCGAGCGGTTGGAAATTTTCCATGTGAGTTCCGAAAATCACGGGCTTTTCCGCGAGAATCGCCTCGCCGGGGTTCTGGCCGCCGACTGATAGAAAGCTCTTGCCAATGATGACTACATTCGCGTGCGCCGTCCAATCGCGGAGCTCGCCGGTCGTATCGACCACAAAAACGTGGCGGCGATCACCGGTCGCTGCGAGTTCTCTAACCGATGACCGCAACGTCACCGCAAACCCCGCCGCCTGCAGCTCCGCCCTCACCTCCGCCCGTCGTTCCGCATGGCGCGACACGATCACCGGCAGCGCATCCGGATTCGCCGAATGGATCGCCAGTGCGATCCAAGCATCCTCGCCGGGATGAGTGCTGGCTGCTAGAACTACCGGCCGGTGACTGCCGAACGCATCGAGCATTTCCTGGAATTCGGGACGTTGCGCCGGTCGAGCGCCACTTCCCGGATCGAATTTCAGGCTGCCCGTATCGTGAATGTTCCGCCGGTCAATCCCCAGCGCTACCCAAATTTCCGCATCCTCCGGTTCCTGGATCGCCACCGCATCTAGCAGTTGATAGACCGGGCGCAGCCATCCGGCAAACCGCCTGAACCGGCGTGCCGAGCGCGGCGACATGCGGGCGTTCACCAAGCGCACCGGAATGTGTTGCCGCCGACAAGTTAACAATAAGTGAGGCCACACCTCGCCTTCGATTAGAACGATCTGGGATGGCTCGAAGCGCTTCAGATAGCGCCGGACCATCCAGCGGAAATCGAGCGGCGCGTAGGCGATCCGCAATTCCGGGATGCCCGCCGCCGTGGCCACCGCGTGACCGGTCGCCGTGCCGGTCGCGAGGACGAAACGGCGAGCCGGTTCTCTAACCAACCACTCGCGGATCAACTTCACTGCCAGCATGGATTCGCCCACACTCACTGCATGGAAATGCACCGCGCCGCAAGGTTCGGATTCCAGCGGCCGGGAGTAAATCGCGGCACGTTCGGCGAGTCCGCTGCCAAGCCCGCCGCGCCGCAGCATTTTCACCACCCAACCGGGAAATGCCGCGATGAACAGCAACGGCAGCAACAGCCGGTAGATCACAAGCGCGGTGAAAAATCGCATCGCCGTGGAAACTAAGTTGCTCGGATGGACAGGTAAAGCCGGGCTCTCACATGACGCGGTCTAGCAGGGGCTGGCCTTCGAGGTAGCGTTTGAAATTCCCCACGAAATGCCGCACCAGCGTTTCCGACTCGTTCGCGTGGCCACCCGCGATGTGCGGGGTGATGAAACAGTTAGCTTCGGCGCGCAGCGGATGATCGGCGGGCAGTGGCTCGGGTTCCGTCACGTCAAGCCATGCCGCCGCCAGGTGGCCGGAGCGCAGCGCCCCTAACAACGCATCCTGATCGACCGTGGTGCCGCGGCCGATGTTGTAGAAAACACCACCGGGTTTCATTTGCGCGAGGAATTTGGCATCGATGAAATTTCGCGAAGCCGCGTTGTCCGGCAGGATGTTGATGACATGGTCAGCGTCGCCGAGTGCGGCGGGTAGCCCTTCGGCGGTCACCGTCGGGAAGCCCTCGTCGCCCCGCGGATTCCGCCGCATCGCAGTGATCCGCATTTCGAAAGGCGCGAGCAATTTCACCAAGTGAGAAGCGATCCCGCCGAAGCCGAGGATGACCACGCTCTGTCCGCGCAGGGAAAAGGAATCCTGGCGAAGCTGGCAATACTCTGGCGCGCCATTGGCGGCATGGCTGCGAAGCGCCTGGGGAAGTCTGCGGGAGTTGGCTAACATAAAGGCGAATACATGCTCCGCGCACGCCGCCGCATAGACGCTGGAGCTGTTAGTCACGATCAGTCCGCGCGCTGCGGCCAGGGCGCGGAACTCCTGCGTGTCATAGCGGGTGAACCCGGCCGAGCTTACGTGGATCCACTTCAACCGCTCGGAATTCGCGATGCTTTCCAGGTCCGGCTGCCCGAACGCGATGTCGGCCAGCGGGAATGCCGGGTCCGGTTCGGGCTTGGCCAGGATCGACGAGAGGCGGGTTTGCGAAACGATAATTTCATGCGGTGCCACTCCTTCCTGTAAAATCCGCGCGGCGGTTTCACTCAACGGCGAGTCTGAGAAAATTCGATGTGTTTCCATGGTTTGTCGGCGCAAGCACACACTTCACCGCCCCGGATGGCAAACGCTTCATACAAGGAAATTTTCAGGCCTCCTTGGAACCGCTTTTCCCTCAACCGCTCCAGCCGCCACCCCGGCTACCAGTCCTGAGCCGAAGCCGAAGACATGGCCGAGCACGTCGGTATTCGCACCGTTCTGACCTCCGCCGCCCAGCCAGCCCAGCAGGATCAGCCCTGCTAGAAATGGGGCGGAGATCCGCACCCATGGCAGGCGCGCGCGGTCGCGCAGCGTTTCCGCCCCTCCCAGACCGGATAGAATTCCGAGCGCGGCGAAGACGGCGGTCGATGCGCCGAGCGAGGTGAAGGCCTCCGGATAGGTAAGCCGTGAGGTAACAATATTTCCGAGCGTGCCGCAGCCCAGGATCAATCCCCACCCTAACAGCGGTCCGATCAGGCGTGCCACCAGCGTCGCGAAAACGATGCCGCTCGCCAGATTGCCAACGAGGTGGCCCAGGTCCGCGTGGAGAAACAGCGCGGTAAACGGCCGCCACCATTCGCCGCGGGCGATCAATTCCACGCTTGAGGACGCGGCCCTTTCCACCAGAGTCGCATCCTGTCCCTGCCAGTAAAACACCGTCATCAGCGAGAGCACCCAGACCGCACAAAAGCCCCAGCCGGGGGAATGCCGCGCCCAATCGCCGGTGCTCGCCGGCCTAACCACCGCCTGCGCCGTTTCCTCGCCGTAGGCCTCAAGCTCGGCTGAAACCTTCTCCGCCGGAAGCACCTCGGCGTGCAGTTCGAACTCGCCCGGCACCGCCGCCTCCGCGACCCGACAGGCCTCACCCATCGCCAGGATTACCAGGCCATGATCGTATGCCTGTTCCAAGCTGGGATAATGCCCGACTTGGACCCAGTCTTCCTCCGTTTCGGCGTTTGAAGTCATCGCCGCGAAGATCGGCGGTTAAAATCATCCGTCAATCGTTAGGATTCTGGCGTAAATTTCTCCATCCAGAAAATCCTGACCGTGGATCAAGTGATCCAGCAGGGGCACGCCTGCCAGATCTTCGACCACGCCTTTGTTAGTGATCATGGCGGTGTCCATTTCATCTTCGAGTTGATTGAGAACAATGCCCGCGCAGACCAGGCCTTTCGCGCGAATCGCTTGAACCGTTAGCAAAATATGATTGAGCGCGCCAAGCCGGTTGGCGGCGACTAACACGACCGGCAAATTGAAATCCGCGGCCAGATCGGACACACGGTAGTTCGCTGCGAGCGGAACTTCCCAGCCACCGGCACCCTCGACGATGACATGCGCGTGACGCTCCGCCAGTCGATGAAAACCGGCTAACAATTCGGCGGGATCCACCGTACGATTCTCCAACAGACCCGCCACAAACGGGGCGACGCCGGTCTTGAGATAAACCGGGTTGACCTCGTCGAGAGCGATTCCGCCGGATGCGGCTGCTAGAATAGGGGCGTCCTCGCGATCCCCGCAGGCCACGGGCTTGTAGCCCACGGCGTCGCGGCCATCCCGGCGCAACGCTTCGAGAATCAGACGGGTGACGTAGGTTTTCCCGACTCCGGTGTCGGTCCCCGTGATGAAAAAGCTCATGCCCGAGGGGTGGCCTGCGGCGGCGAGCGGGTCAAGGCGCGGGAAGCGGAAATTTCCCCTTTGCCGCAGGCGATCCCCATCCATGCTGGCGGCACATGACAGCAGATTTCCTGGTGATCGGCGCGGGTGTCGCCGGACTTTCCTTTGCGCTGCGGGCGGCGCGCCACGGCTCGGTGATCGTTCTAACGAAAGGTGAGGCTTACGAATCGAACACGGCCTGGGCGCAGGGAGGAATCGCCTCGGTGCTGCCGGAAGCGCTGCGCGACGCCGGTGACTCGGTGGAGCTCCACGTCGCCGATACGCTCGATGCCGGGGCGGGACTCTGCAAAGAAGCCGCTGTCCGGACGATCGTCGGCGAGGGCACGGCGGCAATCGAGGATCTGGTGGAATACGGAGTCTCGTTCGATAAGGAAGGCGATCATTTCCTGTTAGGCAAAGAGGGCGGTCACTCGCACCGACGGATCCTGCACGCCCGCGATACGACCGGCCGGGAGGTGGCGCGGGCACTGATAGAAACCGCGCGGACCACGCCGAACCTCACCTTGTTGGAGAATCATTTCGTCATCGACCTCATCACCACCGCCAAGCTTGGAGCTGCGGTGGACGACCGCGTGCTCGGCGCCTATGTGCTCGAAACGAAGACCAACGAGGTGAAGGTTTTCCGCTCGGACCGCGTCATCCTCGCGGCCGGCGGTTGCGGCAAGGTTTACCTCTATACAACCAATCCGGACTCCGCCACTGGCGACGGTGTGGCCCTCGGCTGGCGGGCCGGGGCTTCCATCGCGAACATGGAGTTCATCCAATTTCACCCCACCTGTTTCTATAATCCGGGAGCGACCGGGCCGGAAGCGCGATCATTCCTCGTCAGCGAGGCCGTGCGCGGGGAAGGGGGCATCCTGATCAATGCCAAGGGTGAGAATTTCACCAAAAAGATCGATCCGCGCGGCTCGCTGGCTCCGCGTGACATCGTCGCCCGCGCGATCGACCGGGAGCTCAAGCGCACCGGCGCAACCTGCGTCTATCTGGATGTCACCCACAAGCCGAAGGGCTTCATGAAGGAGCGGTTTCCCTATATCTATCAGACGTTGCTCAAGTTCGGGCTCGACTGCGAAACCCAGCCGATCCCGGTGGTGCCGGCCGCCCACTATCAATGCGGCGGCGTCCTAACCGACGTCAACGGCAAGACCACCGTCCGCGGCCTGTTCGCGGTGGGCGAGGTGGGCTGCACCGGCCTGCACGGCGCGAACCGGCTCGCTTCGAACTCGCTGCTGGAGGGCAATGTCATCGCCCGCCGCGCGCTGGATGAAATGATGATTCTCTATCCGCCGGAAAAATTTTCCCCGGAAGCTCCAGAAATCCCGGAATGGGAGCATGGCGACACCGCGGAACCGGACGAGCTGGTCGTGATCTATCACAACTGGGACGAGATCCGGCGGCTGATGTGGGACTACGTTTCCATTGTCCGCACCGCCAACCGCCTGCGTCGGGCCACGGCGCGGCTGAGAAATTTGAAGAAGGAAGTGCGCGAGTTCTACTGGGGCCACCGCGTGAATGCCGACATTCTGGAGCTGCGGAATTTGGTCACCGTGGCTGGCTTGATCGTGGAATGCGCCGCCCGCCGCAAGGAATCCCGCGGCCTGCACTACACGCTCGATCATCCGAACTCCGACGACCGGCTGTGCGCGGACACCGTGCTGCGGAAATTCTAACGAGTCTTCGCATAATCGGCCCACCAGCCTTCGGCGGTCTTGGCGTCCGGCTCCCCATCGGTGATTACCAGCCGGTAGCGGGCGATGTACTTTTGGCCGGGCAGGATTTCCATTCCGCCCAGTTGCTGGGGCGCGAAACAAAAAAACGGCTCATCCGGATGCGCGCGCACGGGCTGGGGGAACCGGAAGTTCCCCGGATGACCAAGGACCGTCATGCCGCAGGTCTCGCCATCGACCTTGCCCCCAACCCAGCACCATTTTTCACGCGAGCTATTGATTTTCTGGCGATCGGTTAGGCCTGACGACGCGAGGAACCGGCAGTTGCCCGCGCCGTTCCAAGTGCCGTTGCCACGGAAGCCGAAGCCGCCGTAGTGATACTCGGGCAGCTTCAGCGGGGAGTCGGTCGCGCACGTCTGAGTGGAGGTGAAATCGATGACGTAGCGCTGGTCGGCGACGGCGACACTAACATCCCAAGTTTCCAGCAAGGCGACCTTGGCGGGCTTCGCGGTTAAATCGACGAACTGATGGCGCGCTTTGAAGCCTGCCTTGCCGTCCTTTTGCCAAACGTCGTCCACCGCGACGAATTCGACCCTGCCGGTCTCCGTTCCCATGTTCCAGAAATCCGGGTGGCGTCCTTCGAATTCCGTTTTTGTCCACGGACTCCAAACGCCATGATGATGCAGGTGCCCGACCGGGAAATCGTCGGTGATGAGCCGTCCGGACGGGGTGCGGATCGACTGAATGTAACCTCCACGGACATACGCTTGGGGAATCTCCGGCCGCGGCAGGTCGCCCGGCTCTGCCTGATAGCGTAGGATTTCCCGGTCACCCGTGCGAATCACAATCTGCCTGCCTTCGCGGGTGGCAGAGACCTCGCCGGCAGCGATGAGGGGGCAGGCACAAGCGAGCGTGGCCAGAGTGGCGCGGAGTTTCATCTGTGTGGTTACGCTTTGGAACCCTTGGCCTATCAAGCTTCCGCCTAGGGGGGCAGGGACGTCTCGTCCCTTGCGAATGGACGAGACGTCCCTTCCCCTTACGGGAGAAAAGAAAAGCGCGAGTTGAATTTCCCCCCGGATCTTCAACTCGCGCTTTCTTCAGAGCCACTGTGCTTTGCCTTGGTTCGGTTGATTTCCCCCCGGAGATCAGTGACGAACGATTGCGACTCGGCTTCTTGGCTTAGAGTTCCTTGGGGCCGAAGCGCCTCAGAACGAATTCAAATTACCTGAAAATCAGGATACCGAAAGCTTTTTGAACCCCCGAAACCGGCCAACTGGTCTCAAAACCGGCCATAAGTGGCAGTGAGGGCATTAAGATTGAACGAATCCTTAGTGTTAGTTTGCGGCTTCCGAAATATCCGGCTGGAAACGCCTCAAGGATCGGTCGATGTTTCCCGCCAAGCCGCCGTGTCCGACCTTTTTACCACTCCCGCGGCTTTGAAGAACAAGCCGGATCCCGCAGAACCGTTGGCGGCCCGGATGCGGCCGCGTTCGCTCGCCGAGGTGGCGGGCCAGCAACACATTCTTGCTCCGGGAAAGCTATTGCGGCGGGCAATCGAGTCGGACCGGTTCACTTCGCTGATTTTCTACGGCCCGCCGGACACGGGGAAAACCACGTTGGCCACGGTGATCGCGCGGACGACCGGGTCGCGCTTCGAATCGCTCAACGGCGTGGAGTCCAACGTCGCGGAAATCCGGGCGAAGATCGATCAGGCGCGCACTTGGCGAGATCTGCGGGGCGAGACGACGATTCTTTTCATCGACGAAATCCACCGGTTCAACAAGGCCCAGCAAGACGTGCTTTTGCCACACATCGAGCGCGGGGTTGTTCGATTCATTGGCGCGACGACTCACAATCCGTATTTCCACGTCAACTCGCCGTTGGTGTCGCGCTCGCAGATTTTCCAACTGGAGCCGGTGCCGGTGGAAGACATCGTGGGCGTGCTGGAACGCGCCCTAACCGAAGTCGGGCGCGGTCTGGGAGAGTATCGGGTTGTGGCCGAGCCTGATGCGCTCCGGCACCTTTCCGAGAAATCCGACGGAGACGTTAGGAAGGCACTGAGCGCCTTGGAGCTCGCAGTTCTAACGACTCCCGGCGACGACGGCGCGGTGCATCTAACGTTGGCGGTGGCCGAGGAGTCGATCCAGCGCAAGGCGGTCGTTTACGACATGGATGGGGACGCGCATCACGATACGATTTCCGCCTTCATCAAGTCGATCCGGGGAAGCGACCCCGACGCGGCGCTCTACTGGCTGGCGAAAATGCTTCATGCTGGGGAGGACCCGCGCTTCATCTCGCGGCGGCTGGTGATTTCCGCCTCCGAGGACATCGGCCTGGCGGATTCCAACGCGCTGCGGGTGGCAATGGATGCGCACGGGGCTTTCGAATTCATCGGCATGCCGGAAGGCCGGATTCCGCTGGCGCATGCGACGGTTTATCTGGCGACGGCACCCAAATCCAACACCGCCTACGCCGCCCTCGGGCGTGCGATGGACGATGTGGAAAAAGGCAGAACGCTCGCGGTGCCGGTTCATTTGCGAACTGGCACCCGCAAGAAGCTCGCAGTTGCATCCGGCGAATCCGAGGAGGCCACGAAGTATCGCTACGCCCATGATTTCGAAGGCGCCTACGTCCCGCAAGCCTATCTGCCGGAAGGGAGGATCTACTATCAGCCCGGCGATCAGGGGATGGAAAAACGCATCCGGGAGCGGCTGGACTTCTGGCGGAACTCGCTGGGCGGCTGAGGTCTCAAGCTTCCCGCGCCTGCTTCGCGATCTCCGCGAAAGCGGGGGCGAGCTGGGCTTCGGTCCATTTCCCCTCAATGCTAACAGCGCCCTTGTAACCGGCCTCGCGCAGGACGCGGAAATACGGACGGAAGTCATCACCCGAAACGCCGGGCACCGTGCGACCCTCTTTTTCGGCGATTTCCAGATGGACGACGACATCCATGGCGGCTTTCAAATCTGCGGGAGTGTCGCCGCCACAGGCCATGTGATAGAGATCGGCCAGCAGCCGTATGTTCGGATGGCCGGCCGCGCGGATCAGCGTGGCACCTTCGCCGATGCGGTTGATGTAGTTGCACTCATCGGCGCGGAGCTGCTCGATGGTGACGGTGATGCCCTGAGCTTCGGCAAGCGGTCCGAAGCGTTTGAGCAGGGAAATAAATTGGGCGTCGGCCTTCTCCTTGGACCAGCCAGCGGGGAGTTGCCGGGAGCTGGCGCTGCCGAAGACGATGAATTTCCCGCCGACCTTTTTCAGGCGGCGGAAGGCAGTGTCCGCCCATGTTAGAACGAGTTCGTGATTCGCCTCGGGTCCGGTGCAGTGGAGATGTGCGGGGCGAATGAAGCCATTGCAGGCAAGGATCGGCAGGGGAGAGGCCTTGAGTTTCTCCAGATTTTTATCGAATTCCGCCTCGTCCTGATCGGGAACGAGGAAGTTGCCGACGCTCTCGGTCAGAAACTGCGCGCCCGCCGCTTTCACGAAAGCCGCCTTGTCGAGCGGGGCGGCGATCCCCATGGCGGAAAACAAATTTTCCTCTGGATTCGCGGCTGTCGCCTGCTGCGCGAGCGCGGTCCCGGCAATGGCAAGCGACCCGGACCTCACAAAATTTCTGCGGGATATCATGTTGCTAGAGGTGGAAAATTTTGCCGCCAGCCATGACTTCCTGGGTTTTCGCGTCGAAGGTCACGCGCTCGCCGGTGCGGGCGGCCGCGTTGGCCATGATAGTGGCGATGGAATGCTGATAGCCCGCCTCGACGGGGGCGTGCGGCTGTTTCCGCGAGCGAAGGCATTCCAACCAGTTTTTCATGTGCGCGGTGGTGAGTTCATCCGCGCCCATGTTGGCGGCCGAGGCGGCCTGGCCGGGACCTTGGAGCTTGAAATCGGCGAGTTGGTTGGCAGGAATTTTCATCTCATCCGCTTCCTTTTTGGCGAGGCCGCCGTTGGCGGTGACCTTGCCGGTGGCGAGATTGAGTTCGCCGCCGTTGGAGTAGTAAACTTCCTTGGTGCCACCGGCGGAGTTGCTGAAGCGCGAACCATAGGTCACTTGGAAACCGGATGATGGATCATCGAGCGGGCCGTAGTCGAAGACAGCGGTCAAGGTGTCGAAATTGGTGCGGCCGTCCTTCCACTGATAGATGCCGCCGTTCGCCGATACCGAGCGGGGGTGGGGGAGTCCGGTGAACCAATGGATCGTGTCGATCTGATGGCACATCCATTGGCCGGGAATGCCTGAGGAGTAGGGCCAGAACAGACGGTATTCCAAGTAGCGGCGCGGATCCCACTTGGCCTCGGGGCGGTTGCAAAGGAAGCGCTTCCAATCGGTGTCCTGCTCCTTTATGGCGGCAACGAGTCCGGGCCGACGCCAGCGTCCGGGCTGGTTCACGTTCCACGTCATTTCCGCGGCGACGATGGGGCCGAATTTCCCGCTTTTCAGATACTCGTATGCCGCGTGATAGGTCTGCCCGGAGCGGCGCTGGGAACCGACCTGGAGAATTCGGTCGGACCCTTTAACCGCCTTGAGCGCGGCGCGGGCGTCCTCCATCGTTTCAGCGAAGGGTTTTTCACAATAAACATCGCAGCCGGCCGCGATCGCCTCGATGACGTGGGTGGCGTGCTGGAAGTCGGCGGTGGAAATGATGACCGCGTCCAATTTGGCCTTTTCATACATCTCCTCGTTGTTGCGAAAGGTCTCGATTTCCTTACCGAAGTGCTTCGTGAAATACGCCTTCGCCTCATCCCGGCGGCGGCTCCAAATGTCCGAAACGGCGACGATCTCGCAGTTGAATTCATCCGCGACGGCCTTGTAGCAGGGAAGCAACGTACTGCTCAGACGGTCGGAAAATCCGACAATTCCGATGCGGATGCGATCGTTGGCACCGGCGACCCGGGATTGGGCGCGGGCGGTTTGGAGCGTTTGTGAGGCGAGCAGACCGAGAGTGCCGAGCGAGCCGGTGCGGAGAATTTGACGACGATTCATGGGTTTGTTGGATGATGGTAACTTAAGAACCAGCGAGGCCAGTAGATGTAGAAGCGGTGAAAATCGGTTGGCAAGCACTCTTGCCGGTCAACCGCCTCTGCAAACGCCGGACGACTACCGGGTGTTTCACATCGCACCTACCCTAATTGGGTAATTCTAGTTTCTGGGAAGTGACCCCCTCGATCGCCGGGAAATATCTACAACCTCGAAAAATCGCCGAACGGCGACTTTGGGCTTGCAACCCACCGCCCAGCCCGTAACACCTGCGCCCCGAATTATGGCTAAGAAAAGTTGGATCGCACGCAACGCGCGTAAAAAAGAAACCGTCGAAAAATACGCTGAACTCCGTCTCAAGCTGAAAAAAGCAAAAGACTATGTCGGCCTTTCCATGCTCCCTCGCGACGCGAGTCCGACCCGCCTGGTGAACCGCTGCGAGATCACCGGCCGTCGCCGGGCGTTCCTGCGCCGTTTCCGCCTGTCGCGGATCACGTTCCGCGAGCTTGCTTCCGCCGGGATGCTTCCGGGCGTGACCAAGTCCAGCTGGTAACTGGTACGCTTTGCGCTATTTTCGACGTGGGACGGAAATCTCCCGCTCCCACGTCCTTTTTATGCCCATCTACGAATACGTTTCAGAAGCAGCGGATGACCCTGAGCATTCGTGCCGCGTCTGTGCCCGAGGCTTCGAGCTCAGACGACCCATTGACCGGGTGCCGCTGCTGGTCTGCCCGCTGTGCAAGAGCCCGGTGAAAAAAATAATTTCCCGGATCAACACGCCCACGGTCACCAAACCGCTCTCCGTGAGCGATGCGAAAAAGGCCGGTTTCACGATCCTCCAGCGACGCGATCAGGGCGTTTATGAAAAACTCTGATTTCGTGAAGTGATGATTGACCTGATTTTCAACCTGCAACTTCTGGCCTCAGTCTCGCCAGAACCCGCGACCGAATTCCCAACCGTCGGGAAAACGATGCTCTACATCGCGGGAATCCTCTTTTTCCTCTTTCTGAACGCGTTTTTCGTCGCCTCGGAATTCGCGATCGTGAAAGTCCGGCCAAGCCAGATCGAAGGCGAGCTGAAGGAAAATCCCGTGAAGGCCGCCACGGCACTAAAGGTTGTGAACAACCTCGACGGTTATCTTTCCGCCAATCAGCTGGGAATCACCATCGCCTCGCTGGCACTGGGCTTTCTCGGCGAACCATTTGTCGCAGCGCTGGTATCGCCCCTGTTGATGCAGACAGGTATTTCCGTCTGGTGGGTGAAGGGCATCTCGTTCACGCTCGCGATCCTGTCGTTTACCTTCCTGCACGTTGTGATCGGCGAGTTGATGCCCAAGTCGATCGCCATCCGCTATCCACTCGGGACGACAATGAGGTTGTCGCCTCCTCTGCATGCGTTCTACAAGTCGGCCAAGTGGGGCATTATCATTCTCCAAGGCACCGCGAATTGGCTGCTCAAGCGCTTGTTCAACATCGCCCCCGTCAGCGAGGGCGAGCAAAGCCACTCGGCGGAGGAGCTTGCCGTGCTCGTCACCCAGAGCGGGAAAACCCAGGAAGTCACCGAGACTGAGCGCGAAATCCTGATCAATGCCCTCGGCCTCAACGAACTTTGGGTGCGGGATGTCATGACGCCGCGCAACAAGGTGGTCATTCTCGATGCCGACCAACCCTTCGACAAGGTTTTGGAAATCGCGATGCGCAGCAAGCATACGCGCTTTCCGTTGGTGAAGGGTCACCTTGACCACGCAATTGGCCTCATCCACATCAAGGATTTGTTCAAGCTGATCAAGGATCCCGACCCCGACCTGATGCGAATCAAGCGCGAGCTGAAGATCGTTCCCGATACGATGCCGCTGGACACGCTGCTCACGTTTTTCCTCCGCGAGCACGCTCACCTGGCTATGGCCGTCGATGAATTCGGCACGCCTGTGGGTATTGTGTTCCTCGATAATGTCATGGAAGAACTCGTCGGCGATATTCAGGACGAGTTCGACAACGAGCGCTCCTCCTTCACGAAGGTCAATGAAGAGGAATTCGTGATCGAGGGCGCGATGACCCTCAATGACCTCGCCGGCCATGTGCCGGAACTTTTCCTCGAAAGCGGCGAGGTGACCACCGTCGGCGGCTATCTCACCCAGCAGCTCCAACGCTTTCCCGAAGTCGGGGAAACGGTTGAGGTGTTAGGATACGAGGCGCGCGTCACCAGCACGGATGGCCGCCGAGTGGGGCAGGTCCATTTCCGCAAGCTGATGCCCGTGGATGAGGAAATGGAAATGGCCGAAGAAGTTTAAGGAGGGTGGGACTTCGGCCCACCCGGGTTGATGGCACGTCAACCCTCCCTATCATTGTGCGATGTCCTCCGACTTCCTCAACCCGGACCAGCACATCCAAAAGCACGGCGACAAGCTTCCGCACCGGCAACAGGGCGAGGTCATGCAGTTCGTCACCTTCCGGTTAGGTGACGCCTTGCCCAAAGCAAAGGTCGATCATTGGAAAGAACAACGCCGACTCTGGCTTTCCACTTATCCGAAACCTTGGGATGCACCGACAGAGCGTGAATACCATCGGCGCTTCACTTGGAAGATCGAATCGTGGCTCGATCAAGGCGCGGGTTCATGTTTGCTCAAGGATTCGATAACCCGAAGTCACCTGTCGGAATCACTGATGCGTTTCCAAGGCGACAAAGTTCATCACCATGCCTGGGTCATCATGCCCAATCACGTGCATCTCCTTTTCAAGCCCATAATCGCACTTCCCAAATTGATAGAAGCTTGGAAAAGCGTATCTGCCAGAGCCATCGGCCGAGGCCCCATCTGGCAGCGGAACTATCGCGATACGCTGATCCGGGATGGGGATCATTTCATCAACGCGGTTCGTTATATTCGAAACAATCCGGTGAAAGCAAAACTGCCAGAAGATGCCTTCACGCTTTGGCAGAGCGAGCGTGCTGTGAAAATACCATGAGGAGGGTGGGACTTCGGCCCACCTAGGTTGCCCAAAGTGCAACCCTCCTCAAGCCCCGCGCATCAGCGAGATTTCCGCGAGGGAAATCAGCGATTTCAAGAGCTCTTCACGCGGTACCGTTTTCAAATCCATCACCGGCACCGCGCGGTCCAAGGTGAACTTCCCCGAGCGCGTCCTTCGCAGCGCGCTGAGATGCCCCCCGCAACCGAGAGTTGCGCCGATGTCGTGCGCGTAGGTCCGCACATAAAAGCCCTTCGAGCAGTTCACAATGAAGTCCACTTCCGGCAGGTCGATGCGCGTCACTTCGTAGGAAGTGATATGCACCTTGCGCGGCTCGCGGACGATCTCGATGCCCTTTCTAGCAAGTTTGTAGAGCGGAACGCCGTCCTTCTTGATCGCGGATACCATCGGCGGGATTTGCTCGAAGTCTCCCATGAATCCATCGAACGCCGCGTGGATTTGTTCCTTGGAATAATCTCCAACAGGTTTCGTCTCCAGGATGTCTCCCTGCCGGTCCTGAGTGCTGGTGGTGGCGCCGAGCGTGAGCGTGCCTACGTATTGCTTGTCCTCGCTCATCAGCAGGTCCTGGATCTTCGTGGCGCGGCCGATGACTAACATCAACAGCCCGGTGGCCATCGGATCGAGCGTGCCGCAATGGCCGATCTTCTTGGTGTTCAACGCGCGGCGGGCGATCGCGACGACATCGTGGGATGTCATGTCCTCCGCCTTATCGACTAGCAGGACGCCGCTCGGGCCGTCCAAATCCGTGGGATTGTTTCTCATAAATATATATCAGAGCGCGTCGATCCGGCGGCGGACGGCCTCTAACACCAGTCGCTTTGCCTTCTCCAGCGGACCCGTCATGCGGATGCCGGCAGCCAGCGCGTGGCCGCCGCCGCCGAATTCCATGGCGATCTGGCAGACGTCCAGCCGGCGGTCCTTGGAGCGCATCGAGATGCGGATCTTGCCATCGACCAGTTCTTCGAAAAACACCGCAAGCTGCACTCCGCGAATCGCGCGGATGATGTCGATGAGTCCCTCGCTGTCCTCCGGCATCAATGCGAGATCGACGCGAACCTGGTCCCGCAGCTCCCAGTGCGCCACAACGCCGTCCGGCGACAACTCCAGCGTGTTGAGCAGCGCCCGCATCAGCTCGACCCGGCGATAGGGATAGTTGTCGTAGGTCTTGGAATTGATCGTCCCCACATCGAGTCCGCGATGGATGAGATCTGCGGCCATTTCATAAGTCTTGGCGGTGGTGGAGGGATACTGGAACGAGCCTGTGTCGGTGGAAACGGCGACATAGATCGCATCCCGCGTCTCCGCAGGCAGCGGCAAACCAAGCGCAACGATGAGCTGATAGAGAATCTGGCCGGTGGCCGGACTGGTCGGGTCGATCAGATTCAGATCGCCATAGGCCGGGTTGGATTTGTGGTGGTCGATGTTGAGCCAGATCTTCGCCTTCGAAGCGGCGTGCAACGCTGCGTCTCCGAGCCGCGGCTTGGTCGCGGTGTCCAACGCAATGGCCACCTGCGCGTCTAACGGCTCCGCGGGCGGCAGCTCGATGCGTTCCGATCCCGCCATGAAGGCGAGGTTGTCGGGCAGGCCATCTTCATTGATGAGATACACTGTTTTTCCCGCGGCGATCAGGGAGAAACCGAGCGCGAGCTGGGAGCCGATCGCATCGCCATCCGGGCGGACGTGGCTGATCAGGACGAATGACTGGTGGTTCCGAAGAACTTCGCCGATTTGGTGAAATGTGGAATCGCTCATGGGGTGGAACCGCGGCGCGGGGGGCGGATTCTTCCCGGCAACCCGGACCGCGCAAGGATAAAACCGACCGGGCAATTGCCTGCTAGACGATCATGTCGCGGGTGACGTGATATTTCGCCGCGCAGCGGGGACACTGGATGCTGATGAACTCCTCGTCTCCGAACAGTTCGTCGAGCCGGTCCTTCCAGCCGCCCAGAATTGGGAGAATCTTGTCGATGGTGCATCCGCAGTGAAAACGGAACCGGCGCGTCTCCAGCAGGGTGGTTTCCTCGGTCTCGCTGATTTTTTCGACGGCTTCGGAATCGAGCGACTCTAACCATGCGAGATCGCAATCGGGCTGGGCGGCGACGATGGCGAAGTTTTCGTCCTCCAGTCGGAAGGCCCGCGCCGGTCGCTGCTCAGACTGTTCATAATACTGCGACAGCCAGGCGATGGGATCTTTGCCCTCGATTTCCAACGTCGAAAAGCGCGGCTGCTTGCTCTCGACGGTGGTCGTCTGGGCGTAGAAAAAATTCCGGTCCGGCTCGCGGACGTCCTCGGTGAAAATCCTTCCGGTGATCGCCTCGTCGAAGGAGCCCCCGGTTACAAACAAGTTGATCCGCGGCGCCCGCAGGTTCGCTGTCCAAGCAATGCTTTCGGCCCACGGGCGGGCGACCAGGTGCAGTGTTAGAAGGGCGAGCGTGTCCTTGAGCATCTGGTCCAGCTCGACCGGCGGGCGGACGGCGTGCTGCATCAGGTGGAGGTAATAGTCCGTGTAGATCGGCGTGAACTGGCCCCGCAGTAACAGAGCGTTGCGATGCCGGACGAAAATCGATTCGATCCTCGTGAACTCTTCGGGGACTTCCATGGCGCGGTGCGCAGCAGTTAGGCCCCTGGAAGTTCGATGAAGCCCTCGAGTTTGCGGATCCGCGTCGGGTGGCGCATTTTCCGCAGAGCCTTCGCCTCGATCTGGCGGATCCGCTCGCGGGTCACCTGGAACTGGCGGCCGACTTCTTCCAAGGTGCGGCTGTAGCCGTCCACCAATCCAAAACGTTGTTCCAGCACCTGGCGTTCCCGTTCGGTCAGCGTGTCGAGCACGTCTTTGATTTTGTCTTTGAGAAGCGTGATGGCCGTCATGTCGGCAGGGTTCTCGGCGCCTTTGTCCTCAATAAAGTCCCCGAAACTTGTATCATCGCTGTCCCCGACCGGCGATTGCAGCGAAATGGGCTGCTGGGCCATTTTCAGAACCGCACGCACACGTTCAACCGGGAGTTGGATCTCCTCAGCGACTTCTTCGGGAGATGGCTCGCGGCCATACTCCTGCACCAACTGCTTTTGCACGCGCATCAGCTTGTTGATGGTCTCAATCATGTGAACCGGAATGCGGATCGTGCGCGCCTGGTCGGCGATGGAGCGGGTGATTGCCTGCCGAATCCACCA
>JANMSI010000070.1:0-79928 GCA_031389115.1 Akkermansiaceae bacterium
ATGAACAGTATGGCCGCAAAGCTGGATACAGCTACGGTGCGGTCGATGGAACCAGTCGTGCGTTGCGTCGTCTCGGCTATGGTTTTTATGAACTTTTCACCTTCAACTGCCCGACCTATCGCGGCACCTTCAAGCCACCGTACGAGCGCTGCGGTGAAGATAACCGCATCGACATCAACGTGGCTGACGGCCTTTCGGAGTTTCCGCCGGAACTGGGTTTTGAAAGCGGCTTCCCTCATGTGCGCTCCCAGAAATACTGAGTCGCCCCGGCGATTCACTTGAACTTCCATCCTGTCAGTGGTCCGCCGCTGACAGGATTTTTTTTGGCCCTAGGACAGGGCCGGCCCGGCTGTCTGGGAAAACAGGCGTCCCCGCCTAGTCTGGGCGCAGGGCAGGTTTTCAAAAATCAAGTGTTGCACAAAAACGGGCGCGGACCGTTTCCGATCCGCGCCCAAGAATGCACATTTCCCCCCAGAAGTCCCGGCCGGCATTGCAGGCTGAACATCGACCTCCCCCCGGAGTCCGATGTCGCCGATGCAGAGTTAACCGGGACAGGATTTGTTCGAAAGTCCTGCGGGCTTGCGCACGCTTCGCTTTCGTTGGACCGAAGATGGGGACAAGCGCGCCAGGTTAGAAGTTCTAACGCCACCCGTATCCGGCCACCTGGTCCCGAAACCGGCCATAAGTATTTACAACGGATAGGGTTAGTAACTTTTGCTGCGGTCGGGTCCCCTTTTCCAGAATGGAACCTTTTCCTTATACGTGGAAGGCGGCAGCTCCTGATCCCGCTCGGTTCGCTGAGGCATTTCTTTCATCAGGAGCGCCACCTCCTTGGCCTCCGTGAGGAGCGTCCGCAAGTGTTCCGGCGAGAGTCCGGGCGTTCGCAAGGCGGCTTTAATGGAAGCGTCCCGCCGCTCAAGCACCAGGCCGGCTAACATGCCCACGGCTCTCTCCGCAGCCTGCAAGGGGCCTTCATCCGGTTCTTTGCGCGGGACGGCCATCAGGCTCAACAACGTGAGCCGATCCGCTTCCGACAACTCAGCCAAAAAAGTATTCACCGCCGCAGGAGACTGAGGATCAGGAGCCTCACCCACGATTTTTTCCAGCAACGCAACTCCCTCCAACCATCGCGATGCCTCATGCAAGCTTTCAAAATGCTCACCCAAGTAGTGCTGGGCCATCGTGGAGGTCAGAGCCAGGTAACAGAGATAAGCAATGACGTCGTGCAGCGAGGTAGGCACGAGAAAAGCGCTCCCAGCTTCCTGGGCAGGATTGTCGCCCTGACTCTTTCGCGGCTTGGCCCTCGCTTTTGCGATGGCATCCCTCAAGGCATTGATGGACGTCTCCAAATGGATCGCCACATTCTGAAGTTGGGTATCCGCCCGCGAATCCGTCATCAACGCCAGCAACTCCGTGCACTCCTCCAGCACGGTGGTCCGACCGGCCGGGGAACTGAGAGTCCCTGCTACTTTCGCACGATGAAGTTTGAAATCGAAAAACTCGTTTGCGTCCGTCAACAGTTTCCGGAACGCTTCCTCGCCATGGGCCTTGAGGAATGAGTCAGGGTCATCACCCGTCGGCATCTCCACCACGCGCACGCCAAGGCCCTCCGGTGCCAACTGCCGATAGGCCTTCTCCACAGCCGCGATTCCGGCATTGTCCGCATCGAAACAAATCAACACGTTGCTCGTGTAGCGCTTGAGAATCCTAGCATGTTCGCTGGTGCAGGCGGTTCCTGAGGTCGCGATGGCGTGAGTGAATCCATGCTCATGACAGCAAATCGCATCGAGCTGCCCCTCGCAGAGCAGTGCCGCCTTCTCGGCGAGGATCGACTTTTTCGCCCGGTCCAAGGCGAAGAACACCTTGGATTTCTTATAGATCGCCGTCTCGGGCGAGTTGATATACTTCCCGTTGTTCTTGTTTTCCCTGAGTTGGCGCGCAGTGAAGGCAATCACGTCGCCGATCTCGTTGCGGATCGGAAACACCAGCCGATCCTGGAAGCGCACGAACAGCCCCGATCGCGGATTGTCGTCCTCCTTCAATTTCACGATTCCCGACTCCACCAATTCGCGGCCGGTGAACTTCCGCAAGCGCGCCCAATCGAGGAAAACCTTCGGATTGTCCGGCATCCAGCCGACCGTCCAGCTCACCGCCATCGAGCTGCCGAATCCGCGCATTTTCATGTAATCGCGGGCATGGGCCGCGCGCGGATCCTTCATCAACCGTTCGTGGAAAAATGCCGCAGCCTCACGATGAATGTCCAACAGCCTGCCGCGCGTCCTTCGCGATCGGTCCGCATTCGGATCGGCGTCCTCTTCCACGATATGAATCCCAGCCCGGGACGCGAGTTTGCGGACGGCGTCAATAAACGGAAGATTTTCGTAATCGCGGACGAAGGAAATCGCGTTCCCGCCCTTTTGACAGCCGAAGCAGTGATAGTATTGGCGGGATGGAGTAATCGTAAACGAGGGCGATTTCTCGTGGTGAAACGGGCAGAGCGCCTTGAACTGGGAGCCCGCCTTTTTCAACTGAATATAAGAACCGATCAAATCGACGATGTCCGTCGCTTCGAGTACTTTCTCAACACTTTCTTTGGGAATCAGGGCCACGGGTATTGCTGCGCGGCACCCTAATCCCAGCGCCATTGCCCGCGAAGTCGGAATTTTTAAATCCGTCGGAAGTCGCTGAATTGCTTGCCAAGTCCGCCCGCGGGAATTCATTCTCCCGCCCGGCCCCAAATGATGCGGCCACGGCACCCGGAAAGCATGCTTAGCTCAGTGGTAGAGCACATCCTTCACACGGATGGGGTCGCAGGTTCGAAACCTGCAGCGTGCACCAGCCGACCGGGTGATGGAGGAGCAAGAAGACACGTTCCTTGAAGAAAATTTCGTGCAAACGGATTGGGATTCACGCTAGAAACAGCCCAACACCTTCGTTGTAAAGCCATGCCTCGCGTCACGATCACCGTCCCTGATAAAAATGCCCAACCATACCGTTTTCAACTCGACCGCGAGGTGGTGACCTTGGGACGCGGCAGTGAAAACGATATCGCCATCGAGTCTGGTTCGGTATCCGTGCATCACGCGGAAATGCGGCGGATCGAAGGGGGCTACGAGTTGCGCGATATCGGCTCCACCAACGGCATCAAGCTGGATGGCGAGCGGCACGAGGTGATTTCGCTGCGCAGCGGATCGACGGTAAAAATCGGCGACGTGTCGTTTGATTTTGTTCTAACCGACGAAGAGCGCGACGCGCTGACCCGGGAAAAACCCAGCGAGCCTTCGCCGATTTTTCGTGAGCCGGAATTGCAGCCCGCGGCGCAACACGCGCCAAGTGCGACTGCGGCACCAAGCGGGAGTGGATTCGGTGCCATGGTGTTGTTTTTGATCCTAGCGGCCGCAGCATTTTTCGCTGGGCTGGCGGTTCGCCATGAAAAGGAAACGGGCGGTTCGCTGATCGAGGCCGTCAAGACTCGCCAAGCTGTGAAAGTGCCGCCCGCCCCACCGACGAAGTGACCCGATAGAGGTAGGGACAGCGCATTGGTTTGCGCCGCCCCTCCGTCCGAACCGGACCGGCGGATCTCCCGCATCCGGCTCTCCAGTCAGTGGGTTGCTCCTAGACGGAGACTGGCGATTCCCGTGACTTTGACCTCTAGCAGGCAGGGGAGGCCAAGTCCGGCGAAGTAGCGGTTGGGCCATCGCTGGTGGTCTTTCCCCGGCCCTGGCCTTCGAGGTCGCGCCGTTTTCTCAGGATCGAGCGCAAGCGCCCGCAGAGCCAGCCGTCGGTCTGACCGAGTTGCCCGGGGTAGGCGTGCTTGAAGGAACCGAACCAGCCTTTGAGCTTCGGGTTCAGTTCCGCTTTTCATGGCTTCCATCCTTCGTCCGCTGGTGCGCTTGATCCGGGGTATGATGGTGCCCGCGCAGCTTGCGCAGGCTTTTGGGCCAGACCGGCTTGATCGCACGCCCGTGGCCCCACCTCCGGCAGAGACGAATCTGCCACAAGCGCGAGCCGAGCGTCGCGCACTACGGCCTATCAGATTTCTTCCTCGTCTGCGGGCTTCTTGAACTCGGCAGCGCTGATGTAGCCGTCATCGTTCGTATCTAGTTTGTTGAATTTGCGGGCGGTTTTGCCAGCCTTCACTTTTTGTGAAACAAGATATCCGCATTCGACGGGCGACAACTGACCGTCGCCATCGAAGTCAGCGAGATCGAAGCGGCTGAGGTCGGACTTCGGCTTTTCCTCAAGCGCGCGCCAGGCATTCCATTCCGTCAGAGAAACCACTCCATCCGGGGTGGCGGCACCCACCACGGGCAGACCGGTCACGGCATCCACGGCGGGCAATCCGGTGACATGATCGATCACCACCGCGAAAGCGCCGGAGACGTCGATGGGCAGGAAACGCCTGCGGATTTCCACCAGCGGAGTGCCGCGGCCTTGGGTCGTGGCGAATTCAAATACGGTCAAGCCGCCGCTGGTGTCAGCGTCGGCCTCCGCGAAGGAGAGACGGTGGCGCTTGGGCGGTTTTGGCCCTTTCGAGTTCGATTCGGCGGATGCGATCGCAGTGACGCCAAGGGACGCGCCAATGCTCAATAGGATCAGGGTGTAATTTTTCATGCGGACTTAAGTTAGGTTTAATATTAAAGCCCGTCAACGAACGCGGGTTACGCGATCGCGTAATGGACTTACCCGGCAAGCGGATAGTCGGTGACCTGTTCGAACTTCACCTGATAGAGCGCGGCGATCTCCGGCGCGTCCGAAACCTGATAGATATCGCGGTAGTAAATCTCCTTGATGCCATAGGCGCAGAGGGTCTGCATGCACGCAGTGCACGGCATGGTGGTGGTGGCGACGATCTTCGCCTCGCCGCGACGGAACAAGCTGCATAGGTTCACCTCGGCGTGGAGCATGAATTTCTGGCGTGCGTCGCGATCATCCCAGAATCCTGGCGGCGGATTGTAGCCCGGCGCGAGACCGTTGTAGGCAGTGCCGATCACCCGGTTGTCGAAGTCCAAAGCAGCGGCGCCGACTTTTCGAAAAGGGTCTTCCGAGCGCAAACTCGCGACGTGCGCGAGAGCCATGGCGTATTGAGGAATCGACAGACGGCTGGGGGTCATGGCGCACAGTGATTTGCGGAGCGGCTGTATTCAACCCGCATCTCAGCTGGCGTTTTCACTTCGCGAAGCGGCGGAGACCGCCCAGATTCCGCGCGTGGAGCGAACCCGTTCAGGAGTGGTGGCCGCCTTGGCCGCCTTTTTTCTGTGGGGAATTCTGCCGATATTCTGGAAGCTCCTCGTTTTCCTGCCCCCGCCGTCGATCGTTGCGCAACGCACCCTCTGGTCCCTCTTGCTGGTGCTTGACATTCTTGTTTGGCGGGGAGAATTTCCCGTGCTGTGGAGAGCGCTGCGGTCGCCCCGGATCGTGAGCTGGCATCTTCTATCAGGCGTTCTGCTGGCCGCTAACTGGCTGCTCTACGTCTGGGCGACGTTGAACGAACGCATCATCGAGGCCGCCCTCGGATACTACCTGAACCCGTTTTTCAACATGCTGTTCGGCACCTTGTGGTTCGGCGACAGGAACAGCCGGTGGCAAATCGCGGCCATCGCCCTCGCGCTGACAGGGGTGGCGTTGCAGGTTCCGGCGGTCGGCCATTTCCCATGGGTCGCACTGACGCTGGCCCTGACGTTTTCACTCTATGCGGTGGTTAGAAAGCGGGCTCCGCTGGGATCGCTCATCGGACTCGCCGCGGAAACCAGCTTGATGGCACCGGTCGCCCTGTGGTGGCTCGCCATCGGCTATCCCGGCCCGGCAGCAGCCTTTGGCGGAAGCGGAACCCACGCCGCTCTGGTGGTGGGCACGGGGTTGGCGACCGCCCTGCCGCTGTTGTTCTTCGCTTATGCAGCAAGGACGATTCGCCTGACCACGCTCGGAATCCTGCAGTTTCTGGGACCCACGATCCAATTTTTCATTGGGTGGAAACTGTACGATGAACCGATGACCGCGCCCCGGTTGTTATCGTTCGCGCTGATCTGGCTGGCGGTGGGGATCTACGCGGCTGAGGCGAAACGCTCCGCATGAACCGCTCCCATCACTCGCTCGCAGCCAAACGCATGAACCGGCACGAACCGGACAGACTTGCTGTGGCCGTGCGGATTTGACTGGCGTCAGGAGGTGACAGCGTGACGCCTGTTGTATTCCAATCCCGCAAATTTTCGCTGCATTCCACCCGGTATGTCATTCCCGCAGTGCCGGCGTAGAAGCTCAAGCTGATCTGTCCCGCAGCAAAAACCGGGACCGGCATGCTGGATGTTAGATTCAAGTGTGGATCGAGGTTCAACGCGCGGGCCATCAGCAGATTGACGCCGTCGCCGTTAGAGTCAGACTGGAGATCCGAGTTCGCGGGTAATCCCTTGGCGAGTAACCACGCCGTGATCAGGGTTCCGTTTGTTCCCATGTTAACTGCCGGGAAGTCAGCCCAGGGTGAAACGGTGAAATCAACCTTTCCATCCAAATAGTAAACCGCAAACCCGGGCGGCGTAGCTTCGAACGAGTCGAAGCTAACATCCGGCGCATTGCCCGTGAAATTGGCATAAAGCAACGCGGGACAGGTGGAAAATGCCTTCGCCCCGATCGTCGTTAGCGCGGGTGGCAACGTCACACCGACAATTCTAGGACATGCCATGAATGCCCGGTCCCCAACGTGGGTCACGCTGGCCGGAATCGCATACCCCCCGCCCATCCCTGAGGGAAAGGTGACCAGCTGCGTTTGGGTTTTATTAAACAGCACCCCGGCGAGACTGCTGAAATTCTGATTGGCTCCGTCCACGGTGAATCCGGTAAGCGCAGTGCAGTTTGCGAATACCTCGCTGCCGATGGTGTCCACGCCGTGAGGAATCGACATGCTTGTTAGCCCGGTGCAATAGTTGAACGCCCTGTTATGTAACTGGGTCACGCTCGTGGGGATCGTCACGGTGGTCAGCGAGCTGCAGTATTGGAATGCACTGATGCCGATACTGAGCGTGCTCGGCGGGATCGTCACGCTAGTTAAGGCGCTGCAACCGAAGAACAACCTGTCGGCGATGCTGGTAACGCTGGAGGGAATCGCCACGGATACTAGCGAACTGCAATCCGCGAACGCGCGCGCTCCGATGCTGTTCACGCCAGAAGGAATCGTAACACTCGTCAGCGCGATGCATCTGACGAACGCGCTGCTGCCGATCGTGGTAACACCCACCGGCAACTGCACCTCTGCCAACGAAGTGCAAAAGGCGAATGCACTGGTTCCAATGCTGGTCATACCCGGCGAAATCGTCACGCTGGTTACACCTGCGCAGTTGAAAAACGCGAAATCTCCGATGCTGGTGACCGGCTTCGAAACAATTGTCTCTGGAATGACCACCTCTCCCTCCGCACTCGTTGGATAACCAGTGATGGTGATGGTAGTTCCGTTGTCCGTGTAGCTGAAATCTCCAAACTCCTCCGCCATTGCGGTTGTCGAGAAACAGCCAAGGATTGCCAACAACTTCCATCCCCTCCCAGGACCTAGAACCTGGTCCATCACAGACTGAATGGCTAGACTCGCCGGAACCATCGCAGAAGAAAAACAGAATGTATTCATTTCGGTTGCTGTAATATTAAAATTTATTGATCATGGCAATCCAAGGTTCGAAAAATTTAAAGAATTACGGAATTCGATGATGGCCCGAGATGGATCGCTGCAAGCAAACCTTGCCGGGCCACGCCTCGCCGTTTACCCAACGTCCATGCAGGACGAAGTGCGCGCGTTGTTAATTCTCCAGGATCGGGATCGTCGGTTGTTAGCTCTCGCCAGGGATCTCGAAAAACTGCCCCAGGACGAAGCCCGGGCCAGATCCAAACTGGCAAGCGATGAGGCTGCCGTCGTCAAATCCCACCAGGCGCTGCTTGACTGCGAACTGCGCGTCAAAAAAATCGAGCTCGATGCCGAGACGCGCCGGACTACGATCAAACGCCTGAAATTGCAACAGTTCGAGACCCGGAAAAACGAGGAATTCGTGGCACTCGGGCACGAAATCGTTCGCTACGAGAAAGATCTCGATGAATTCGAGACCAAGGAACTCGAAGCCATGGAAGAGGTGGATGGTTTCAGGAGAGTCCAAAAAGCGGCCGAGGCCGCGCGTGTCGAAACCCGTAAGCTGGTGGAAGAAGACCTTGCGTCGATCAGCCAGCGCCATTCACGGATGGAAGCCGACCGCATCGAGATCGGCGCTGAGCGGGAAGCCCTGCTCGCCAAAGCTCCAGAAAGCGTGATCCCGCTTTACAACCGTCTCATGAAAACCAAGGCCGGTCTTGCGATCGCGCCGATGCGTGACGGCAAATGTGAAGGATGCCACATGAAACTGATCGCCTCCACGGTCATGAAGGTGCAGACCGGCAAGGAAATCACTCAGTGCGAGGATTGCGGGCGTATTCTATATCTTGAAGAGTAAGTTAAATGTTATTGGTTAAAAGTGATGAGTTAAAAATCCATCACGGAATTCCTCTTTCCAAATAACTTCTAGCTAATAACTTCTAATCCATAATATCACATCAGTAATACTCTTTCCGACGCTCTTCCAGAAGCACCAGCCAGTTCATCATGGTGATGGGAGGAACTTCAGCAGGGTGACGGATCTGGCTAAGATTCACCGAGATCCGGTTGGCCGCTAACGCAGCGCCGCTGAGGGCCTTTGAATCAAGAGGGCGGACCATCGGAGCATCCGCATCGGCATTGTTCACCTTGTCTCCTTTCGCGAGTGACCCGATCTGCCCGCCTAGAACGACCGCAAATGGATCCACATCCACTCCATATCTTTTCTCGGGTGTGAACAACGAGCACGGCGGTAGAAAACGCCCCGTAGGGTTGGACGGGGTGATGGCCGGGGTATAGCCCGCAGGGGGAGTGGTCGCAACAGTATTGAAATCATCGCCGATGTAGAGACGCAAGTTAGTGACCAGCGAGAAGCCCTTGGTAAATGGAGTTAGATTCGCACATTCCTTGAGGATCACGCCATAGTCATTGGTGGTGCACGGGATTGAAGGCTTTGCGGAAGTTTGATTCAGTCCGGACACCGTGTAGTCCACGTTTACGACCAGCGAATGGTTGATCGCCGGACCTGCGGCACCGCTGATCGCGCTGAGGAATGGCGTGATCCTCTCTGGAAAGACGGAAACACACATCTGCCCGCCGATCAAAATCGTCCTTTCATAAGGGCACCTCGGCCTCCAATAACCTTTTTTAGAACTCGACGTATTTGCGCCAAAAGTCGCGTCGTTGAAAATGACCGTCTCGCTGACGCCTTTGATGAAGGTATAGCCAGCATCACCTCCGTAGGCCACGTCCACTGGTCCCGCAAAAAAGTAACTCCCGCCCTCGTTGGATACCTGGACATAACCCATCGGCAGCGTCGTGGAGATAGAAGAGTTGAGGTCAATTTCCATTGGAGAAATCACACGGGATCCGTCAGCCAGCAGATAACTGAATTTCAGCATCGTAGGAGTGCGGTCGGTGGAACTCTGGACTTGGGTGATGTCCACCCGCATGGCGCACTGCAGGGCACCGATGGTGTAGTCGTTCCAGCGCGTGGCGGACAGCACGTTGGACTCCGCAGCATGGGAGAAGCGATCAAAGAAATCCGCTCCGCGGTTGATTGGAATAAAGGCGGCCCGACCGCTCTCGGAAGCCCGCGATACCGGAAAAAAAGTGCCTGCCGTGGTCGTGTTGGAAATTGAAACCGGTTTCAGGGCATCTTTACTGTTCATATAGCTTTCCCTGTCACCGGGAGTGAATGGATTGCCTGCAAAGGATTCGCCGCCGATGGTGCTACCACTGGAGACGGTGAGGTCACGGCGGATTGCAAGGGTATCAAGCGCTCGATTTCCGACGACCTCGGCTTTGCCCACGAACATCCCACCCTCGATGTTCACATTCTGCCAAGCGTCTCCCGACGCATACTGGCCGAAAGACATGAACGAGGCTGCGGAGATGGAGAGCTGCGAGGGAATTTCGTAAATCGAGAGCACGAAATTCCGCTTGGAACGTGCCAGCAAGGTTCTGTCGTCATCATGATCGGCGACATCTACCGAGAATGCCCACCAGTTCCGCTTGGCCACAAAGGGATCTCCGGGTTTGGCATAGCCAAAGTTGATATTTGGATACTTGAGTCTGTTGAACTCCGAATAGGTGCCGACGGGTAGTCCGTAAGTATTGGTACCGTCACCGTTCAGTGTCGCGGAGTTCAAACCCGTCTGGGCGAGAGTTCCATAGACCTTGCTGTCCGAAATAATCGGATAGATCCCGTCCCGTGCGGAGGTCGTGAAATCAGACTCCGTTAACGGCACGGGATAGCCGGGACCAAGGTTGCGGTTGATGCCTACGGAGACATAACCCGTCTCGCTGGGAAGCGCTGTAAATATCCGGCTGGGATCATCCAATGCGGCGTCACCCGCATTCTCTGTTTTGAGGTTGGGAATACTGAGCGCGCTCACCATGGCGCTGGAGATGGACGATCGCGAATTAGCCATTGCCAATGACTCGGTGAAAATGTCCTGCCAGCGCAAGGAGCTGCGTTTCGCATCCGTGTCGGAATCCCCCTGCATCGCACGCATCGCTCGGTTGGGAGTAATTGCCACAATCGAGCGCAGAATCGCCTCCTCCTTCTCGCTATAATCCAACCGGAGTTGCACCTGGGATTCAATCACCTGAGAACTGAGGGCACGACGATACGTCTGGAACATCAGCGCCGATAGAATCGCTCCGGTGGATAGCACCAATAGAAACGAGATGTAGCCGGGTTTATGGCGTCTGGCAGGTGATGTCTTCATTGTTGCATGGTTCCGGAGTAGGTGATCATCTCATTGTTAGGTCCGGTGAGTACTAATCTAAGCACACCAGCCTCAACGCGGAAAACCACATTGCTTGGGGATCGGGTCACGGCCCACAGCGGGTCACCGAGCACTCCCACGAGAGGGACGGCATAATAATAGAGCGCACGTCCGGCCGGTAGGGTATCAAACGAGAGAATGGTCGCCCGCATCGTCCCATCCGGCTGGCGGAAATTCAGAACTGCCACCGGCGAGTCGGTGAGTCTGGGATTCGCTCCGGAAAGCGCGTCGTTCAGATTCGCGTGCAGCCGGAAGCGGTCCGCTTTTCCAACAAGGCGACTCACATAGGTGCTGATGATCGGAGCCTCCTCAGTTAGAAACGTCTGATTTTTGAAGATCTGGAGAAATGCAAGCTGTTGATTGAACAAGGCGAGCACCATGGATCCCGTTGCCAAACCCATCATGGTCGCGATACTAAGTTCGATTAGAGTAAATCCCCGGCGGCGGCGCTTTGAATTTGAGGTCATTGGGAACGCAGGACAGTTCGGGATTTTGCATAGGTGCGTTTGCCGATCGTGTAGGTCAGCACGCTCTGCGCCTTCCATACTTTCATCGCAGCCGGATTGCTGACCAAATCACCCGTGCCACCGTCGATTGGATAGTTCCCCGCGTCCGGGACACGAGTTCGCACCACCGTCCCGTAGATCGGGACTCCGTACGGCAATCGGCCGATTTCTACGGCGGTAGTAGTGGTGGTGGCAGGGAAGACCGGCCACGGAGAGTCGGTAGCCGTCAGCGTTTCAAAGGGAACTCTCTCGGCGAGAGCGCGTTCATAAGTCATATAGGCGTCGGACACCGCCTGTTGAATGATCCATTGCCGCGGGTGCAGGATGTTGAGCGAAAGCTTGAGTAAGACGAGTCCGAGGACCGTGAGGATGGACAGTGCGATCATCGCCTCGACCATGACAAACCCTTGGCGCGGTGATCGCGTCTTGCGAAACGGACGGAAAAGCCCGACCCTTCGCGCATGTGCGGATATTTTGGCCGATGGGCAGGTTACATGATCATTTTCCTGCTCCCGGCGGGCGATCTGGCTGCCCAGGCTGTCATCGAGCCGCCGTTCGGTTTGCGCTGGGGGGATTCCCCTGAAAAATTGATTGCATGGGCGTCCCGCCAATCCTTGGACGTCACGATTTCCCTGCCGGGAGATCAGCCCGCCCTGCGGATTTTGAGAATCGGCCCGAAAAAGGGGTTTTTGCCAGAAACCCAGGCGGCAGCGGTGGAGGGGCGTTTCCTCGCGGGCAAGCTTTACGAACTCGCGGTCCATTACACTGATCCCGACGCCTCCGCTGATTTGATGGAATCGCGTTTCGACGCACTGCGCAAGCAGGTCGCTTCGGAACACGGCGCGCTCCAGACCAACCAGCAAAGCAGGATGGTCGAGGATCAGTTCGTGACGCGGATGCAATCGTTTCATCGGGAGCCAGTGAAGGGCTTGTTCCTCCTCCTGGCTTTCACCGAGGTGGAGGATTTGTTGAGGAAATCCAAAGAGGCGAAGTTCTCCCTGATCTATCGGAACGATAACTTCAGAAATGAATTGTTGATTGAACTGAAGAATCAGTGAATCACTCGATGGTTGTGAAGGTTCCATTCATTTCAATCGTGCGGTCCAGGTCGAAGCTCACGACCGCTGGTAAGTTTGCGGGCGTTCGCATCCGCTCAATCCCGAAGGGCGTCACGGTGATCAATTCCATGGTCCACCGACCATCGGAGTCGAAAATAGAATCGTAGTTCGACAGGGTGAGCACCCGGCTCCGGGGAACTGAATCACTAATCACCAGGCCCGAACCTGGCACGATGGTCCCGGTCATCCCGAGCTGCGGGTTTCCTTTATAGACCTGTGCGTAAGTGGTGGAGCTCGGATAAGCGTCGTTTAATGTCAGGGTCACGGTGGGCAGGGAGAACCGGATCAACTGGTTCTGCGAAATCCCCGAGATCGTCCCGTCTGCGACCGGCCACACTTGGATATACTGGGAAGCCAGCTGCGACTCTGGCGCTTGGTAGTCCTCCAGTGAGAACACCGAGAAACGCTCTTCTCCCCGGACCTTCGAGCGATTCGCGCCGGGAATCGAAGTCACGGCGAACGTGAGGTTCTCCACCCCGTTGGTGGCGATTGTCCTTTGCGTAAGCAGGGTTGCTTGGTTCCGGTTGATACCAACTCCAGTTCCTGCCGCGCCATACGACTGCACGTGACGGAGAAATTTGACGCTCTTCGACGGTTCGGGATCCGTGACGCCGGAGCGCAGCCCCGCCACGCTGACATCAACGTAGAACGGCCGATCCGCGCGTGTCCGCGGGATTGCTGAGGAGCCATCCTCAGACCGGACCGCCACCGTGGCAATGGGAACATAGGTTCCCACATAGCTACTATCGAGCAGGTATGACGTCAGTCCGGTTAGAGAGGATGACTTCATGGTCCACAAGTCGAACCTGGCTCCGCCGGGGTTGATCGGGAGTGCGGATAAGCGGAAACCTTCAGGCAAGACGGAGGACTCGGCATCCCAGCTGACAGTGGATGGCATTTGAAACTGCCGGATGTAATTGAGATAACTCACGATTTCGGTCGCGAATCCCGCGCCCGAGCAAAGCGATCCGACAATGATGCATTGAACTACAGTTTTCATGATTTTGGAGTCGAGGTGGCTGTCTTTTCAACCGGGACTTTGGGAGCAAGGACAGAGATCGGCCCGCCCTGATAGGTGGCGACGATCAGGTTCCCCGATTTCACCATTTTCTTCCGTGTGTCCTCCCCTAGCGGACTGTTGCCTTCCGCCTGGATCCGAGATACCTCGACGGTGGTAATCCAACCCCGGTTGATCGCGTAGAACTCCGACCAGCTCATCAGCTTCGCGCCCGGTAGATACTTGAAGCGGTCGGACAGGTTTTTCGGGATCTGCAGGATGGCCCGTTTGGGCACCAATGTCACAGCCCCGTTGAAACAGATTGTATCGGACTCACTGATCAGATTATTCGGTTGATTGACGATCGAAGGATCGGGTCCTTTGGATGGCCGTTGTTTGCGCATGGGGTCTTCCTGCGATGCCTGGCGGTACTTGGCGGCTAGCTCTGCATCGGTCGTAGTCTCGCGCATCGGTGACGCCGGAGGCTGCTGACCACCTCCTGCGGCAATCATGCTGAAGAGGAAAATGGGATAGATTATTTTCATCGGTGAAATGAGTTTAAAGTTTACCGGATTTCGTCGTCCACACCGCCGGAAGGATCGATCATACCGTTAGGGCCACCATTTCCGTTGCCTGGGTTTGACGAATCGACGCCATCCAAGTTGTTGCCATGGCCGTTGTTAGGATGCTTTGTGCTAAACGTCACTAGAAGCACCACATCCTGGAGGTCGAAGCAGGGCGAATTCCGGTTGGTCTGCCCCAGCTCCATCAGCACAAGCACGCTGAGTGGTCCGATATTCACGGTTCCCGTGGCATTTAAATATGGACTCAAATAGCTTTTCAACCTAGCCGACTGATGCAATGGAAAAGTCGTGGGGATGGTCGCCCCGTTGATCAGCGATACAAGTTGAAGATTGCTGCTTAGCGTGGTGTAAAACGGAGTCGAAGCGCCGTTGATGACATAACTGGCTCCGAAATCGAGACTTTGGTTCGCAGTCAATTTCTTGATATAGAGCTTCTTCGAAGGAACAACGGCGGCAGGGTTTCCATAAAATATCTGCTTGTAGTTGCCGCTATTCAGCTTGATCCGGACATCGACAAAATGGGTCATCAGATCCCGGGTGGTGTCGCAGGCGGTGATGCCGTTACCCACCATCTGCACGGTCGCATAAACGGTCGTGTTAGAATAGAGAGTTCCCGGAGGATTGATGGAAACCGGTGGATTCGGGACGGTGAGGCTGGTCGGGTAGAGAATATTCCAGGTCAGAGTTGGTTTGGTACCGGTCCGCACGACTGACGGATACGCCGACAACTCGCCCTTGGGAACGAGGGGAATCATGGACGTGGTACCGTTGTTTCCGTTTCCGTTTCCGGGGACGGCGAGAGCGCATGGCGCAATAAGGGCGCTCACGGCGAGTAAGGCTGCCGATACGGCAGACCAATGGCTGGTTTTCATGGCTGGTTGTTAGGGTGTGGATTCTGAAAAAGCCTTCCATCCTGGACCTCGAAAGCGGGACGACTTGCGAGAGGTGGGCGGCCCGGTTCGGGAAGGGGCAGGGGTCAGCGAAACACGTGCGCTGGACCCTGCCAATTCGGGACAGAATCCCGATCCGGGCCGCCTGAGGGGCTGTCGGGACAACAGCACCTCAGAAAGGATTATTTTGATTCAAGTGACGGGTGAGTCGTTTGGATCGGGTTAGGGTTGAACAGCAGTTGTCTAGGGGTGAATTTTTTCAGCGCTGCGGCAGAGCAGGTTCGCGGGACCAGTTTTTCCAAGGACCGCGCGGGACTTCCCGCTCATCGGCGAACCGCCACTCGACGGACGCGCCGCTCTGGAGATTTAGAAAATCGCGCACCGCCGGGCTGAGATCGATGCCCGCCGATTGGTTGCGGTTGCCGCGCGGGGATTCTTTTCCGAAAACGTACTGCCAGTGGTCCACTTCGAACGGACCGACATCCTCCCACTGGGCGAAGCAGACTTTGCCCTCGTGATGAATGGCGACCCAGCGGCCCTTGCAAACGGAAATCCCATCGCCGCGGTAGCTTTCCCAGTACCAGGGAATCACTTCCGCGGCTTCGGGACGGTGGACGCCACCCTTCGCGACATCATTGTAGGGAAGGGCGATGTAAAATGGATTGAGCGACGGCACGAATCCCACGGGGAGATACCCGTTGCGGCGGTCGGGCTGATCGTAGCCGCCGAAGTTTGCCTGCCAGTTCTGGTCCCAGGCGCTCATGGTGTTGGGAGTCGGATTGTTCTGGGTGGGCAGTTCACCGACCCAGAAAACGGTCGCGATGACGTTGCGTTTCCACTCGGCCCGCGGGCGGAAACCTTCGCGGACCTGTTCGATCACCACCCGCGCTGCCGCCGGTGCACCGAACGGGTCGCTGAGTGATGGCAGCGCGGCCCGGCGATCTTCTAATAAAGCTTCGTGGGCACTCGTTAAGCGATCCGTCAGCCGCGCGCCCGCCGCCGACCCCAAAAGGGCGGAGCTGACAATCCCGGCTGTGATCCACAAGTTTTTCATCTCTTAGAATCCAAAGGTTGAAGCTCTGGATGGCTTAAACATGCCGTCAGACTAAAATTTTAATGAAACTTAACAAGATAAATCTTTAGCGATTTTTGAACAATTTGTTTTATCGGCTGTCCTGCTTGTATTTCATTTAAATACAAGGGTTCCAGGCTCTCACTACCTGCAAAATCTCAACTTTTCTAACAATCTCAAACCCAGACTTGGAGGAAATTCCGCGTTAGAACGCTCTATTTCTATCTCACGCACTGCATCGAACCAGCTAATTTTTACAAATATTGAACAAATCCAAAGCTTATTTTGCCACGCGATCGCGTGCGGTTTTGCCTCAAGTCCGGGAGTTGCCGAATCGGCGCTCCAGCTCTCTCATGCCAAATTCGGTGAGCGTGGGACGTCCGTCGGGGGCGCAGTAAGGCAACTCGCAGCAGAACAATGCCGCCAACAGTTGGGTGGTTTCGGACAGCCGCGGAACGCTTTCCAGCGCGGTCCTTTTCGCCAGAATCTTGGCGAGCCGATCCAGAGCAAACCTCGCTCCAGGCGATGAATCGTGGAGCAGTTCATCCATCAATGCGCCGAGAAACGGACGCGGGTCAGGCACCGACAGACACGCCGGCAGGCTTTGGATTCGCAGGGTATTCCCGCCGAATGCTTCCACTTCGATTCCGGCTTCCTGTAATGCCATGCGCTCACGCAGGACGAGATCCAGATCCCGCGGGTCGAGTTCCAGCAGGACTGGCACCAACAGCCCCTGGGTTTCCAAGACACCGGATCCAGCGTTGAGCAGCTTTTCGTATAAAATTCGTTCCCACGCAGCCTTGGGATCGAAAATTACCAGCCCGTCCTCGCTCTCCAATAACACTAACCGGTGATGGAGCATCCCGACCAGCCGGAAATCCGGCACTCCACCGCGCGGCGCAACGGGATTTATCTCCAAATCTGGCGTGACCGGCACACTCTCCCCCCATTCCACCGGCAGCTCGGGCGGTGGTTGGAAACTGGCGAGAACTGGCACTCGTTGCGGGTTTTGGCCCGGAAAAATTGCAGCCATGTCTGGCTGAACCGCTGGCACTTGTCGCGCGGTAGGCCGCAACCCCACCGCCACCGCCTCGAGGATGGCATCCCGCACCTCGACCGGTCGATGGAATCGGACCTCACGCTTCGCGGGGTGGACATTGACGTCCACCAGCGTCGGCTCCAGGTCGATCCACAGCCATGCGGCCGGATACATTCCATCCGCCACGGCACCGCGAAATCCTTCCGCCAGCGCCCGGGAAATCACGGCGTCCTCCACTGGCCGGCCGTTGAGGAAAACGAACTGGTGCCGCCTGCCCTTCCGCGCGTGGCTGGCGGGCAGCAGATAACCCTGCAGCGAAATTCCGCTGCCTCGCGTCAGCGGCAGCCCGATCAACTCCCGCGACAAATCCGTCCCTAACAATTGCCGCACGCGGTCCACCGCCTTGGCCGCCGGCGGCAAATCGAAAACCTCCCGCTCGTCCCGCCGCAGGCGGAAACGGACATGCGGCGCGGCCAGCGCGTGCAGGCGGAGCTGATGCTCCACATGCGCCGCCTCGGTCGTTTCCGCCCGCATGAATTTGCGGCGCGCGGGCATGTTGTAAAAAAGCGCCTTCGCTTCGATCACCGTGCCCGGCGCGCAGCCGGCGTCCCGCACGTCGCGGATTTTCCCGCCGTCCACCAGGATTTCCGTACCCGAGACCGAATCCGTTTCCCGCGTCACCATCCGGAACCGCGAGACGCTGGCGATGCTCGGCACCGCCTCGCCGCGAAAGCCCAGCGTCAGGATCGACGCCAGATCGCCCGCCGTCCGCAATTTGCTGGTGGCGTGCCGCTCCAACGACAGCAACGCGTCCTCGCGGGACATCCCGCAGCCGTCGTCGCTCACCCGGATCAAGGCCGAGCCGCCGCGGTCGATGTCCACCCGGATTTCCTGGGCGCCGGCATCGATGCTGTTCTCCACCAGTTCCTTGACGACGGAGGCCGGGCGCTCGACCACCTCGCCCGCCGCCACCTGGCTGGCAAGGATATCAGGGAGCACACGGATCTTTGGCATCGGCTCCAGAACGCTATGCGTCCTGCGGCAATCCACAATTCATTAACGCTCCCCTACCCCGTCCAGCAGCCGATTGCGGATTTCCATTCGGATTGCCTCCCGTGCCACAATTGCTTCGTAAATTCTGACGCAGCCCACGACCGGCGTCAGCCCGAATGAGGTCGCAAAATCCCCTTGGCGATTCAGTTCCTCGACATGGTTTGAAAATCGCGTGATGCGATCGTCTGCGATGGGCGTTGAAATTTTACCACCTGCGGAAAGGACCATTGCTTGCAGCGGTTCGCAGCACGCAAGTCTCGCCTGCGCGAAATACCGGCGCGACACGGGATCGGAGAACGGGATCCGTTTAGCTCTCACCTGTTCAATAAGTCCGATAATCGCTAGCTGCTTACCCCGTTCCACACGCATTAGACCGGCAAATTCATCAGCAGGAGAACGGGTCCGGCACTCGAGGGCAGCCAGCCATCGTGTCTGTTCCGAGCTCGGCCACACCATCGGCTCGGGAAGACACAAAAGCGCGTCATAAGCTCTCCCCTCCAGCCCGCATCCGACCACAGCCGCTAGAATCTCGTTTGAAGCACGCAGTTTTTGACCGCATTGCAGCAGGGTCTCGATCGCTTCGGTAAAACCCGGCGGGTCGTCGAGGGTGATTGCCGCGTGAGCCCCGGCTTCGAGAAGTTTCGCGGGATTGGACAGCCTTTTCGTCCAACTGGGCACTGCCCATGATTCCACCTGACGGGCGGTGCTGAGCCTGCTGCCGGGTTTGCGCGCAGCCTCGGCCAAAGCCTCCAGGTCGGGCCTGAATTCCTGTCGGTGTTGGCGAATCCGACGCGCCAATTCTGCCGCCATCGGCTTGGGCAGTCCGTCTTCGTCCAGATCGTTCGCCCAATCGTCATATCCCTCGACAGTTTCGGGATTCATACGTTCCACGCAATCCAATGCCGCCGCGTTTCCACTGACGAGCGCGCGAATCCAAGGATGTCCCGCAAATTCATCCTCAGCCGCGAGCGCAGGCGGCAAGTGATTTTCCGGGGAAAACGATTCACCCTCCGCTTCCCAGTATTTCACGAAATCCAGCCACCTCGCCTCCATTTTTCGCGCCCGGAACTCCAGTCCCAGGCATAAGCCGACGATCGCCACGACGACGATTCCGCTTCCAATCCATAGCCAACGCTTCATCCGATGACGATTAGGGCGTCGTCCGCGATCTGCAATCCCATTGACCCGCAGCGACCGCCCGCTAGTCTCCCGCCGCACCCATGGCAGGCTTTTTCAAATCCCTTCTCAACAAGGTCACCAACCGCGCGGAAGTCGATTGGGACGACCTCGAGGCCGATCTCATCAGCTCCGATCTCGGCATCGGCCTCACCACCTCGATCATCGACGAACTCCGCGCTCTCGGTCGTGAGGTTTCGGGAAATGACGTGGTGGAAGTCACCCGCAGCCAGCTTTCCAAGCGGCTGCCCGACAATTTCCTGCCGCCCCTGCCGCGGGCCGATGGCAAACCGTTTGTCATCCTCGTCGTCGGCGTCAACGGCACCGGCAAAACCACTTCCTCCGCCAAGCTCGGCCTCTGGCTCACCAAAAGGAAGCGCACCGTCATTCTCGCTGCCGCCGACACCTTCCGCGCCGCCGCCGTCGAGCAGCTCAAGCGCTGGGGCGAACGGCTGGACCTCGCCGTCGTCACTGGAAATCCAAACGCCGACCCGTCGTCCGTCTGCTTTCACGCCCATCAGAAAGCGATCGCCGCGAAGACCCAGTTCCTCATCTGCGACACCGCCGGCCGCATCCACACCCGCCACAATCTGATGGAGGAGCTGGGAAAAATCCGCCGCACGCTCGCCAAGCAGGATGAAACCGCGCCCCATCTAACGTTGCTCGTCGTCGATGCCACCACCGGCTCGAACGCGATGAATCAGGCGAAGGAATTTCACAAAGCCAGCCCGCTGGACGGCCTCATCGTCACCAAGCTCGACGGCTCGGGAAAAGGCGGCATCGCCGTGACCATCCACGATCAGTTAGGAATCCCGCCGCGCTTCCTCGGCACCGGCGAGGAACCCGAAGCCTTCTCCATCTTCGAGAAAACCGCCTTCCTTGAGGAGATCCTCTAACGGTGGCGGCGGTTTCCAACCGCCAAGCCTAATTTTCAACCATCCCCCATCACATCTCCAAAAGCAGCCGCGTCGGATTCTCCAGGCAGTCCTTGATGCGGATGAGGAAGGTGACGGCCTCCTTGCCATCGACTAACCGGTGGTCGTAGCTCAGCGCGAGATACATCATCGGGCGGATGACGACCTGGCCGTTCAGGGCGACGGGACGCTGCTGGATGGTGTGCATGCCGAGGATCCCGCTTTGGGGCGGATTCAGGATCGGCGTGCTGAGCAGCGAGCCATAGGTGCCACCGTTAGAAATGGTGAAGACGCCGCCGGTTAGATCCTCGAGGGTGATCTTGCCGTCCTTCGCCTTGTTCGCGTAATCGAGGATGTCCTTCTCGATCTGAGCGAAGGATTTTTTGTCGGCATCGCGGAGGACCGGGACCATCAGGCCTTTCTCGGTGCCGATCGCGACGCCGATGTCGTAGAAATGGTTTTCAATGATGTCAGTGCCGTCGATCCGGCCGTTGACCGATGGCACGTCTTTGAGCGCCTGGGCGACGGCTTTGACGAAGAACGACATGAACCCAAGTTTCACGCCGTGCTTCTTGATGAACTCGTCCTGCACCTGCTTGCGAAGGTCCATCACCGAGGTCATGTCCACCTCGTTGAAGGTGGTTAGAATGGCGGCGGTCTGCTGGGCGTTGACGAGATGCGTGGCGATCTTGCGGCGCAGCATCGACATCTTTTTGCGCGTGGTACGGCCGTCGCTAACCGCTTCGGTGGAAGAACGCTCGGGAGGTGCGGCGGGCGCGGAGAAATCAGGCTTCGCCGGAGCCGGAGTGGCGGCAGTTACGGGTTCGACTTTTTGCGGAGCTGGAGCCGCAGGTGATGAGACGGGTACCGCTGCCGTCGCACCGGAATCGATGGTGGCGATGACGGCCCCGATGGAAACTTCCTCCCCTTCCGGAGTGATGATTTTCAAACGGCCGGAAGCGGGAGCTTCGAGTTCGTTAGAAACCTTATCCGTTTCCAGCGTAACCAGCACTTCTCCCCGGGTGACCTGCTCGCCATCCTTTTTGCGCCACTTCGCGACATTCGCGGAGGTAATGGATTCACCGGCCGCCGGGACTTTGAGTTCAATGGTTCCACCGGTCGGAGCGGCAGGCGCGGCGGACGCAGCCACGGGAGTCGATGAAACCGGAGTTGTTGCAGGCGCAACCCCGCCGGCGATGCGGGCGATCACGGTCCCGATAGAAACTTCCTCGCCTTCGCCAACGAGGATCTCGAGCGTGCCATCAGTGGCGGCTTCGAGTTCGTTGGAGACCTTGTCGGTTTCGAGGGTAACCAGGATGTCGCCCTTTTTGACCGAATCGCCGTTTTTTTTGTGCCAGCGGGCGACGTTGGCGGAAGTGATGGATTCGCCAGCGGCAGGAACTTTGACGTCGAATGACATGGATGAGGCGTGGTGAGAGTTAGAGAAAACGGTAGGATGTTAGACTTCGAAGGCCTGGGTGAGCAGCGCCTTTTGCTCGCGGTAGTGCATCGCCTTGGAGCCAGCGGCGGGACTCGAGGCGGTTCCCCGGCCGGCGTGGCGGATTTTGCTGCCGACCACGGCTTCGAGGCGCGGGAAAATGTAGGACCAGGCACCCATGTTGAGGGGTTCCTCCTGGCACCAGACGAACTGTGTGGCGTTAATATACTGGCTGATGATGGCCCCGACCATTTCGTCGTGAAACGGATAGAGCTGCTCGATGCGGACGATCGCGGCGTCCTCGATGCCCTTCTCCTGACGATGCGCCATCAGGTCGTAATACACCTTGCCACTGCAGAAAACGATGCGGCTAACAGAGGCCGGATTGGCGAAGATTTTCGTATCGGGCAGGATTTCCTGGAAGCAGGTTCCTTCGAGGAAATCGAAATCCTGCGAGACGGCCTCGGGACGGCCAAGCAGGCTCTTGGGCGTCATGAGGACAAGCGGCTTGCGGAATTCCCGGTGCTTCTGGCGGCGCAGCGCATGGAAATACTGGGCGGGCGTCGTGAAGTTCCCGACGATTAGATTTTTCTCCGCACAGAGTTGGAGAAAGCGCTCCAGCCGGGCGCTGGAGTGCTCCGGACCCATGCCTTCGTAGCCGTGCGGCAGCAGCATCACGAGGTCGCTCGGCGTCTGCCACTTGGACTCGGCGGAGGAAATGAACTGGTCGATGATGACCTGCGCGCCGTTAGAGAAATCCCCGAACTGGGCTTCCCACAGCGTGAGCATCGTCGGATAGGAAAGCGAGTAGCCGTAGTCGAAGCCAAGGACGGCAAACTCCGATAGAAACGAATTATGAACGCAGAATTTCGCCTGTGCCGGGTCCAGGTTTTCCAGCGGGATGTAGCGCTCGCGCGTCTCATAATCGTAGAAAACCGCATGACGCTGAGAGAACGTGCCGCGCCGGCAGTCCTGGCCTGATAGACGGACCGGGGTGCCCTCCATCAGCAGCGAGCCGAACGCCAGCGACTCCGCGAAGGCCCAGTCGATCGGGCCCCCGTTCGCAAGCGCCTCGACCCGCCGTGGGATGAAGCGCTTTTCGAGCGTGGGGTTCAGATGAAAATTGCTAGGGATGGTCGTGAGCACGGTCCCAATGTGCCCAAGCGTCTCGCGGGTAATGCCGGTCGGCACAGAGGCATGAGAATACGGCCGTTGATCGACACCGGTCGAACCGCTGAACGCCGTGCGGTCGCCCACTTCCTGCAGCTCAAGCATTTTCTGATAGCCGGATTCCAGTTTGTCCCAGATCGCTTGTTCGAGCGCATCGACGTCGGGCTGGGAAATCACCCCCTGCGCAACTAACAAGTCCTTGTAGATTTTTCCGAAGGTCGGCCGGTCGGCGATTTTCTTGGCGATGGTCGGCTGGGTGAATGCCGCCTGGTCCGCCTCGTTGTGGCCCTGGCGCCGGTAGCAATACATGTCGATGACGATGTCCCGACCGAATTTTTGGCGAAACTCGAGGGCGAAGATCGAGGCCCAGTAGAGCTCCATCGGCTCCTCGCCATTCACGTGGAGGATTGGCGCCTCGATCATTTTCGCCACGTCGGTCGCGTAAGCGGACGAGCGGGCGTCGGCCGGCACGGTGGTGAAACCGATCTGATTGTTGATGATGAGATGAATCGTGCCACCAGTGCGGTAGCCCTTGAGCTGGGAGAGATTGAGGACTTCCGCGACCGAGCCTTGGCCTGCGAATGCGGCATCGCCGTGAAGCAGGATCGGCAGGACTTGCTTGCGGTCGATTTCTCCACCGCTGATGTCGTTGAGGACTCGCTGGCGCGCTCGGGTCTTGCCCTCGACGATGGAGTTGACGGCTTCGAGGTGGCTTGGGTTTGCCGCGAGGCTGACCCGCACCTTGCCGTCGGCGAGCTCGCGGATGCTCTCGTAGCCGAGGTGGTATTTCACGTCGCCATCGCCGGCGACTGTGTCGGGTTCATAGGAGGGGGTGAACTCGTAGAGGACGGTGGTCAGGGACTTCCTAACAAAGTTGGCGAGGACGTTCAATCGCCCGCGATGGGACATGCCCATTTCGATTTCCTTCACGCCCTGCGAGGGACAGGCTTCGAGGATTGCGTTGAGGATGATCATCGCCCCTTCCCCGCCTTCGTTGGAGAACCGCTTTTCGCCGAGGAAACGCTTGCCCACAAAATTCTCGAACGCCTCCGCCTCCAGCACCCAGCACAGCGAATTAAGTTTTTTCGAGGGGGATTCGTCCTTGCGCACCGCGTGGGTTTCGATCCGTTCGCGCACCCAGTGGCGGACGGTCGTGTTGTGGATGTGCATGAATTCAAAGCCAATTTTCCCGGAGTAGGTGGCTTCCAGACCCGCGACCATTTCGCTCAGCTTCATCTTGTCCCCGTGGCGGAAAAAGGAATTCCAAACCACACGCTCCAAATCCGCCTCGGTAAGTCCGTATTGATCGAGCCGGAGCCGTGGATTGCGCTCGGGCACGTCGAGAGGATTGATCGCAGCCTGGGTGTGGCCGAGCGTCCGGTAATTATAAATCAGGCTCACCACTTTGCCGAAAAACGCCAGGTCCGCGTCAGATGCCGGAGCCGCCGTGACCGCTTCCTCCTTGCGTTTCACCTGCGCGGAACCCAGTTCGAATCCTTCAAAAAACGCCGCCCATGTCGTATCGACCGATTTCGGGTCCTCGCACCACATGGCGTATTTTTCCTCCAACAAGTCTGCGTTCTGGCGCGGGGAAACCGAAGAGTTCATGAGAAATGGGTAAAATGAGGTGGCGAGCCCGCGAATTTCCCGCTTGGCCCGCCACGCGCGGCACTTCATTAAGGGGCGCACTTCGCCGCGTCAACCGCGCAAGAGCGAATTTCGCCGCAATCCACGGCTCCGGGAATCATGATCGAAGTCAGCCAACTCACCAAGCGTTACGCCCGTCATGAAGCCGTCCGCGGCATCGATTTTTCCGTCTCACGGGGAGAGATTGTCGGCTTTCTCGGGCCTAACGGCGCGGGCAAAACGACGACCCTGCGGATGCTCACCGGCTACCTGCCGCCGACCTCCGGCACCGCCAGCATCGCGGGCCACGACATCTTTCGCCACTCGCTCGAAGCCCGCCGCAAAATCGGCTACATGCCCGAAAACGTGCCGCTTTACGAGGACATGCGCGTGAAGGAATACCTGAAATTCCGCGCCCAGCTCAAGGGCCTCGGCAACAGCGACACGCGCCGCCGCGTCGGTGAGGTCATCGACACCTGCGGCCTCGGCGAGGTGCGCCGTAAGATGATCAAAACCCTGTCGAAGGGCTACCGCCAGCGCGTCGGCCTGGCAGATGCGCTCGTCCACGATCCCGAATTACTGATCCTCGACGAACCCACCAACGGTCTCGACCCCAATCAGATTCGCCAGATCCGCGAGCTCATCCGGCGGCTCGGCCAGACTCATACCGTGCTGATTTCCACCCACATTTTGTCCGAGGTGGAAATGATCTGCAACCGGGTGATCATCATCGACGGCGGCGAAATCAAGGCTGCCGACACACCCGCCAACCTCGTCGAACAAATGCGCGCCGCCGGTCGCATCCAAGTGGAAATTCAGGCTGACCCGGAAGTCGTCGGCGGCGCTCTCAACCGCCTCGATCACGTGAAGAAAGTCACACCAGAGCCAATGGACGGCGGTTGGAGCCGTTACACCGTCTGGGTGGATTCCGGCACGGACACCCGCGAACACATCGCCCGCCTTGCCTCGCAATATGGCTGGCCGCTGCGTTCGCTGTTCCGCCACGTCGCCACGCTGGAGGACGTGTTTGTAGAACTGACGCGGCGGGACTAATTTCCTGATAGGGGTGCATGGACGTCCCCGCCCCCTATCAGGTCACCGCCTTGATCGTGGCCCTCACGGATTCAGCCCTTCTGCTTGAGAAGATCCCGGATCTCGCCGAGAAGGATCTCCTGCGCGGTTGGCAACGGAGCTACGGCGGGGGCTTCGGCTTCTTTCCTGGCAGCGAGTGCCTTGGCCTTGCTGATCGCCTTGACGACCAGAAACATCACAAACGCTACGATGACAAAGTTGATCGCCACCGTGATGAAATCCCCATAGGCAAACACCGCTCCCTGCTTTCTAGCTTCCTCAAGGCTGATTGCCGTTACGTTTTCGTTTAGCGCCAGGAACTTGTTGGTGAAGCCCATCCCCCCAGACAACTTGCCGACCAGCGGCATGATGAGGTCTTCAATGAAAGCGGTGGACAGCTTGACGAACGCCGCTCCCATGACAAAGGCGACCGCCATGTCGATTAGATTTCCCTTCAATGCAAACTCTTTGAATTCCTTGAACATGATTGTGGTTGGTTTGAAATATCGCGCAACTAAGTGAACGATTTCACGCCGTTGCCCAGCTATTTCCTAGCCGATCCGAACTTGATTCTTGGCAGTCTGCCGGTTTCGCCCAAGCCTCATCCCCGATGGCCTCGCCGAATTCCCACGCCTTGCGCAGATATATGGACGATGTGGGAACGGTCGATGAAGTCGGCATCGAGGAGCGGGTCGCGAAGTACGGGACACGCAGCATCAAGAAAAACGCCAAGGTTTTCGGACTAACACTCGCGACGACGATGGTGGATCTAACCACACTCGAAGGCAAGGACACCCCTGGCAAGGTCGCCTCGCTCTGTCAGAAAGCCCTGCATCCGCATGACGACAGAGACATTCCACCGACCGCCGCCGTGTGCGTCTATCCGGCGATGGTCAAGCACGCCGCCAAGTATGTGAAAGGCACTTCTGTGAAAATTGCCTCAGTCGCCACAGCGTTTCCCTCCGGCCAGGCTCCGCTCAAAACCCGGCTCGCAGAGGTTCGCGCCGCGGTGGCCGACGGCGCGGACGAGATCGATATGGTGATCAACCGCGGCGCGTTCCTCGCCGGCAAGCTGACGCTGGTGCAGGACGAAATCTCGGCCGTGCTGGAAGCCTGCGGCAGCTCGACGCTCAAGGTGATCTTGGAAACCAGCGAGTTAGAAACATACGACAACATCCGCGCCGCTTCCTTCCTCGCGATGCGCGTGCTGCGCCCCGGCGATTTCATCAAGACCTCCACCGGCAAAACCAACACGAACGCCACGCTCGGCAACAACCAAGTCATGCTCGAAGCCATCCGCGACCACTTCTTGGAAACCGGCGTAGAGATCGCCATGAAGCCCGCGGGCGGCATCCGCACGGCCAAGCAAGCGCTTCATTTCCTCGTCGCCGTCAAGGAAACGCTCGGCGACGCCTGGCTGACTAACACCCGCTATCGCTTCGGCGCCTCCGCCCTTCTCAACGACCTGGTCCGCCAGTTAGTGAAGGAAAAATCGGGTCACTATCAAGCTCCCTACAGTTTCTCGGAATCCTCCTCCGCTTACTAACACCGGTCCCATGCCCGCCAAGCAATCCACCCGCTCCGCCGCCCGCGAACTCCTCTTCGGCGATCTTTGGGAATACGATCCCGCACCGGAAACCGCCAAGGCCTTCATTGACGATCGGTATGGTTTGTTCATCAACGGCAAGTTCGTCGCGCCAAAAACCAAGAAATACTTCGACTCTATCAGCCCGCGCAACGAGGAGAAACTTTCGGAAATTGCTCTCGCCGGTGCGGCCGACGTGGACGCCGCCTATCAGGCCGCCTCTAACGCTTTTGCAACCTGGAGCAAACTTCCCGGCACCGAGCGCGCGAAATATCTCTTCCGCATCGCCCGCCTTCTGCAGGATCGTGCGCGCGAATTCGCCGTCGCGGAAACGCTCGATGGCGGCAAGCCGATCAAGGAATCCCGCGACTTCGACGTGCCGATGGCCGCCGCGCATTTCTTCTATCACGCCGGTTGGGCGGATAAGCTCGCCTACGTCACTCCGGGTCGCACGTTGGAGCCGTTAGGCGTCATCGGGCAGGTGATCCCTTGGAATTTCCCGCTGCTCATGCTTGCGTGGAAAATCGCCCCCGCCCTCGCGACCGGCAACACGGTCGTCCTCAAGCCTGCGGAAACCACCTCGATCACTGCGCTCAAATTTGCGTCAATTCTGCGAGACGCCGGACTCCCGCCGGGCGTGGTCAACTTGGTCACCGGTGCGGGCGAAACCGGTTCCGCAGTGGTCAATCATCCACTCGCCGCCAAGATTGCCTTTACCGGCTCCACCGCCGTCGGCAAAGCGATTCAAAGCGCCCTCGCGGGAACCGGGAAACGCCTCACCCTCGAACTCGGCGGCAAGGCGGCTAACATCGTGTTCGAGGACGCGCCGCTCGACCAAGCGGTCGAAGGGATCATCAACGGCATCTTTTTCAACCAGGGCCACGTCTGTTGCGCCGGCTCCCGGCTTTTGGTCCAGGAATCCATCGCGGAGAAAATCCTAGCAAAACTGAAGGTCCGCCTCAGAAGCCTCCGCACCGGCGACCCGCTCGACAAGAATACCGACATCGGGGCCATCAACTCGAAGGCCCAGCTCGCACGCATCCGCGAACTTGTCGCCTCCGGGATTTCCGACGGCGCGGAAATCTATCAGCCATCGTGCGAGCTTCCTGACAAAGGCTTCTACTTCCCCCCCACCCTGTTTTCTAACGTCTCGCAAAGCCACCGGGTCGCCCGAGAGGAAATCTTCGGCCCCGTGCTGTCGATCCTCACTTTCCGCACGCCCGAGGAAGCCGTTGAAAAGGCTAATAACACCCACTACGGCCTCAGCGCCGGCGTCTGGACCGACAAAGGCTCGCGCATTCTCAAACTATCCACCGAACTGAAAGCGGGCGTCGTCTGGGCCAACACCTTTAACAAGTTCGACCCCGCCTCCCCCTTCGGCGGCTACAAGGAATCCGGCTTCGGCCGCGAGGGCGGCAAACAGGGGCTGCTGGATTATACACAATTGGTGTGATTCTCGGACATGAGTCTCCTCCACTGCGTTCGGAAATAAATCCAACCAGCCGCAGCGGAGTGGTTTCCTAGCGACGTTTGCGCCCGGATCGGAGATATCGCCGGTGGCGTTGGCGGTTCCCACCGTCGGGATCGCCTCGCTCTGGGTCGGATCCAGCCAGTAGTTGTTTCCGCTCGCGTCGGTTGTCGGGCCGACACCGCACCGTAGAGCGAGCAGGTGGAGTTGTCCGCCGCATTACCGGCAGTGCCGACGGAGACGTAGTCGATACTGATCACCGCGAAGGCCGGGTGAGGAGGGAGATGCCAGCCAGAAATGGCCGACCCGACGGTGGGGAGCATCGGGATTTTCATAGGGAGGAATGCCAAATAGCAAGCGATGTAGAAGCGGGATTCCCGCCGGATGAAACGATCCTTGCCTCCGCCGGAGGGTTGATCGAATCTCCGCCCTGTGGAAGAACCTGGTCTGATCCCCGTCGCGCACACGAACGACGGGTTTTTCAAAGCAGTCTTCTCCCAACCCGAGCACGCCACCGCGTTTTTCAAGAGCCATCTGCCACTCGCGATCACTGAAAAGATCGACTGGTCCTCGCTGATGGTGCTGCCCGGCTCGTTCGTGAAATCCAGCCTCCAGCAGGTGCATTCGGATCTGCTGTTCTCGGTGCGCATCGGGGAACGGGAAACCCTGCTCTATCTACTTTTCGAGCACCAGAGTTCGCCGGACCCCGCGATGCCGCTGCGACTGCTCGGATATGTAACGGAAATTTTCACCCAACACCACAAGACCCGCGGTTTTCCGCTGCCACCGGTCTTGCCATTGGTTTTCCATCAAGGTCCGGATGCATGGAACATCTCCACGGCCTTCGAGGATCTGTTTGAACTACCGGACGAAATCGCCGCCGCACTGCTTCCTTTCGTGCCGAAGTTCGACCACGCGCTGCTCGACCTGACACGCTTCGATCCTGCCACCGGGGAGGACGACACGCGGCTGCGCGTGGTTCTCCAACTCATGAAACTCGCCCGGCAAAAGGAACTGCTGCGCTTCTTCCAATGGCTGGTCGGATTTCCCGCCAAGGATCTTCCCGAAAACCTCCTCGGCCTCATGCTGCTCTACGCTTTGCACTCGGACAGCAACCTTGACGCGAGGCAAATCTACCATACCCTCTCGCCCAACCCCGAACTCGAAAAGAATGCCATGTCTGTCGCAGAAAAACTCAAGGCCGAAGGACGGTTGGAAGGAATCTCCCAAGGAATCTCCCAAGGAATTTCAAAAGGTCTTTGGGTGGGACGCATCCAGGCCTTGCAGGAATTTCTCGATCTCACGGTGAGTCGCTGCGAAAAATTGGAAACTCTAGCTATCGAGGAATTGGAAATCCAGCACGCGAATCTCCACCGGGAATACGAGGCCCGCTTCAAGCGCTGAACCATTCCCGATGCCCCGCCTTCCGATCACCAAAACTCCGAAGTGTTACGTCGGCGGCAGCTTCATCCGCTCCGAGAGCGGTCGCGTCCATGCCATGAACGACGCCGCAGGCACGTTCTTCGCGAACATCCCGCTATGCACCCGTAAGGATCTGCGCAATGCCGTGGAAGCTGCGGCCAAGGCGGGTCAGGCTTGGGCCGCCCGCAACGCCTACAACCGCGGCCAGATTCTCTATCGAATCGCGGAAATGTTAGAGGCACGTGCCGTTGAAATGGCGGACGCGATTTCCCTCGCCGGTCGTTCAAAGGAAGACGCCGAGCGCGAGGTCACGGCCAGCATTGAACGCATCGTCCACTACGCCGGGTGGACCGACAAATATCAGGCTTTGCTAGGCAGCGTAAACCCGGTCGCCTCGTCGCATTTCAATTTCACCGTCACCGAGCCGATGGGCATCATCGGCATTGTCGCGCCAAATGAAGCTCCGCTGTTAGGGATGCTGTCGCTGGTCATGCCCGCCGTCACCAGCGGCAACACGGTGGTCGCGCTGGCCTCCACCTCCCAACCCTATCCATCCATCCTGCTGGGCGAAATCCTTGCCACCAGCGACCTGCCGGGTGGAGTCGTCAACCTTCTAACCGGCAAGCGTGACGAACTCATTCCCACCTTCGCCACCCACGCCCATCTGCGCGGGCTCGCTGCGGTCGCAAATCTCGAAGACCGGATCGCCCTCCAGAAGGGTGCGTCCGCCAGCGTCAAGCGGCTCAAATTGATCCCTGCGGAGAACCTAACCGACTGGTATTCGGACAGAGCCCAGGGACTTTACGAAATCCGCGATCACGTCGAATTCAAGACCACCTGGCATCCGATCGGCGCGTAAGGCCCGGCGGCCCAACAAGTGGAGCGCGGAATTTCCGGGTATAAAACCGACCGTCATTTCCCGACGGAAGCGCTAAGAGACTGGGAGAAGAACCTCATCCAGAAAAGGGCGGAAAGCGGATTTTGCTCTCTGTCTGTGAGCGGAAAAGCCGTGTCGGATGGCTTCAAAGGGATCGTGACGAGTCCTGCACGGGTTGAAGGTCAGCAGCATCACCGATGACGGTCTGGTCCGGCAGTCCATTGGAATCTCTAGAAACCTCGACCGTTAATGAACTCAAAGCCATGCAAGATCGGCTTCACCGGGAATACGAGCTACGTTTCGAGCGCCTCTGGTCCGACCGGTAGGCCATGATTCGCGCCTCTGAGGACTTGCATCACAGGAACCGCCTCTTTTACGTTCCGCTCGTCTGGAATTTTAGACCGAAGCGTGAACTCACCCTCTTCGTTTCGAATTTCATGCTTAGAATTTAGTGCTTTCTCCGCCGTGCTCTATCACTCCACCACCACTCCGTCCCACCAGGTCGATCTCAAGGAAGCCATCCTGCGCTCGCTGCCTCCAGACAACGGCCTCTACATGCCGGACACGCTGCCGGTGTTAGACGAGGCGTTCTGGGAGATCTGGCGGGAACTTTCCTTTACGGAAATCGGCATCGCCGTGGCGGACGCCTTCTTCTGCGAGGACGTTCCGCCGCAAGCGCTGGTGGACATCGTGGAAGGGGCGGTCACGTTTGACGCGCCGCTCGTCACGCTCGGTCCGGGCGATCACATTCTCGAACTTTTCCACGGCCCCACGCTCGCATTCAAGGATTTCGGCGCGCGCTTCATGGCCCGCCTGATGGCCTGGCTGACCCGCGGTGAAGACCGCGAACTCACCGTGCTCGTCGCCACTTCCGGCGACACCGGCGGTGCGGTCGCCTCCGCCTTCCACAACGTCCCCGGCACCCGCGTCATCATTCTCTATCCGCAGGGCAAGGTTTCCGGACTCCAGGAAAAACAACTCACCGCGCTCGGCGGAAACATCACCGCATTGGAAATCCAAGGCTCGTTCGACGATTGCCAGGCGCTCGTCAAATCCGCCTTCCTCGACCGCAAGCTTTCGGAGCGGCTCAATCTAACGTCCGCGAACTCCATCAACCTCGCACGCCTCGTCCCGCAGAGTTTTTACTACATCCACGCCGCCCGCCAGTTGCCGGAGGGCGTCAAGCCGACCTTCGTGATTCCATCGGGAAATTTCGGGAATCTAACCGCCGGCCTGCTCGCAATGCAGCTCGGGCTGCCCGTCGATCGTTTCATCGCCGCGACCAATCGCAACGACGTCGTCCCCGAATATCTCCGCCTCGGCCAATATGCGCCGCGACCCAGCGTCTCGACCATTTCCAACGCCATGGATGTCGGCTCTCCCTCGAATTTCGTCCGCATGCAGGCGCTCTTCGGCGGATCCTGGGAGGCGATGAACACCCGCGTCGCCGGGATGACCTTCAGCGACGACCAAACGCGCGCGGCCATTCGCACCGTCAAGGCACTCTACAACTACGAGATCGACCCGCACGGCGCGGTCGGCTGGCTGGCCGCCCAAAAATGGCGCGCCGACCATCCTTCCAGCGCCACCATCACCCTCGAAACCGCCCACCCCGCCAAGTTTCTCGACGTGATGGAAGCCGAGCTTGGGGTCGGCTGCGTCGAGATTCCCGAGCGTCTCGCCATCCTCGCCCAACGCGAAAAGGTAGCCACCTTGCTCCCCGCCGACAGGGCCGTCTTCCGCGAGTGGCTGCTTCAATAAGGGGAAGGGAGGTCTCCTCCCTTCGCATGGACGAGACGTCCATGCCCCCTATTCGTCATTTGACAATCGCCCATTTCGTCGTTTCCTAACGACCCAACCCCACATCAACCAACCAACCATCATGAGCAACGCCAAAGATCTCACGAAAGAAGCCGCCACCAGCCCACGCGTCCGCACTGGCGGCTACGCCATCCTCTCCCGCATGGCTGACAAGGGCCGCGCGGACCTCGCCGGCTCGATCGGCGAATACCACTTCGATTGCCCGCTCGACAACATGCTCTTCGACTTCAAGGGCGTGAAAGGCGCGGATGTGCGGGAAGTTATCGAAAACGGCGCCAATGACGAAGCCGTCGCCGCCTGGCTCGACGCTAATGGCGACCCGAAGACCGAAGAGGAAAAGAAAGCTTGGTCCGACGGCGTGGAAGCTGCCCGCCCGTTCGACAATCCGGATAAAAAAGAGTGGTTTGTCGGAGTCTGCAAGGAAGCGGGTTGCGACCCCGCCACCAGCACTCTCTTCGATTTCCTCGAAGCCGACGACAAGGCGAGTTTCGCGAAATAAAACTCATCGCTGCTACGACGCCTCCGCGATCGCGAGCACCTCGGCAAACGGGAGATCTGCCAGCAGCCCGAAGGCAGTGTTCCGAGTAAGCCTCGCCCGGGTGGCTGCCGGACTCGCCATGCCGCAGAGAAAGCGGCCGAGCTGGCGGGGCGAGTTGAGCGCGGCATGCTTTTCATCCACGAGTTTTCTAACTGCGGCGATCTCGTCATCGCCAGCCCGGCGAGGTTTGGGGCGCTTGATGGTTTTGGCGGGAACGCCCCGACAACGATCGCAGTGACCGCACGGTTGTTCTAATTTTTCTCCGAAATACTTGGTGAGGTGGCCGGTGAGGCAGCCGCGCTGAGCGGATAAACCGAGCACCTGGCCCACCCGCGCAAGGTCGGCCTGTTCGCGGGATTGGAATTTTCCCGTTAGCGAGGCGGTTAGTAAATTGAGATCGCCGGGATCCTTTTTGAGTTTGTAGCCGTGGCGGACGCCCCAAACGCCGAGAATGATGTCACCAGCGGATTGCAGGCCGTTGATGGCGGCGACGATTTTTTCCCGCGAGCAGTGCAACTTTTCCGCGAGGAGGGTGGGTTGGAAATAAAGCCACCAGCGCTTCATTTCGCCGGAATCGAGAATCTGTTGGGTGAATTTTCGTTCGGCGGCGGAGCGTCCTGCTAGAATTTTTCCCGGAGCGTTCAGGAGTTTGGCGCGATAGGTGGCGTAAAAGCTGCCGGTGGCTTCGATGATTCCGTCGATTTCCAGATAGGTCATCACGGTGGACACGACGCCGGGGCGGATGTCGCAGATGGTGGAAAGTTCATAGGGCGAGACGTCGAACACGGGGCCTAGGCGAAGCACGCGATCGATGAGATTTCGAAGGGCGCGGGGCGAGGGCGTATCGGAGTAAATGAAGTTTTCGAGGACGATGAGATCCTCGCCACAGGCGAGCATTTCGCAGCGCGCGGGAAGGCCATCACGACCGGCACGACCGATCTCCTGGGTATGGTTTTCCAGGCTTTTCGGAAGATTGTAGTGGAAGACCGCTCGGATGTTAGATTTATCGATACCCATGCCGAAGGCGATGGTGGCGACGATGATGCGGGTGTCACCGGCCATGAAGGCGCTCTGCGCATCCGCCCGGAACCCGGCGGGCAGACCGGCATGATACGCGCGGGCTAACAGGCCGTTCCTGGCGAGGAACGTGGCCACTTCCTCGGCGGTTTCCTGGCGGGTGACATAGACAATAGCGGCGCCCTCCACGGCGGTTAGCTTTTCCAGCAGCAGGGATTTCCTATCCGCCGCTTCGCAGGGAGTGACGCGGAGATCCAGATTCGGCCGATGGAAACTGAGCCGCACCTGATCGGCGGTGGCGATGCGGAACGCCTTGCGAATGTCCCGGGCGACCTTGGGCGTGGCGGTCGCGGTTAGACAAAGAACGCGCGGGATTCTCAGGCTGCGGCAAATTTTCGCGAGCTTGAGATAGTCCGGGCGGAAATTGTGACCCCACTCGGAAATGCAGTGCGCTTCGTCGATGGCGATGAACTGGACGGGGAGGCGCTTGAGGCGCTGGCGGAAGGTTTCGTTAGAGAAGCGCTCGGGGGCGATGTAGAGCAGCTTGAGGGTGCCGGCTTCGAGGCGGGCGTAAACGTCGCGCGTTTCGTCGGCATCAAGGGTGGAATCGAGGCGGGCGGCGGCAATGCCCTTGGCGGTAAGCGCATCCACCTGATCACGCATCAGGGCGATGAGCGGCGAGACGACGAGGGTGATCCCGTCCAGCAGCAAGGCGGGCAGCTGATAGCAGAGCGATTTCCCCCCGCCGGTGGGAAACACCGCGAGGGCCGAGCGGCCTTCGAGCAGAGCCCGGATGACGGTTTCCTGCCCCCCGCGAAACGCTTCGTGACCGAAATGTTCGCGGAGAATGGAAAGCACGGGAAAGGCTTTCGTTTCCCCTAAGATGAGGCAAGTGGGAAGCGTCGGCATTCGGCGAAACTTATGGCCGACGGTATGAAGGAGGTTTCGTTTGAGAATCAAACGATCGAGAAGGTGGCCCGAGACGGATTTGAACCGCCGACACGTGAATTTTCAATCCACTGCTCTACCGACTGAGCTATCGGGCCTTGATCTCCTATCGCCCTTGCGGGCGGGGCGGCAGTAAGAGTGCCCGGCGACGCTTTGACAACCGGAAAGTTGGCTATTTCAGCATTTCCCGACAAGCGCCGCGTCGGGGTGGGATGTTATTTCATGCCGGTGCTGGAACTTCATGCCGACCACGCAAACGTCGTCGTCGAATGACTCGCGCTGGGAGAATGCGCGGACCTCCGCGAGCACGCTTTCGAAAAAAATCTCGGGCGTCTGGGCGGAGTGCCGGCTCACGGTGTCTTGGAGCTGTTCCTCGCTGAAAAGGTTTCCCGCGGCGTCCTCGACCTCGAACAGGCCGTCGGTGAAAAGCATGATCAAATCCCCCTCCGCCAGCGGCGTGCTGGAGGTGACGTAGCCTACTGTTGGGAAGAGTCCCATCGCAGGCCCCCGGCGGCCGCTGCCTTCCAGTTTTTCCGCGCCCGCCTCGCCCGGCTTGATATGGAAGGCGCAGGGATGACCGGCGTTGGCGAACCGGAGCTCACTGTTTTCCACATCGGCGACGACGTAGAAACAAGTCGCGAACATCGTGGTGTCCGCCTGCTTGAGGATGAGCGCGAGGGCGCGGTTGATCCGCGTCAGCAATTCGCCGGGATCGGCGGCGAACGACACGTGCTCCTCCACCAAGCCGCGGATCATGCTGGTGATCAGTGCGGACCGCACGCCGTGGCCCATCACGTCGCAGATGAAAACTCCGACCGCCTTTTCGCCGACGGGAACCACGCTGAAGAAATCGCCGCTGACGTCGCCGGTCGGGAAATACAGGCTCAGAAATTTCAGGGCGCTTTCCTGATCCGTGACGTTTGGAGGAATGGTGGGAAACGAACGCGGCAGTAACGCGGTTTGCAGCTCGCGCGCCATTTGCAGCTCCTCGTGCATTTGCTGGTTCTTCTCTAGCAGTTCGCGGGTGCGCTCCACCACGCGCGACTCGAGTTCTGCATTGAGCGCGATTAATTCGGACTGCGCGAGATTTCGCTCCGCTTCCGCGCGGTCGATGCGGCCGCCCACCACGCGCGCGACTTGGGAAACGATCCAAGTGATCAGGACGGCGAACACGATCGCACAGAGCGCGGAAATGACGGCGGGGTTGGCACCGGGGTTTTTTAGGAGAGTGGTATTCACCCAGCCGTTGATCAGCGCCGCGGCGATCACGACGGGGACGAACGACCGCAGCAGCAAGGCGCTGGTCGAGTCTCCCAGAAAAACCCGCAACGGCCACCCCCCCGCGCCGATCGCCGTCATGATGCAGGTGCCGCACAGCAGGAAACCGCACGCGGTGGGCAGCGCGACCGGGATGATCGTGCCGCCGTAAAGCAACGGCGTACCATACCAGTAACCGGCGAGGATAACCGTGCCGATGACTGCCACCAGCGCACCGGCCGCACCGACCCATTTTCCCGCGTGCTTGCCGGTCATCCCCAGCAAGCCGGTGGCGGTGAATACGAAGGTCAGTGCCGTCATCGTTGCCATCCGCCCGGTGGGAACCGCGCCGAATTTGCCCGGGTTGCGGACGAACCACGCGTCGATGCCGAATCGGAATCCGCCGATAATTTCGATCAGCTTCGCCGCCGCCATCACCAGCACGAGCGTCGCCAGGATTCGCGGGACCAGGCGCCAATCGGGGCGGCGAACTTGTATCAACAAGCCGCTCGCGATCATCGCGAAGCACAACGCCGTGCTCGGAGCCATCGGGATGTAGTTCGCGCGGACGCTTGCCAGCAGCGGCATCGCGGAAATCCAGCCGATGAACGTCATCAGACCGAGAGCGACCGTCAGGGAGGCGCAGGTCAGGGAAATCGTGAGGAAACGTCGGCTTGCGGGTCGTTCCTCAGACATGGCGCCCATGCTGCCGAAACAAGTGGCGTTGTCCACGAGAAGTGACCGCCGCTAGCGACTGAATTTGAGGCGGAAAAATTTCCGCGTCGCGCCAACCGCAGTAGGATCGAGCCGGGTCATCCTTTGAAATCCTGGAGGGACGCCGGTTTGATCGGTGGCCACGGTGAGGGGCAGCGGGCTCCAAATCACGAGATCGAGCGAACCCTGCAGGACGGTGGAAACGGCAGGATCGCTGCGGACGATGGCGGTGATCGTCGTGCCTGAACCGCCGGTGCCGATCGTCGTGCCGGACGGGACGGCGTATTCGACGCCATTTTGCAAACCATCACCGTCGGCGTCCTCCCCGAAGCGGCTGCCCACGGCACCGGGCGCGATGCCGTTGAGTTGCGCCCAGGCGTAGTAGGCGTCCACCACTTGAAGCGGCAGGGAGTTAGGACCTTCGCCCGCTTCGTTGACGGCGGAGACGACATAGTAGTAGGTCGCGCCAAGGCTGAGTCCGATGTCGGTGAAACTTCCCGCAGCGAGGTTTGCCGCGACCGTCGTGTAAGGTCCACCCACGGCGGTGGCGCGTTTCAGATTGTAGGTGTTGGCGGCTGCGGAAACGCTCCATGTTAGACTGGCCGTGCCTTCGACCAGACGTCCGGCAAGATTGGCTGGCGCGACGGGAATTGAAACTCCGAAGAACCGAACTTCCGCGACGTTGCAATGGGAATTCGGCGGACCCAGATAGCGCACATAGCGGAAGATCGTCGCTTGATCGACGGCGACGGTGGTAAATACGCCAGTCGCCTGGACGATAGCCACCGATGCAAGAGTCACGGGATCGCCGCTGAAGTCTGCGGTGTTAGAACCTTGGAAAACTCCGCCGACCATCCGGGCGATGAATCCTGCCCGCGGGCAGAAACGGATGGCCGAGATGACCTTGTTATTTCCAGCTCCGAGATCGAGGCCCGCCCAGTCGCCGGTGCCGTTCAAGGCGTCGTAAGCGGTCGTTAAACTACCATCGAAAACCTTTTCCTTGGTGTCCACGGCGCCGTTGCTCCAAGCGCCGGGAGAGCCGATGACGAGACCCGTGAGTTGCTGGCTGGTGTTAGGCAGCGGTGGAAATACAGCGGTGGCGGTGATCCGGGTGGACGTTCCGAAATCAGGGCCCACGGCTTCCACTTCGAGCGGCTGGCTGGCCTGTGAGTTCAGACGACGGGCGGCAGGGACATAGAACGCGTTGTTAGGCGTCGCGCCGAGCCAGACCAGCGAGCTGTTTGGCGCACGCGAGTAAACATTGTAATAATAAACCGGTGAGCGCGAATGATTCCATTTCAGCCGCAAACTCAAGGTGTCCGTATCGATGCTGTCCTGCTGGCTGATGACCAGCGCGGATGGAGGTGACGGAGCGGTAATGGTTCCGTTATACAATGCGATTTGTCCGAGCCGCAGAGTGTAGTTAGGGATGGAGACACCGCTTGCGAACCGCAGTGAAATCAATGCAATCCTTTTCCCGGCGTAGGTGGATAGATTGAAGATTTTGGTGTTCCAACTGGAATTTGTAGCGTTCCCCACATCGAGGTATTGGAAAACAGTAGGACTGTCTTCGAACGCCAGCCCGATTTGCATGGCGGAAGCGATGACCGCTTCCCGCGTGAAAACGACGCGCAGGTTGGTGTTTGCCGCGACCGGCAGACTGCATTGGAAGAGCTTGATATCGTCCGTGCCGTCGAGCGTACCGTTGATCCGCAGGTTCGTGCCGCCGTAGTAGGCGGTGCTTTGGTCGAGCAACGGGACCAGCTTGTTAGCGCCGGTGCCCTGCACGTTCCAGCGCCAGGTGGGGAGCACGTCCTGATCGCTCAGGTTGCTCCATTCACGTGTCATCCGGACCTGGCCGTTGATCGCATAGAGATGGCCGTGGCCGAGGTTGAAATTCGTAACGAAGGGCAAAGCCGTCAGCGGAGATGCGGCGGGCACGTAATGCGCCATGCCTTTCCAAGAATCCGCCGTGGTGGTGTTCGCGGGGTCGTTGTTAGGCCCGGACCAGAACCGCGATTCGTTGGCGTGAAATTCATTGGGATTTCCCGAGAAAGCATAGTTGCGGGTGAGACCATAAAACCCCACGGAAACCCGATGCGGGCTGCCTTCGGGAAATAGATCGGTCCAAGCGAACGGCTGGTTGAAACCATTCGATTCATACTCGACCCCGGCATAGAGCGAGTAAGGACTCAATCCTAACAACTGCGCGTGGGTGCGGCTCGCGGCGATGCCGCTGGCACTCCAGCCGAAGTCGATGAACAGGCTGCTAGACACCGGGTTCACACCGTCCTTCATGAACAGGTCGTTTTGCGTGTTGAAGCGGTCCTGCCAGCCGACCGAGCCGCTTTCGTTCATGGCATCGTACCACATGACTTTAAGATTTGGAGCCTGCGCGCGCAGATAGAGAATGAAGTCCTTCATCGCGATGGCGGTGGCGGCGTTTCCTCCGTCCGTCTCCTGATTGATGAACCAGCCGTCGAAGCCATAGAAGTTCGCCACTTCGATCATTTTATCCGCGATGGGAAAAGTGCTTCCGGTTTTTTAAGGAAGTCATTCAGCCAATCCAAGCGACCGCCGAATGCGAGTGGCGGGAAGAAGACGTTGCCGAAAACGGGCACGCCATTGCGGTGCGCCGCATCGATCACGGGCGCGCTCGGCGCCAGGATCAAGCCCTCACCCGCCGAGCCTCCGAAATAGACGCAGTCCTCGGTGTATTGCCAGAACGACATCGCGTTAGAATGCTCGGTGAGCGTGCTTTGCGACGGATTTCCACTAGTGGGAAAGCCGCTTAGCGTGGCGATCTTAGCCTCACCGGGGCGGGCATGGGCGTTGAGGTTGAATGCCGAGGCGGCGCTGGTCGGAGCGAAGCGCGCGGCCAGCGGCACGTTAGAACGATTGAAGGCGGCGTTTGGATCCGAGGCGGGCGTCCAATTTTCCAAATAAGCGGGATGCCAAAACGACGAATACGGCGGCACGGTGGCGGGCAGGTAAAATCGCGGCTGAAGCGTGCCGCGCAGGGTCGTGGCGGAGAAGTTGTTGACGTCGTCCAAGATCGTCCAGGTGGCGCCATCGGGACTTCCTTCGAATCTCCAATTCGACGGATCCCGTTCCGGCGCGTCGTTCGCGGTGGCGAAGGTATAGGCATCGATGGCAACCGGAGCTGGAAAGGTGAATACGAGTTCGCGCTTGTTCGTATCGAGCCACTTGGTTGATAGATTGGAGTCTAGCAGATTGGCGGCAGTTTCACCGGCGGGACTGTTTCCGCCAGGATTCGTGACGGTTGCGCCGAGGGTGCTGACGACCGCGCCATTGCGAATGAATCGAAACTCGGAAAGCTGGACCGAGTTGGCGGCGATTGGATTATCCCGCTGCTTGGTCGTGACGAAGCGGAAGTAGCGGAACGTCTTCGCCGCCGCGCCGGCGGTGGCGATGGAGAGAAATCCCCAAATTCCTAACAGACTAAGACACTTGATCATGAAATGAAGCGATGGGTTCGAGCCGGAAAATAGGTTGGTTCGCGGTGTTAGCGAGGATTTCCCAACCGCCGGGCGATGGCGGAAGCGGCGATGTGGGCCGTCGTCCAGGCGGCCTGAAAATTGAAACCGCCGGTGATGCCGTCGATGTCGATGCACTCGCCGGCGAAGTAGAGACCGGGAATCGTGCGGCTTTCCATGGTGCGGAAGTCGATGCTCTGCCGCCCAATCCCGCCCGCAGTGACGAACTCGTCCTTGTTAGTGGTTTTCCCCTCCGCTTCGAACCGCGCGGACTTGAGCGCCTCCAGCAGAAGCCGGCTGTTGGGTTTCGGCAACTGCCCCCAGGTCACGTGGTCTTCGATTCCGCAGCATGCCACGATGCGCTCCCACAGCCGTCGCGAGACGGGTGAAATGGGCGTATTGCGGACGAGCTTGGCGCCCTGGCTCTGGCGGATTTCCGCGAAGCGGGATTGCAACGCCGCCATTTCTAACTCCGGCAGCCAGTCGATGACGAACGGAAATCGATGGTCCACCGCGGCGAGTTCGCGGGCTTCCCACGCGGATAGGCGCAACACCGCCGGTCCGCTGAAACCACGATGCGTGATCAACAAGGGCCCGGTTTGCACGGGTTGAGAACCTTCCCGGCGGATGCTCACCTTGGGATGCGACACGCCCGCCAGGCCGGTGATGCGGGCGTCGCTGACGTTAAAGGCGAACAGCGAGGGGACTAAAGGGACGATGTTTTTCTCCAGTTCTTCTAGCCGCTCCAGCAGCGCACTGCCTTTGAGCGATCCGGTGGCGATGCAGACCGCGCGCGCCTCGATGGGTTCGGTTAGGTTGTCGAACTTTAGCAGGAATCCCCGGGGAATATGGGGAAGGGAGGTCTCCTCCCTTCGCATGGACGAGACGTCCATGCCCCTTAGGAAGAGCTCCGCGCCGCCTTCTAACGGCTCAATCCCTGCTAGCGGATGCTTGGGAAACAGCGGGACATGGCATTCCCGGGCGCGGGCCAGAAAGCACTGGACGATCGTGTCCGAGTCGTCGGTGATCGGGAACATGCGACCGTCCGGCTCGGTTTTCAGGGTGACGCCGAAGCGTGCGAACCACTCAACGGTGTCCGACGACTGCCATTGGTGAAACGCGGCGCGCAATTCCCGCGAACCGCGCGGGTAGTTTTTCGCCATCTCCGCGGGATCGAAACACGCGTGGGTGACGTTGCAACGGCCGCCCCCAGAGACGCGGACTTTTTGCAGGAAGTGCGCGCTCTTCTCGAAAACGGCGACGCTTTTCGCCGGGGCTATTTCCGCGAATTGCAGTGCGGTGAAAAACCCGGAAGCCCCTCCGCCGATGACGGCCAGGTCGAGGGCATCGGGAAAATTTTTGGGAGGGCGTCCGGTCATCAAGGAAGCTGTGGTAGCTTTGCGACCGCGGGGTAGAAAGCGCAAACCGCATTTGCGCGGGGCGGTGGCGATGGCAATTTCGCTCGCGTTTGAGTCTCAAACCGCTACATCGCGGGTTCGTTTAAAAACCCCGATTTCAAATGATTTCCACTTCATGGAGCCGGCTGCCCGGACGGCTCACAACCCTTCTCGCCAGCGCCGGGGTCTCGCTGGGGATGGCGGTCGCCGCCACTCCCGGCCTGGATGCTCCGGCGGCGGTGGGGCCTTTTTTAAATCAAAATTTCCCGGAAGTGGAATCCACCGGTGCCAGCATCTGGTCAGTCCAGGAAACCTATCCCGGCATCAATATCAGTCTGCCGATGCACCTCATGCCCTATCCGGGGACGAGCAAACTGCTCTGCATCGCCAAGGAGGGGCGCATATTTCTATTCGAGGACAGCCCCACCGCCACGGTGATGGACACGTTTCTCGATCTGCGGGCACAGACTTTTACCGGTAGCGATTCCGGCATGACGTGGTTGGTGTTTCACCCGGAATTCGGCCAGGTCGGTTCGCCTGACCGGGACTATGTCTATATCACGTACAAGTGGAATCCTGGGGGTGGAAATGGTGCCGAAGCCTATTGGCGGCTGTCGCGATTTACGGTGATTTTGCAAAGCGGCAAGCCCGTCGCGAGTCCGGCAACCGAGCAAATCCTCATTCAACAATACGACCGGCAGGAATGGCACGACAGCGGCTGCATGATGTTTGGACCGGACGGTTATCTTTATCTCGGCATCGGCGACGAGGGCGGCGCGAATGACCAATACAACGTCGGCCAGAAAATCAACGAGCGCCTGTTCGGGGGGATTCTGCGGATCGATGTCGATAAGAAGCCCGGCAACCATCCGATCCGCCGCCAGCCGACCCAGCTATCGATGCCGGCCGGCTGGCCGGGCAGTTTCACCGCGAACTATTGGATCCCTGCGGACAATCCCTTCAACGACGTTTCCGGCGCAAAGCTGGAAGAGTTCTATGCCATGGGTCTGCGCAATCCCTATCGGTTTGCTTACGACGCGGTCAGCGGCCGCACCTGGATCGGCGATGTCGGCCAGGATTCCCGCGAGGAAATCGACATTCTAACCGTCGGCGGCAACTACGGCTGGCCCTTCCGCGAGGGCAAAATCGCCCGCCCCACCGGACCCCAGCCGCCGGTGGTTCCGACGACGCTCATCGGCACGCTGATCGAGCCGGTGTGGGATTCGCCACACGGCACCGACGGCTGCGTGGTCGGTGGCTTCGTATATCGAGGCGCGGCGTTTCCCTCGCTGGCCGGCAAATTCATTTCCGTGGACAACGTGAACAGCCACATCCGCGCCCACGATCTCAACGGCACGGTCGCCACGAACCAGATTCTAACGACCATGCCGAGCGGCGGTGTGTATAGCGGCACCTCGACGATTGGCCGCGACGCGGCGGGCGAAACGATTTTCGTGAAAATCAACGGCACCGCCAGCCCCGCGAATTTTTACAAACTGGCGGCGATTCCGATTGCGCCACCGACACGGGCGGGCTGGTTCCGGTTCGAAGACCAGGCGGTGGCCAACACCTCCGCATTTGTGTCCGACAATCCCGCCAACGCGACGGTGAATTCGATCGCCCGCGGAGTGTCGTGGCTGGCTTACGACAATGAAACGAACAACAGTGCGAATGCGAAATTTGTCCCGGGCAGCGGCCTGACTCCCACGGGCTTCCCCGCCTCGGTCAGCGGGGTGCGGCTCGCAACCGCCGTGGGAACCACGCGCCCGGGCAACTCGAACGGCGACCTTTACACTGCGGCAAAACTCGGAGTCATCCATGATTTCACGGTCGAGCTGAGCTTCCGTCCGGCGGCGAATTCCCTCGCCAGCGGCCACCAGACGTTTCTCGGATTGGACGGCGTGACGGCCACCGGCCTGCAACCGTTCCGCTTGATGCGCGCCGGGGTTACCGATCCCACTTCCCTGCCCTTCCCGCTGCAGGACGGCGACCTTTTCGTGGACGTGCGCACTTTTAATCCGACCACCAGCCAGTGGAAATCCATACCCGTGAAGATCTTAGGCGCGGCCCAGTTCACGGCCGCTCAATGGTATCATCTGGCGATCGCGCTGCGATTCGCGCATGGATCTATCAGGCACCCTCGTCGGGGCAGGGACACTGAACCTTTATGTCCCGTGGGTGCGCTTCAAATACCTCGGGGACTGGTCCGCGTTTATGGGATCGATCAATGTCACCACCGATGCCGACGGCGGACATTTCCGCATCGGAAACTTAAATGGTCGCCCATCGACCATGCTCTCGCTTGCAGACAAAACACTTGCCCTCAGCTTTTTCAACTACTCCCATGCGATGCGGCTTGGTTGTCTATCAGGGGTCGCCGGTTCCATTCTATCAGGCAGTGTCCCAGACAACAACCTCCCCCCTGCCGGAACGGTGGTGACTTGGCAAATCGGCGGAAAGAACATCGACTCGACCTTCGCCGGAATCGTCCAGAACGGCAACGGAACGAGCCGGACCGCCTTGCAAAAGACCGGCACCGCGAATCTAACGGTCGGTGGAATTAACAGCTACACCGGCCCCACCACCGTCGCCACCGGCACGCTCACCGTCCACGGGTCCCTTGCCAGCACCGTCACCACCATCGCCCTGGCGGGAACGCTGGGTGGTTCGGGTTCCATCGCAAGCGCGGTGACCTGCAATGGCACCCTATCCCCCACGGGCACGCTCACGCTTCTCGACGGCCTGACCCTCGTTCCCGCCAGCGTGCTGAACTACGAACTCGGCACCACCTCGGACCGCGTCAATGTCACGGGCAATCTCACCTTGGCCGGAACTCTCAATGTCACGGCACTTCCGGGGTTTTCCGAAGGGAGCTACCCACTCCTGACCTACTCCGGGATTCTAACGGATGAAGACGGTCTGCTCCTTGGCAGTCTCCCCGCCGGTTTTGAGGCCACGATCAATACCTCTACCCCGGGCCAAATGCGGCTGGTGGTCACCCGCATTCTCACGCCGTTTGAAGAATGGCAGATCGCCCATTTCGGCAGCACGGGAAATCCCGATGCCATCCCCACTGCCGACCCCGATGGCGACGGCACGTCGAACGAGACCGAGTTCCGCCTCGGCCTCGACCCGAAGAACGGCACTTCATCCTTCCGAGCAAGCGGCACCCTGGAGCCCGGTGGCTTCACGCTCATCTGGCCCTCGGCCTTCGGGCTGTCGTTCGAGATCCGCCGCAGCACGACTTTGGCGGGGTCTTGGGAACTCCGTGAAACGATGGCTCCGATCACTCCGGGGCCGGCCACCTACACGGACACAAGTCCGCTGCAGCCGCGCTCGTTTTATCGGATCGTGCTCCTGCCTTAGACGGGTGGAAAAAGGGGGGCAGCGATGCCCTCCCCCCTATTTGTCGCTAGTTTGGCCGCTCGGCGCGCGTATTCGCGGGAAGTTTTTTTTCATGCCGCGCGCCATCGTTATCCTCATCGCTTCTTCCTCCCTGGCCCTTGCCCAGGAAAAGGCCACCTACGACGACCAGGCCTTCCCAATATTTCAACAGGCCTGCCTGAACTGCCATAACCCCGACAAGGCCAAGGGTGGACTCGACCTTTCTTCGTTCACCGCCGCGCTCAAGGGCGGGTCGGGCGGAAAAATCGTGGAGCCCGGCGATGTCGGATCGTCACTGATTTCCGCAGTCCTGCAGACGGGCGAGAAGAAGATGCCGCCCGAGGGCGAAAAGCTTTCCAACGACCAAATCGCGCTGCTCAAGCGCTGGATCGAAGACGGCCTGCTAGAAAACAAATCATCCTCCGCCCGCAAGCCGTCGAAGCCGAAGTTTGAGACGACCCTGCGCTCCGATCCTGCGGCGAGACCCGACGGCCCGCCGCCGATGCCCGCCCATTTGCTGCTGGAGCCAGCGGTCGCCACGCCGCGCGCCGCTGCGATTCACGCGGTCGCCGCTTCGCCATGGGCTCCGCTGTTAGCGATCACCGGGCAGCACCAAGTGCTACTTCATCGCACCGATTCCCTCGATCTCGTGGGCGTGCTGCCCTTTCCCGAAGGCGACCCGGTGTCCCTCGCCTTCACGCCGGACGCCCGCTACCTGATCGTCGGCGGAGGCGTGCCGGGGAAATCAGGGATCACCGTCACCTTCGACATCACCACCGGCGAGCGCCTGCTCAGCGCAGCCAAGGAATTCGACACGGTGCTCGCCGCAGACATCCGTCCCGGCTTCGACATGGTGGCCACCGGCGGACCTTCACGGCTGCTGAAAATTTGGAACACGGAGACCGGCGCGCTCGTGAAATCGATTAAGAAACACACCGACTGGATCACCGCGCTCGACCTCACGGCCGACGGGGTGCTGCTCGCCAGCGGTGATCGAAATGGCGGCGTCTGGGTCTGGGAATGCGATACCGCCAACGAATTTCACACACTCCGCGGCCACCAGGCGGCGATCACCGCCGCCGCCTTCCGCGCCGATTCCAACGTCCTCGCCACCTCGTCCGAAGACGGCACGGTCCGCTTCTGGGAAATGACGGGCGGCAGCGAGGTCCGCAAAAACGACGCCCACCCGGGCGGAGTCACGGCCTTTGCGTTTGGGCGCGATGGCTCGTCGGTCACCGCCGGCCGGGACATGAAAGCAAAACTCTGGAAACCCGACTTCGGCCACGAACGCGACCTCGCGCAGAACCTGCCGGCCCTGCCCACCGCCGTCGCCCTGGACGCGGAAGGAAAACGCGCCTTCATCGCCGATGCGCAAGGCACCGTGCGGGTTTTTCTAACAGCCGATGCCAAGGCCGTGGGCGAAATCCGTGCAAATCCACCGACCATCCAAGCCCGGTTGCAGAACCTGACCACCACGATTTCCACCCACGAGAAGACCGTAACCGCCAATCCCAACGACGACGCCGCGAAGGCGGCCATTGCCACCTTGCGCACCGAGCTCAAGCACTGGAACGCAGCCGCGATCAATACGCGAGCCCTCGCCACGCGGCGCGGAGCCGACGACTCCGCAGTCGCCCTGGATGAGGCCCAACTCAAGTTCACCCAATCCTCCGGAGTCATCACCGGACAAGCCGACGCATTGAACTCGAAGCGAAACGAGCGTGATCAGCTTACCGAAAAATGCCAGCAGCCCCATCTATCGCCAGAGATCGCGGCCGAATTCCAGGCCACCTTGGTCGCCATCGACATCAGGATCGCCAGCGAACTGGAAATCTTGACAAAGCGCGAAGCCGAAGCCGTCGCCCTGCGCACTACCATTGAGGAAACCGCGCCGGTGCATCACGAGAAAACCCGCGAAGCCATCTCGCTGCGGGAGGCTTACAAGAAAGAATTTCCGCCCGAAATTCCGAAAGTGCCGCCGGCCGGACTCGAACCGGTACAACCGTGAGATCGATAATTTCAAGTCGCTTGAAGGGATCTGGAGTTTTTGGCGAGGGCAGGTTCGCAGTTCCGACGTCTCCCTTGTGCGATTCCACTTATGATCCAGTCTCCCCTTGAAAACCAGTTCCACCCTGACTATTCCTCGCCAGGCCCGCGATGCCACCTGCTCATTTTCAACAGTCATGAACGCCCTCACCCGCTGCCTCGATACTTACTGGTCCTCCTCCATCGGGAAAAAACTCGTTGTGGCGCTCACCGGGATCGTTCTGGTCCTTTTCCTCGCGGGCCATCTTTCCGGAAATTTGCTGATCTTCGTCGGCCGTGCGGCCTTCAATGAATATGCGGAATTCCTTCACGGCGCGCTTCACGGAGCCGGCGTGTGGATCGCCCGGATCGGTCTGCTGGTGATGCTGGTGCTCCATGTGGCGGCCACCATTTCCCTCGCTCGTCAAAATCGCGCGGCCCGTCAGCCCTATGAGTTCCCGGCGACGATCCAAGCGTCCAAGTCCTCACGGATCATGATCGTTTCCGGCCTGACCATCCTTGCCTTCGTGATCTTCCACCTGCTGCATTTCACCGTGCGGGTGGATTCCAAGCTCGCCGAACTCGGTGCCACCGATCCTTACGCGATGGTGGTCGCGGGTTTCCAGAGTCCGCTGGTCGTCCTCTTTTACATCATAGCCATGACGCTGCTATGCTCGCATCTGTCCCACGGGGTGGCATCGATTTTCCAAACCCTGGGCATGAGATCGAAGAAAGCCCAAAGCGGCATCAAAACCCTGTCGATCGCCTACAGCCTCCTGATCTGGGCCGGATTCATTTCCATCCCGCTCGCCATCCTCGCCGGCCTTGTCACCGCCTAACCGCTTCCCATCATGTCCATCGTCCTCGACAGCAAAATCCCGTCCGGCCCCCTTGAGCAAAAGTGGTCCAAGCACAAGATGGACTCCAAGCTCATCAACCCGGCAAACAAGCGGAAATTCTCCGTCATCATCGTCGGCTCCGGCCTCGCCGGTGGTGCCGCCGCCGCCTCGCTCGCGGAGATGGGCTATCAGGTGAAATGTTTTTGCTATCAGGACAGCCCCCGCCGCGCGCACTCGATCGCCGCGCAGGGCGGCATCAATGCCTCGAAAAACTATCAGAACGACGGCGACTCCGTGCGTCGGCTTTACTACGACACCATCAAGGGCGGCGATTTCCGCTCCCGCGAGGCCAACGTCTATCGCCTCGCCGAGGTTTCCAGTTCGATCATCGACCAATGCGTCGCGCAGGGCGTGCCCTTCGCTCGCGAATACGGCGGCTTGCTCGACAACCGCTCGTTCGGCGGCTCGCAGGTTTCCCGCACGTTTTACGCCCGCGGCCAGACCGGGCAGCAGCTTCTCATCGGTTGCTATCAGGCTCTCGAAAAGGAAATCCACAAGGGCGGCGTGAAAATGTATCCGCGCACCGAGATGCTCGATCTCGTGCTGGTCAACGGCCACGCCAAGGGCATCGTCGTTAGAGATTTGAACTCCGGGGAAATTTCCACCCACGCAGCAGACGCCGTGATCCTCGCCACCGGCGGCTACGGCAATGTATTCTTTCTCTCCACCAACGCGATGGGCTGCAACGTCACCGGAGCGTGGCGCGCCGCCCGACGAGGCGCGCTTTTCGCCAATCCGTGCTACACCCAGATCCACCCGACCTGCATCCCGGTTAGCGGCGACTATCAGTCGAAGCTGACCCTGATGTCCGAGTCGCTCCGCAACGACGGCCGCATCTGGGCTCCCACCAGCCAGGAAACTGCTGCCAAGCTGCGCGCTAAACAAATGAGCGCCGCAGACGTTCCCGAGGACCAGCGCGATTATTTCCTGGAGCGGAAATACCCGTCCTTCGGCAATCTCGCCCCGCGCGACATTTCCTCCCGCGCCGCCAAGGAAGCCTGCGACGACGGCCGCGGCGTCGCGCCCACCGGCCTCGGCGTTTATCTGGATTTCCGCGATGCGACCAAGCGCCTTGGCGAGGACACGATCCGCTCCCGCTACGGCAACCTGTTCCAGATGTATGACAAGATCGCCGGCGAGGATCCCTACAAGGGCCCGATGATGATCTATCCCGCCGTCCACTACACCATGGGCGGCCTGTGGGTGGACTATAACCTGATGTCGAACGTTCCCGGCCTGCATGTGTTAGGCGAAGCGAATTTCTCCGACCACGGAGCCAATCGACTCGGCGCATCCGCCCTCATGCAGGGTCTGGCGGACGGTTATTTCGTCATCCCGACGACCATCGCCAATTACCTCGTCTCGCAGAAACCCGGTAGCGTCACCACCGACATGCCCGAGTTCAAACAGACCGAGGCCGAGACCAGGGAGCGCGTGAACAAGCTTCTCAACATTAACGGCAAACGTACCGTCGATTCCTTCCACCGCGAACTCGGCATGACGATGTGGAACCAATGCGGCATGGCCCGCTCCCGCGAAGGTCTCGATGAAGCGCTTGCGAAAATCCCTCAGATCCGCGAGGAGTTCTGGCAGAACGTCCGCATCCCCGGCTCCGGCGCAAATGCCAACATGGAACTCGAAAAAGCCGGCCGCGTCGCCGACTTCCTCGAATTCGGCGAAGTCATGTGCTACGACGCCCGCGACCGCGAGGAATCCTGCGGCGGTCACTTCCGCAGCGAACACCAGTTCTTCGAAACCGACCCCGAAGTCATTGCCGGCAGCACCCAGGCCGGCGAGGCCAAGCGCGATGACGAGCATTTCGCCCACGTCTCCGCCTGGCACTACAACGGCGACGGCACCGCCCCCACCCTGCACAAGGAGAAGCTGGTCTTCGAGGACGTCCACGTCTCGATCCGCAGCTACGCGTGACGGACCGAGAAATTTATCTCGCCTTTTGGGTCGTCCCGAGCCAGCCATGATGGCTCGTTTTTGGAGTCAGCGAAACGATCCGGGGAGACGCGCTCCTAACCTCGTATCGCTTCTATCCGATCATAAAATCGAACAAGAACCCGTTCACGCCACGGCAACGAGCGAGAATTGCTGTTTCATCAGATTGGAGGAAAACAAGATGCAGGCGAGAACGTCCTCACGCGAAAGGGATGGGTATTCCTCCCAAACATCCTCGACCGAATCACCTGTGGCAAGGGACTCCAAGACAGTTTGTGCGGTCACCCGGGTGCCTTTGACGACGGGTTGTCCGTTGCAAATATCAGCGTCAACTGTGATGCGATCCATGGGGTCAACATATCCAACCGAGGAATCATGGCAACCGTTTCCCTTCCCAACGCCACCTCCCTGATGGAGCGCGGATCCCACCAAAAAGGCCCGCCATCGAGGATAGCGGGCCTTTTTGAAAATGATCGAAACTCTCAGCTGCAGCAACCACCGCCGCCGCCACCGCAGCAGCCGCCCTTGTCTTCCAGGTCCTCCGCAGTCGGGACGCGTCCGAGCTCGATGGTGCTGCCGACGTACTTGGCGATTTCCTTCTGCAAACCTTCGAGTTCGCGTTGGGCGGAGAGGAAATCGCGGGCAATCTCGTTTTCCATCAGCGCGTCGCGCGCGCTCTCGAACTCGCGGATTTCGGTCGTGCCGAGTTCGACGCCGGCGTGTTGCTTGTGGTGCAATTCCTCACCGCGTTCATGGACGCTCTGGTATTGGAGGCGGGCCGAATCGTCGCTCAGGAAGCGTTCGACATCGGCTTGGAGCTTGAGAAATGAAGGATCGCTGGCGATCTGGGCGCACAGTTCCTTGGTTTTGGCGATCACGGGAGAAGCTTCGGCGAGGAGCGGTGGATATTCGGCGACAATGGACATGGGGGCTGAATACCCGTGTCGTGCCGAACTGGCAACGGACTTTTGCGGGAATTTTCAATGAGACAAAACGGAACAAAAGCGTGACAGCTCCCGCCGCCGCGCGTTTCGTCGCGCCAGCCCATGGCCCTCGAACCACTCAAGGACGGCATCCGCTCAAACGTGCGGATCGACTTTTACGGCCACGTCCACAAGCGCCTGCGCGGGACCGATGCGGACAAGCGTTATGCCATGGAAGTGGCGGTGCTCAAGGTGTTGGAGGAGCGGGGTTGCCCCTACGTGCCGCGCTTGATCGAGGAGCATCCGGACGAACTTTATTTCGTCTCCACGAACTGCGGGAAGCTCGCCACCCAGATTTCCAGGAGCAAGGCCGACCAGTTGTTTGCGAAGCTGGAGCGGGAGTACGGGATCCGTCACTTGGATGCCGAGCCGCGCAACATCACCTACAACGACAAGCTCGGCTGCTTCTGCATCATCGATTTCGAGCTCGCGGAAATCCTGCCGCCGCCGGGTCTGACGCCCAACCCAAGCCTCGCCCAGTGACCGACGCCGCGCAATTGCATTGGGCCGCCCGCACTCACAGCGGATCGCGCAAGCCGCGCAACGACGACTCGCTCATCGCCTTCGCTTCCGGACAAAAGGGCGCGGAGATTCTGCCGGAGAGCGGCACCCGCACGCTCGCCAACCACGACCTGGTCTTCGCCGTTTCCGATGGCATGGGCGGCGGCAACGCGGGCAACATCGCCTCCTCGATCATTCTCCAGCAGATGGCGGAAATCATCCCGGAAACCTTCAAGGCCGCCGCCGCCGGGTTTTTCCCCGACTCCCTCAGCCACCTCGGCCACGCGTTGCGCAGCATCCACGAGCAGATAAACGCCGCTGCAGACGGCTGCGACAAAACATCCGGGATGGCCGCCACGCTCGCGCTCGCCTGGTTCACTCCAGAAAACCTCTACCTCGCCAATGCCGGGGATTCCCGGATCTATCGCTCCCGCGGCGGGCTGCTGGAGCAACTCAGCCGCGACCATACCTCCGCCTGGGGCCAGTGGCGGCGCGGGGAAATCAGCGAAATCCAATACCGGTCCCACCCCCGCCGCGCCGCCCTCTACGAAGTGGTCGGCGGCGGTCATGCCAAGGTCAATCCTCACTTCGCCGCAGTCCCCTATCGACCTGGAGACCGCTTTCTCGTTTGCTCGGACGGCCTCATCGACGGGGTGTGGGAACGACATATTTCCGATGCGCTTGCCGCCTGCGCGGACCCCGCCGCCACCGCTTCGAATCTCCTTCTACGGGCGGTCGGGAACGCCGGGATCGACGATACCAGCCTGATCGTCATTACGGTGTCAGACCCGCTTGACGAACGCCCGTCATGTTGACAAAAACCCCCGGCGCTTGGCACGTATGATGCTTTTTTCATACCTGTCAGCCATCCCTGGCGGCTGTGGGCGTATCCCAGCCGCCTGGGATTTCTGAAATTATAACCACTGAAAAACCTCCATCAAAATGGCGAAATACAAATTGGAATACATCTGGCTCGACGGCTACACCCCTGTGCCAAATCTCCGCGGCAAGACCCAAGTTAAAGAATACTCCAGTTTTCCGACGCTTGAAAAACTTCCACTCTGGGGCTTCGACGGGAGTTCCACCCAGCAGGCGGAAGGACGCAGCTCGGACTGCGTCCTCAAACCGGTCGCCATCTTCCCCGACACGACCCGCAAGAACGGCGCGATCGTGATGTGCGAGGTCATGATGCCAGACGGCATTACCCCCCACCCGACCAACGGCCGCGCCACCGTCCTCGACGATCCCGGCGCGTGGTTTGGCTTCGAGCAGGAGTATTTCTTCTATCAGGACGGTCGCCCGCTCGGCTTCCCGCAGGATGGTTTTCCAAGCATCGGCCAAGGACCTTATTACTGCGGTGTCGGCTACAAAACCATGGGCGACATCGCCCGGCAGATTGTGGAGGAACACCTCGATTTGTGCCTCGATGCGGGGATCAACCACGAAGGAATCAACGCTGAAGTCGCCAAGGGCCAATGGGAATTCCAGATCTTCGGCAAAGGTTCCAAGAGGGCTGCGGACGAAATGTGGGTTGCCCGCTATTTGCTCAACCGGCTTTGCGAAAAATATGGCGTGGACATCAACTACCATTGCAAACCACTGGGCGATTCCGACTGGAATGGCTCGGGTATGCACGCGAATTTCTCGACCGAGTATCTCCGTGAAAAAGGCGGCAAGGCCTATTTCGAAGCACTCATGGCCGCCTTCGCCGAGCACACCGAGGAGCACATCGCCGTCTATGGCCCGGACAACCACATGCGCCTCACCGGCCTGCACGAGACCCAGTCCATCGACAAGTTCACCTACGGCCTTGCCGACCGCGGCGCGTCTGTGCGGATTCCCCACAGCTTCATGACCAACGACTACAAGGGCTACCTTGAAGACCGCCGTCCGAACTCGCAGGGCGATCCCTATCAGATCGCCTCGCGGATCTTGAAGACGATTTCGCTCGTGCCGACTCCTTGAGTTGTTAGTGCGGGATCGTCCTGAACGATTGATTTTTAAGAGCCGTCTTCCCTCGCGGGAAGGCGGCTTTTTTCACTTTTTTTCGAAGTGTTCACCGCGGGATGTTTCTGGAATCGTTCAGGAGTGACCACCATCGCGACATTCACCGTGCCGGAGGAGGCGCACTTGTTCCGGACCTTCCTTGAATCCCGGGGAATCGAGGGCTTCGTGCTCGACGAAAATTTCGTCCAGATGTGCTGGCACTACAGCAATGCCATCGGCGGCGTGCGGCTGGCGGTGGCCGCAGACGATGCGGACCAGGCCGTCGCCGCATACCGGGAATACATGGGTGCGCTCCGCGACGGACCGTATCCCGTGCAACCGGTGCGGGCATGGCCGGCGGTGATCCTGGTGTCGATCGCGTTCGGACTTCCGCTCCTGCTTTTTGGACGGCACCTCGCGAGAACTAACGATAAACCGGACTAACTCTCTTGAAATCCGCCGCCGGCGCGGGCCACAGTGGGCGCGTGCCTGCCCGCGATGCCGCTCTCGAACTCGCCCGACGTCTAATCGCCGCCGGGCACGAGGCGCTGTTCGCCGGGGGCTGTGTGCGGGACAAACTGCTCGGCCGCGAGCCGAAGGATTATGACATCGCGACCTCGGCACGGCCTGAGGAAGTGTTGAGGCTTTTTCCGGGATCGAACGAAGTCGGCGCACATTTCGGCGTAGTGATCGCCAAGCACGGCGGCCATCACGTGGAAATCGCGACCTTCCGGACGGACGGCTGCTACAAGGATGGAAGGCGGCCGGAGAATGTTAAATTTTCAACGCCGGAGGACGACGCACAGAGACGGGATTTTACGATCAACGGGCTGTTTGAGCGTCCCGACAGCGGCGAGGTGATCGACCATGTGGATGGACTGAAAGATCTGCGCGCCGGGGCGCTGCGGGCGATCGGCGATGCGGAGGCACGCTTCAGGGAAGATGGCCTGCGGCTGCTGCGAGCGGTGCGCTTTTCCACGGTGTTAGACTTCGAGATCGCGGGGGACACGAGGGCGGCGATTGCAACCTGCGCGCATCTGCTAGGGCGGATTTCCCCGGAGCGGATCCGCGACGAGTTCTCGAAAATTTTGACAGCACCGCGCCGCCGCGAAGGGGTGAAGCTGCTGGTGGAGACGGGATTGATGGCTCACATCGTGCCTGAGTTTTTAAAAACCGTCGGCTGCGAGCAACCGCCGGAGTGGCATCCGGAGGGTGACGTTTACACGCACACCTGCATCATGTTAGAGATGCTCGGGCCGGACGCGCCGCTCGATCTTTGCCTTGCCGTGCTGCTCCACGACATTGCGAAACCGCCCTGCCAGACCTTCGGCGACCGGATCCGCTTCAACGGCCACGACGCGCTCGGCGCGGAAATGGCAGACGCGATCCTGCGCCGGCTGCGTTTCCCGAACGACTTGATCGCAGCGGTGGTGCCGATGGTGGCGCGCCACATGCAGTTCATGAACGTGCAGCAAATGCGGACCGCCAAGCTCAAGCGCTTCATGGCGGAACCCACCTTCGCGTTTGAGATGGAGTTACACCGCGTCGATTGCGGTTCTTCTAACGGCTTCACGGACAATTACGAGTTTCTCCAGGCAAAGGCTGAGGAATTCGCGGCGGAACCCTTGATCCCGCCGCCGCTGGTGACGGGACGGGATTTGATCCAGCTTGGCCTCGCACCGGGACCCCGATTCAAGGAAATCCTGGACTCCGTCCAAACCGAACAACTCGAAGGACGAATCCTTGATCGCGAGACGGCTGTGGTTTACCTCAGGGAACTTGCCGCCGATACTTCCTTGCCCCTATGAACACCACCATTCCCGTCGAGCATAGCGATCCCGTCAACGCGGCGATCCTCGCGATTTCCGAAGACCTGATCGCCGGTTTCCAGCGGCAGCCGTTTCAATTGATCGCGGAGAAATCCGGGGTGCCGCTTGAGACGGTGATCGAGCGCATCCGGGCGATGGTCGAGGCCGGGGTCGTCCGGCGGGTGCGGCAGACGCTGCTCTCCACCAAGCTGGCGCACGGGGCGCTGGTCGCGTGGAAGGTGCCGGAGGAAAAGCTGAACGCTGCGTTCGATTTCATGGCGCAGAAGGATCCTTTTTCCGGGCATGTGGTGATTCGTTCGACAGACACCGAGGTGTCCGGCTCGGGCTACCGGCTGTGGACGACGCTCAAGGTGCCGGTCGGCGAGTCGCTGGATTTCCATGCCACGACGCTGCTGCGTCTAACGGGCGCCACCGAATACCTGCTGATGCCGGCCAATGGAGTTTTCGCGCTTGGCGTGGGCCATACCCGGCGGAAAATCCTCGAACCGGGCGACAAAGCGGATGACGCAGCGACCATGATGACCACCACCGCGGTGGATCTAACTGCCGAGGAGTGGGAAGTCCTGCTAGCGCTCAAGGAGGAGCTCACGTTAGACGAAATCAATGACAATCCATGGACGAACCGGGCGGTGATCGCGGGCGTCTCGCTGGATCGATTTTGTGAAATCGCGGAGACGCTGAATGCGAAAAAAGTGATTGGCCGTTTTTCCACATTTCTTGAGCACGTCAAGCCCTCCGCCACGGGCGAACGGGTGACGCGCTTCAACGGGCTGTTTCATTGGGCGGTGCCGCAAGGCCGCGAGATCGAGGCCGGCGGCGAAGTGGGCCGCCATTTCTGCATGACCCATGCTTATTGGCGGGAAGGCGGTCCGCAGTTCGGAAATGTCAACATCATGGGCGTGATGCACGGCACCGAAAAACCGCGGGTCTTGGAGCACAAGGCAGCGATCGACAAGCACCTCGCCGCCGTCGGAATCCCCGTTTCCTACACCAATGTTTTTTGGGGCGGCCGGTCGGAAATCAAGCCCTCCGAAATTTCGCCGGTTGTTTATGCAAAGTGGCACGCACTGCACGCAGAGTGAGGCCGGCGGACGATGAATTTTTTTAAATGCTAAGATTTTTCGTGTATCCCCATCGGGATCGTGCTCGAATTTGATAAACCATGCAGGCAACCCTTTTACCCCCGCGAAATCCCGCTTTTTGTGCACCCATCACTTCTAACCGGGAACTCGGTGCCTGTCTCATCGCCAATCTTCCCATGCGGGAACTGCTCTCGGCCGACCTCCGCCGGGCAGGCTTGCAGCTCGTGGAACCCGACGAAGCCACCGATCGCACGCTGCGGATTCCCTTGGACAACTGGATCGAGCTAAGCGCGCTTTTGCTGCTCGGGAGACACCCAAACACGGCCTGCCTCGTGGACGCGGAGGGAAATATCCTCGCTTGGAAAGGTTCCGATCAGCCGACCGAGTGCGTCGAGAAAATCGTCACCGATGCCAACTGTTTCCCCGTGATCTATCCTTGGGATTTGCTGCGGATGAATGAAGAGGTGCTGGCCTTGATGGATGAGACCTCGCTGCTCGGAGTGGTCAGCCCGTTGGCCAGCTTATCGGGCTGCATCCGGCTGGCGAATGGCTCCCACATCCTTCCCGGCACTGTGATTGAAGGCCCGGTCATCATCGGCCCGAACAGCCAGATCGGACCGAACGCCTACATTCGCGGCGCGACCAGCATCGGCGCGAATTGCTTCGTCGGAAACGGTGTCGAGGTCAAAAACTCGATCATCTACAACAACAGTTACATTTCACGCCAATGTTACGTCGGCGACTCGATCATCGGAACCCACGTGACAATGGGTGCGGGAACCTGCACCGAGAATCACCGCCATGACGGCCGCCACCATATTTCCATGATTCAGGGAAAACCGGTCAATACCGGCCGTCTCAAGCTCGGCGCGGTGCTGGGCGACGGCGTCCGCACCGGGGTGAACACCTCCATCGAAGCAGGCGTGAAAATCGGGATCGCGCGCACGACCCAGCCCGGCAGTTACATTGGCAAGGATCTTTTGTGACCGAATCGTCACACCCGAGGGTTTCGTCGCTGCAAATCCCGCCCGCTACCTTGCCCGGTAATGCATCGAATCCTGATTGTCGAAGATGAACGCGACATCGCCGACCTGATCGGTTTCAATCTCCAACGCGCTGGCTATGAGGTCCTCAAAGCCCACGACGGGGTGGAGGGCACAGAGCTCGCGCTGCGCGAACGGCCCGATCTGATCCTCCTCGATTTGATGCTCCCCGGGCGGGACGGTTACTCGGTATTTCGCGAACTCCGCCGGGACGCGCGCACGGTGAATACTCCGGTCATCATGCTGACCGCCCGCGCCCAAACCGAGGATCGAATCCAAGGTCTGGAGGCGGGGGCCGACGACTACCTCACCAAGCCTTTCAGTCCTAAGGAACTGATGCTGCGCGTCCAAGCCATTCTCAAACGCGCGGACGCGCCTCCCGGTGCGGTCGATTTCACTTACGGACCGTTTCGCTTCGATAAAAATTCCCTCAAATTTTATCTCGATAACGACCCGACCGAACTCACGGCGACCGAATTCAAACTGCTTCTTTTTCTCTGCGAACGTTCAGGCAAGCCGCAGGATCGCAACGATCTGCTCCGCACCGTCTGGGGCTACAGCGACGCGACCCACAGTCGGACCTTGGATACCCACATGAAACGGCTGCGGCAGAAACTTGGACCGCATGGGGCCTGGGTTGAAACCGTGCGAGGCGTCGGCTATTGCGTTGCGAAAGCAAACGCATGACCACCGAAATTTCCATCTTCGCCGCCGTTGCCGCACTCGTCGCCCTCGCCATCCTGGCCGGTCGCCACCGCACCGCCCGCAAGCAATCAGCAGTAGAACTCAATGCTTGGAAACTCCGTCTCGAACTCGATCTCAAACAGGCCCGCGATGAGCGCAACCGCCTGCTGGATGCCCTCGGCGATGCCTTCCTGCTGGTGGATTCGGACGCCAATATTCGCTTCGCCAATGAGGCGGCGCGTGCGCTCTTCGGTCAGCGCGAGCTGCTCAACCGGCCTGTTAGCGAGGCCTTCCTCGATCCCCGCCTTGCCGAAGCGTTGCTCCGCTGCCTCGCCACCGGCGAACCCGTACAATCGCGGGTCGTGCTGCCCCAGCAGACCTCCCCGCGCGGCGATCTCGAAACCCGTGGAGTCAATGCCTGGATCATCGACGCCGACCAACTCTCCAATCCCCCGGGAGGCGCCCCGACCACCCGTGTCATCATCCGCGACGTGACTGCCGAACATCAAATCGAACAGGTCCGCAAGGACTTTGTGGCGAACGCGTCACATGAACTCCGCACGCCGCTTGCGATCATCAACGGCTATCTGGAGAACCTGATCGACGACAACATGCTCGAAGAACCGGAAATGGCGCGCCGGTTTCTAACGATCATGCGCAAGCACGCCGACCGGATCTCGCGCATCGTCGAGGACATGCTGGTCATCTCCCGCTTGGAATCGGGCGAGGCGAACGCACTCAAGCTCGAGCCGTTCAAGTTCCGCTCGTGCATCAAGGACGTTCTTGAGCGGCTGGAATCGGTCATTCGCAACCAAAACGCGGAAATGATCGTCACCATGCCGGACGCGGATCTGGTCCTCCAGGGCGACCGCTTTTATTGGACGCAGGTGCTTTTCAACCTCGTCGAAAATGCCCTGAAACAGAACCCCTACAGCGGTCTCCGGGTGGAAATCGGCTGCGAACGGGCCGGGGAGAACATCCGCATTTGGGTTGCCGACAACGGCGTGGGAATTCCCAGTGCCGACCTGGCCCACATTTTTCGACGCTTTTTCCGGGTCGAAAAACATCACTCGCAACAGGAGGTCAAGGGCACCGGCCTCGGCCTGTCCATCGTGAAGCGGGCCATCGAAGCCCATGGCGGGACCATCGGCGTGACCTCGGTGCCTGGCAGCGAGACCAAGTTCATGATCACGGTGCCACGGGAATTGGGTTGAACGACAAGCGCCAGCATCGGGAATTTCCGAAAAATGCCGTGCGATGCCGGGAAAAATTCGCGTAAATCCCTGCGGTCCGCCCCTCGGCACCAGCCCGCATCCTGATTTACACAATGTCTTCCGCTGCCATCCAAATCCTTCACAAGGAACGCCTTCCCTCGACCGGCATCCTAGTGATCCCAGGGCGGCTTGATCACGATCTGGCGCTTCATTTCGAAAAGCTCTTCGCCGGACGGAAAATCACTTGGCTCGTCGAGGAAACGGCCCTCTACGACCCCCATCTCCGGGCGCACTTGGAGAAATCCGGATCCGGCGCGATGTTCTCCGTCGAGGATGCCGCGCCCGCCGCTGCCGGAACCCAGCTCAAACCCTACCTCGCCGACGGCGGGCTGCTGATCTTCGTCCCGAGCCGGGCCACCACCCGCAACGCCACGGCCTGCCAGATCCCGGCGGCTCACTTGAAAGTGCTGTGCGCCTTCGGCCTGCCAATCCTGCCGCTCGCCGTTGATCGCCCCCGCGCTTCCAGTTTATCCGTGGAGCCCAGGGCCTCGCTGCCATCTGCGGTGATCGCCTTCGGCAAATCGATCCCCGCGGAGTCGGCAAGCCTCCCGATCTATCAGCAAGCCTTGTTCGAAGCCAACGAGGAGGCCTACTCCTCGCGGTCGCTTTTCAAAGGCTCGCTGGCGATGACCCTCCTCCAAGGACTAAAAAAACACGGTTCAAAAAACCGCATCATCGACGGTGCCGACGACACGGAGCTGACCTTCGACAAGGTCCTGGCTGCCGCCATCGTCTTCTCGAAATTCATCAGGGAGGAAACCGACAAGCCGCGCGTCGCCATCGTGCTCCCTCCCGGCAAGGCAGGACTCATCGCCAACCTCGCCGTCCTTTTCGCGGGAAAAGTCCCGGTAAACCTGAATTTCACGGCAGGCCACGAGGCCATCAAATCCTGCATCCGGCAGGCCGACGTCGATCGCTTCATCACCGCCGATCCGTTTGTTAGAAAAATTTCGTCGTTTCCATGGCCACCTAACCGCGACCTGATTTTCATCGAGCGCGTCCTGCCCACGCTCAAACAGAAAATCGTCAGGTGGGCGATCATTTCAAAGCTCCTGCCGGCTTCCACGCTGGGCTTGCTGCTCGGTCTGAACAAGCGCCGCGGTGAGGACGAGGCAGCGCTGCTCTTCACCTCCGGCTCCTCCGGCGAACCCAAAGGCGTCGTGCTCAGTCATCGCAACGTCCTTGCAAATGTCTGCCAGTTCGGCACCCGGCTGGATCTTCCTAACGGCTCGTCGATCCTCGGCTGCCTGCCGCTGTTCCACTCGTTCGGCTGCACGGTCACGCTGTGGTATCCGGTGATCGACGGCGTCAATCTCGTCACCTACCCGAGTCCGCTGGAAACCAAGCGGCTGGCCGAGCTCATCGCCCTCCATCAGATCGATATCTTCCTCTCCACCCCCACCTTTCTGCGCGGCTACATGAAGCGGATCGATCCCGCCCAGTTCGCGTCGCTCAAGCTCGTGGTCACTGGCGCGGAAAAACTTCCCCAGTCGCTGGCCTCCGCTTTCGAGGAAAAATTCGGGGTCCGTCCGCAGGAAGGCTACGGCCTAACCGAGACTTCTCCCGCCACCAACGTCAATCTCCCAGACCTGGTCGCCGAGCGGGATTCCGTCGCCCTGCCCTCCTCGCGCCACGGTTCCGTCGGCCAACTGCTGCCCGGCCTCGCGATCAAAATCACCGATCCCGCCACCGACAAAGAAGTCCCGATCAACAAGCAGGGCATCATCTGGTTCAAGGGGTCCAACGTCTTCCAAGGCTATCTGGGCGATCCCAAAAAAACCGCCGAAGTCCTGTCGGACGGCTGGTTCCGGACCGGCGATGTCGGCCGCGTCGATGAGGACGGCTTTCTCTACATCGAGGGCCGGATCTCCCGTTTCTCCAAGATCGCCGGCGAAATGGTCCCGCACGAAACCGTCGAGGCCGCCATCAACAAGGTCCTGGGCCTCGACGCCGAAACCGAGCGCCGCATCGCCGTCGTCGGCGTCCCGGACGAACAGAAAGGCGAAGCCATCCTGCTCCTCTCCACCATCGCCGGACCCGCCCTGGAACAGGAATGCATCGACCTCCGTTATAAGCTGCTAGACCAGGGACTTTCCTCGCTCTGGTGCCCGAAACGAATCATGCACGTCACGGAAATCCCCGTCCTCGCCTCCGGCAAGCTCGACATCAAATCCTGCGAGGCACTCGCGAAGCAGGACGCGTGAAGTCCTCTTTACTCATCAATCATCTTTCATAGATCGTCTCTCATAGATCATCTCCCCATGCCCAATCGCATCGACACCACCTTCGCCCGCCTTCGCGAATCCAACCAAAAAGCCTTCGTCGCCTACGTCGCCGCCGGTGACCCCAATTTCGAGGCTTCGCTGGAAATCATCAAATCCCTGGCCGATGCCGGCGCCGACATCATCGAACTCGGCCTGCCGTTTTCCGACCCGTTAGCGGATGGCATCGTCAATCAAATGGCTGCCGAGCGCGCACTCAAGGCGGGCATGACCACCGCCCGGTCCATTGAACTGATCCGCCGCTTCCGCGAGACGCACGAGACGCCCATCGTGCTTTTCACCTATCTGAATCCGATCTTCACCTACGGCTTCGAGAACTTCCACCATGACGCCGCCGCAGCAGGAGCGGACGGCATTCTGCTGCTAGATCTGCCGCCCGACGAAGCTGCTCTCAACACCGACCTCTCCATCGGCGCGGGCCTGAAGCACATCCGCCTGATCGCTCCAACCACGCCGCCGGACCGGGTGAAGATCCTCGCCCAGTCGTCGGAAGGATTCATCTATCTTCTATCGAGGACCGGCGTCACCGGCTCCCACGGCGCTCCCTCCGCGAACATCGCCGCGCAGGTCAGCGCCATCCGCGAACACAGCAGCACGCCGATCTGCGTCGGCTTCGGCATCACCACGCCCGAGCAGGCCGCAGAAGTCGCAAAATCCGCAGACGGGGTGATTGTCGGTTCCGCCATTGTCAAACAGGTGGAACTCCACCCCGGGAACGCGGCCAATGCGGTTAGGGATTTCACCTCCCCGCTGATCGCTGCCACAAAACGCTGAGAGGCGGTGGCTCACTCCCCCACTTTCAGGCTCATGCCCATTTCGCGGAAAATGCTGTCGCGGGCTGCGAGATAGCCGTGCGAATCCAGGTCGCGCGGGCGTGGCAGGTCGATGGTTTGGCGCAGGCTAACAGTCGCCGGACGCTTGCTCATGACGAGGATGGTATCGGCCAGTTGAACCGCTTCCTCGATATCATGGGTCACAAAAAGGATGGTCTTCTTTTCCTCCCGCCAGATTCTAACGAGGTCGGCGCGCATCTTCATGCGGGTGATGAAATCGAGCGCGCCGAACGGCTCGTCCATGTAGATGATGTCGGGCGAAGAGGCGAGCGCGCGGGCGATCTCGACCCGCTGACGCATGCCGCCGGACAGCTCGCGCGGGTAGGACGTGTCGAAGCCGGTTAGACCGACCATCTCGATGTAGTGGCTGACGAGCTTCCGGCGCTCGGCATCCGATTTTTTTAACAGGCCGAAGCCGACGTTCTCCTCCACGTTGAGCCACGGGAACACTCCGTTTTCCTGGAAGACGAAGATGCGTTTGGGATCGGGGCCGTTGACCGGATTTCCCTCCACCAGGACCTCGCCGGAACTTGGCTTGAGAAAACCGCCGACGATGTTGAGAAGCGTGGACTTCCCGCAGCCGGACGGACCGACGATGCAAACAAACTCGCCGCGTTTCACGTCAAGATTCACGTTCTCCAGGACGTGCACCGGCTTGTCCTTGGTCTTGCCAGGAAAGGTCATCCAGAGGTTCCGCACCTGGATGGCGGGCTGATCGTTCTTGGGAGCGGAGGTCACGATTCGTCTTTGTTAGCGTAGCCCCAGCGGACTTCGTCGAATTTTTCCAGGCTGCGGACGGCGATATCCAGCAGCAGTCCGATCAGGCCGATCATCAGCATGCCGGCGACGACCAGGTCGTAGCGCTTGCCGGCATTGCGGGCGTCGATGATGAGATAACCGAGGCCGGAATCCACGGCGATCATTTCCGCAGCGACGACCACCAGCCAGGCGATGCCGAGGGCGATCCGCAGTCCGGTTAGAATCTGCGGCAGACAGGCGGGGAAAATGACCTTGCGGAATAGCTGCGCGTTGTTCAGCCCGAAATTCCGCGCGGCGCGGACATAGACCGGTTGCATGTTCTGAACGGCGGCCATCGCCGAGACCGTGATCGGGAAAACGCTGGCGAGAAAAATGAGGAAGATCGGGGAAACATCGGTAATGCCGAACCACAGGATGGCCACCGGGATCCATGCGATCGGCGAGATGGGCCGGAAGATCTGGATCATCGGATTGAAGGCCATCGCGGCGGGACGATACCAGCCGAGGATTAAGCCGAAAGGCACCCCGACGATAATCGCCAGCAGGAATCCCCAGGTGACCCGGAACAACGAGGCCACAATGTATTTCACCAGCACCCCCTGTTCCACCAACTCCATCAGCCCCTTCCTGACCTCTTCAGGAGTGGGGAACATGGTGGTTCCGGTCAATTTGACCGCCAGGTGCCAGCCGCTCAGGAAAAGGGCCGCGACCAGCAGCGGCAGGACGATGCGCTGCATTCTCATTTGTTCAACGCCTTCATCGCCTCTGCCGCGGTGTAATCGTACTGTTTCAGGGTTTCCGCAGCCTTGCGGCCGAAACTAACATCCACGTAGTCCTCGAAGGTTTCCTTGCCTTCGATGATGCCGGATTCCTTCGCGAGCTGCTCGATCTCCAGGAAATTTTCGCGCTGAAGCGTGAGGTCGTTGTAACGCACCCGGTCGGGCGGTTTGCTCAGGACATATTCCAGCAGCCGCGGGTTCTGATGATAGTAATTTTTCGCGACGAACTGCGAGGCGGCCATCCGCTGGTCCATGCCTCCTTCCAGCCACATGCCGCTGCGGGCGATGCCATCCACGAGCTGCTGGATCTTTTCAGGATGATCGCGGATATCCGCCTCGTTCACCGCAAGGACGCAGGAGATAAAATTCGGCCAGATGTCCTTGGTTAGATAGAGCACGCGGCCGTAGCCATCGAGCTCGCACTGGACCATGAAAGGCTCGCCGCTCGTCACCGCATCCACTGATTTCGAATAGAGAGCCGCAGGCATGTCCGGCGGTGAAATCTCTTTGATCGTGATGTCGTTGATGGTCATCCCTGCGGCTTTAAGCGCGCGGAAAATGAGCAGCCTTTGATTTGAAAAGCGAGCGGGGACAGCCACCGTTTTACCCCGCAAGTCCGCGATGGTGCGGATGTTCGAGTCCTTGTGAACCATCAAAGCGCTGCCATCGCGATGCCCGAGATAGACAATCTTGATCGGCACTCCCTGCTCGTGCAGGGCGATCGCCATGGGCGCGAGGATGAAGGTTGCGCGCAGACTGCCGTGCATGAACGCTTCCTTGATCTCGGGGAAGCCGCTGAACTTGATCGGCTCGAAAAAACTCTCTCCCTCAGTGCCCTTGTTGATGAAATCGGTGACCGGACAGGTCAGGTGACAGGTCACGGGAAGGAAGCCGATCTTAATTTTTCCCGTGGGCTTCTTCAAATTCAGCGCCACATGGGCGCCGCTGATGGCGGTGACCCAGACAATGGCGGTGATGGCGAGTGAGGTGCGCAGGGTCATCGGAGAGGCGCGGCAATTCAAGCCAGCAGCGGTCCTTGCACAAGTTAAAATCGCAGACTTAGCCGGCTACATTCCGCTCACTTCACACCCATGCCCGTTAGTTCGACGTCGAACGGGCTTTCGCTTAAATCGTTGCTTTTGAGGTGGAGCACAGCGGTCCGCGTTCCCTTGGCGGCAGGTCGGAACAAGATTTTGAACTCGGTGCTTTCTGCGTGGCCCAAGGATTTTCCGGCGGGCTTGGCCACGATGAAATCCCCTGCATGAGATCCCGTGATCCTGATGCCCAAGCCGGTGAGGGTGCCCGCGCCGATGTTTTTCACGGTGAAAGTTTTCAGGCCGCCCGACGCCCTGACTTTCGCGCTGCCAAAGCTTTTCCTGGCCTGGCCATCCACGAGCTCCGATCCTAACGGCTGTTGGACGGAAATTTCAACGTTCACCGCCATCGCTGGATAGCCCTTCCACTTTGGTGAGGTGAACCCGTTTTTTCCCGCGGCGTAAAGAACGGTGAATCCCTTTGCCGCATCGGCAAAGACATGCGGACCCATGGTCGGCGCGTCGCCCAGAAATTTCGCTTTCCTGAGAGTGCCAACCCTGTTGCCTCCCGGAAACCCATCAGAGATTCCGAAAGCGCCCCCGCCGATAAACGTGACGCGGGAGGGTATGGTGACGCTCGTTAAACTGCAGGATGAGAAGGCTCTGTCCATGATCGTCGTCACGCTCTCGGGAAGTCGGATCGTTGTGAGTCCGGCGCAATCTTGAAACGCGCTCCCCCCGATGGTGGTGACACCTTCCCCAAGCGAGACGCGGTTCAGGGCATGGCAACGGAAGAAAGCGCCTTTCGGGACTTGTTTGAGGCTATTAGGCAGCACAACGGTTTCGAGTTCGTCGCATCCCCAGAACGCTCCGTAGCCAAGGTCCGTCACCTGATCCGGCACCACGAATTTCGTTAGTCCGTAACAATATCCGAACGCGAACCCGCCAATACGGATGACGCTATCAGGCAGTGTTAGTTTCTCCAGGCGATGGCAGTACGTAAATGCCGATGGCCCTATCTCAGTAACGCCGGCCGGAATCTCAATCCCTGTCAGCTTGTCGCAATCCGCGAACGCGCTCGTACCGATGCGGGTAACTGTCGGCGGAATCGCATATTCCCCCGCCCGAGCTTCCGGGCACTTCAAAATCGCTGCTTGGTCCTTGCTGAACATAACGCCATCCACACTGCTGTAGTCTGTATTAAGGTCGCTCACCACGATTCCGCTGAGGCTGATGGCGTGGTAAAAGGCGTCGTCCGCGATGAAGCCGACACTGCTAGGAACGGTGAGACTGTTCAGGAGAAAACAGCTTGCGAACGCCCGGGTTCCGATGGCGGTCACTCCATCGGGAACCGCGTAACTCCCGGACTTGCCTTCCGGGTACTCGATCAGCAGGGTTTTCTCCTTGTTGAACAAAACGCCATCCACGCTGCTGAAGTAGGGACTGAGAGGATCCACATCGATTGTTAGAAGACTTTTGGTTTGGCTGAACGCATCCTCCCCGATCGTGGCAACGCTGGCAGGGATGGTGAACCGGGTCGAATCTTCCGAGAAAAATGCTTGGCTACCCAGTTCGATAACCGGAAGGCCCGCCAGCGAATCCGGAATTTCCACCTCTCCATCCGTCCCGTGGTAGAGGGTGATCTTCACCGCCGCACCCGAATTGGCGAGCTCGTAGTCGTAGTCTCCAGACGTGAGGGCGAAGGCCGTGTGCGGGAGCAACATTCCCAGAAAGACGGTGATGACGACACGCAGAGGGATCGCTGGAGACTGGGGTGGGTTCATGATTGATGCAGGTAAATGCCTCGTCTTCTTTTGAAGTTCGATGGGGTGTCTATTTATCGGGATCGCGAGCCGGTGTCACCTATGTTAGGCTCGTAGCGGCGATCACCGGTCGCCGCGAATGGAGGGCTCCAGTGAAGATGACTCGCGGCAACCGGTGATCGCCGCTACGCCTTCGCCGCCAAAGAAACGCGCATCCCTTACATTTCATCGCGCCTTGCAGGGTCGGCGGGTTTCGGATCATGGTCTGACATGAACCGCGAGGACTTGCCGCTCGACCGGCAATTGCGCCAGGAAATTCTGTTTGCCCGCGAGCGGGTCTATCGCTTTGGCAAGGCGACGCCGTTGGAGCGGCTGAACTTGCCCGGACCGGGGCCGGAAATCTGGGTGAAGCGTGAAGATCTATCCGCCGTAAAATCCTACAAATGGCGCGGGGCGTGCAATCGGATGGCGCTCCTAACATCCGCCGAGGCGGCGCGCGGCGTGGTGACGGCGTCGGCTGGAAACCATGCACAGGGAGTCGCGCTGGCGGCCCGCACGCTGGGGATCCGGGCGCGGATTTACATGCCTCGCTCGACACCCAAGGTGAAACAGGCAGCGGTGCTGCATCACGGCGGGGAGTTCGTGGAGATCCAGCTAACCGGCGACAGTTATGACGAGGCGGTGTCCGCCGCGCGGGCGGATGAAGCGGCTCGCGGAGCGGTGTACATCCATGCCTACGATGATCTCAAGGTGATGGCCGGCCAGGGAACCCTCGCGGATGAGGTAGTTCTATCAGGCCACGGTCCGTTCGATGCCGCCTACCTCCAGATCGGCGGCGGCGGGCTTGCTGCGGGCGTTTCCACCTGGTTGAAAACCTACTGGCCGAACATCGAAGTGGTCGGCGTGGAAGGTGTGGGCCAGGCGTCGATGAAAGCAGCGCTTGAAGCGGGCAGGCCCGTGGCGCTGGAGAGCGTGGATTTGTTCTGCGACGGCACGGCGGTTAGAACGGCGGGCGGTCTGCCGTTTGAAATCTGCAAGGGCACGCTGGATCGCATCGAGACGGTGACCAATGCGGAAGTCAGCCACGCGATCCGGACGTTGTGGGAGGGCCTGCGGTGCGTCTCGGAACCATCCGGCGCGATGGGACTTGCCGCGGTTTTGAAAAACCGCGAGGCGCTTGCAGGCAAAAAGATCCTCGTCGTGCTTTGCGGAGCGAACGTTGATTTCCTCCAGCTCGGACTGATCGCCCAATCGGTAGGCTCGGGTATTAAAACCAGCCGGACGTTGCGCGTTCGCATCCCCGAGCGCGCGGGGACGATGCTGGAGCTGTTGGATACATGTTTCGAGGGACTGGACATCGCGGATTTCCAGTATGGGAAAATCGATGGACTGGAAGCCTGGCCCGCCTTCACGATTCATGCGGACGATCCGGCGGTACTCGATGCGTTGCCGGAGAAACTCGACCGCCGCGGGTTCGCGTGGGAGGATCTAACCGGCGCGGTGGACATCGCTTTCCGGGCGATTCCCTTGCGTGGCGACCTGCTGCAAAACGCGGCCTTCCTGCGGCTGGATTTCTACGAGCGCCCGGGTGCGTTGCATGATTTCCTGGGTCAACGGATCCGCGGAAACGCCAGCCTTTGTTATTTCAACTACCGGCAATCCGGCGAGCGGATCGGGCGGGCGCTGATCGGATTGGATTTCCCCTCGCCGTATGAGCGGGACGCGCTGTTGATGACGATCCCGAGTCAGGGCGAAGGTTACCGGTTGTGCGAGGCGGTGGATGAGGCGACGAGGAAACGGCTGGTGGGTGGCTAGACCGTTGGTCAGGTATCGCGGCGAGACGCCGCGAGCACGGCCTGCCGCGAGACGCGGCAGCCACGCGCCTACAGCTCGGCTTTCACCCGCATGAAACGTCGGGCGGCACCGGGTGCCAGCGGCGTTAGATCGCGCACCACCAGCGCCGCCGGAGTGTCGGAGATCACGGTGGTGACGGCCGGACCGGAAGCCCAGTTCGTTAGATCGGGTGAAACCTGCGGTGTCAGCGTCGCCAGGCGATCCAGACGGCGCGGGATGGTGATTTGCAGGAACTTCTGCGAGCTGATGGTAACGATCTCCGATGACGTTGCGGGAGCATTTGCCTGCTGCGGCGGGGTGGCAAAGACGAACTCCAACAGATTGGAAACGCCGTCGCGGTCCGGATCGTCATTCGGTGCGTTGAGTGGCTCACCTGCCAGCTCGACATCGCGCCACTGCTGCCAGGTGGTGACGGTGGCGGATTTCATGAGGAACGGGCTGCCGTCGGGATCGATGCTGCCGATGACCGCCGTGGCGGAGGCCGCATCCCAATCCACGCCGAAGGGATTCATGGGATTCGGCGCGGGCCAGGTCCACGCGGGATTCCGGAAGAGAATCCACTCGCTGGAGGCCGCTCCGTTTTGGAATCCCCAGACGTAGGCAGCCTTGCCCACGGTGAAGGGAGCGGCGTTGTTCACCACGGTGAACTGGCCGTCGAAGCGCTTGTTAGGGCCGTTGTAGGAAACGCGCCGGGCGGGCACCCAGTGGGCGGCCCATTGCGCGGCGTTTGCTGCGGTCGGCACGAAGCTGCCATTGAAAACTCCCAGCTCGAAGCTGAACGCACCGCTCATCAGAGGGCCGACGCTGGTGAGATTGTTAGAGCCGGTCACGCTGAACCAGCGGATCGTCTCGGCCCGGCTAACCGAAATGGCCAGCCAACCGACGACCCAAATGAGCCAGCAACTTTTGGCCATCACCTGCGGCGGCGGAAAGCGGCAACCACGCCGCCGAGTGCGACGAGCAGGCAGGAGGAAGGTTCCGGCACGATTGTGAAGGTTTGCAACGTGAAGCCGGGGTCGGTGACCGTGTGTTCGCCCGCTCCCATGGGGACTCCCTGGCGGCCGAAGACGGGCGTGTCTCCGGTGGTTAGATCGGTGACCGACCACTCGAGCACTTCCGTGTCGCAGCAATCGTCCGCGGGTTTGTCAGGCAGACGCCAGCCGTCACCCGTCGAGCTGCGGCCGAGAAACCACTCACTGCCAGGGGTGGCGGCTTTCGAATCGTAGATCCAGATGTAGGCGGCCTGACTGGAGAAATCGACCCCGAGGTCATTGGTGGCAAAAGTGCCGGTGCTCGTGCCATCCGCCTGCAGCCGCGCGGATGAGGTGAAATATCCCGACAAGGGGTCGAACGCCGCCTGGTCAAAGACTTTCCAGTGGCTGGACCAGTCCGCCGTGTTCGAAGCGTCAGGCACAAACGCAACTCCCAGGACGTTCTCAAAGTATCCGAGTTGGATGGAAAAAGTCTCGTCGAGTGGATTTCCAAAACTGTCGCGCAGCACGCTGTCCACCTCGCAGCTCCAGTTGATCTGCGCGGCGGAGGCGGGAGCGGTTAGGGCGATCGCCACAGGTAGCAGAAGCAGTATATTTCGCATTTTCATGATGCTTGGGTAAGGGAGTGTGAAATGGGGCGGTTAGGGATTCCAGGGACGTGGAACCGAGTAGCTGGGAATGTCGGCCTTCACCCGCAGGAAGACGCTGGAGTCGGACGGTAGAAGCGCGGCGGCATCGCGGGGCGCGAGGGTGGCGTCACCCACTTTCACCCACTTGATCTGGGCGGGCACGACGGTTTCGCGATGGAGGAGGTAATAGGTATCGTAGCCACTCGTGCCGGGGACGCTGTCACCTTTCCAGATGAAGACGGAGTCCGCGGTTTTGGAATCCCGGCTGCCGAAAAATCCCGTGGTTAGATTCATTTTACGCCCGCCGGTTCCATTGGTCGACTGAGCGATTGGGTAACCGCCGCCGACAAGGTTGCTGCCGGTTAGGAGCGGGTGGATGAAATCGTTAGGACGCACTTCGCCGATTGCCAGCATGGCGGTCGCGGTGTTGCGCCGGAGGACAAAGCAGCCTTGGCCGGGAGGAATCACCGTGCCGGACTGGTCGGACATGCCGCCGTCACCGATCTTCACCCACTTGGGAGAGCCGCCGTTATCATAGAGCCAATAGGTTGACCATACTCCGCCGGAGCAGAACTGCAGTTGGTCCGCCTCGGTGTGGGTGCCCGCCGCGAAGAAGCCGCTAACAGGAAATTGATCGCCGAGCGTCCAGTGAGGGCGAATGACCACCGTGTCACCGGCCAGACTGGCAGTTAGCGGTCCCGCCAGCGTATTGAACGGAGGAGCGGATGCGAACAGGTCGCTATCGGTGGCCAAGGTCAGCGTGCTGGCCAAGGCGGAACTCACGTCGAAGCGGTGTCCGTCATTTTCGCCCGCGGTCACTTCAAGGAAGTAGGCGGCACCTGGAATTAGCAGCGAGACGAGGTCCGTGTTGTCGAAGCTCAACGTTTGGCCGCTGACTCCGGTGATGGTGCCGGTGAAGACCGGAGCGCGGAGGTAGGGGTTGTTGAACGTGCGGCAGCAGATGCCCAACGCGGTTTCCGTCCAGCCTTCCACTTCGGTGAAGGAAGTGTGGTCGATGTCTGAATCCAGCACCGCGCGGATGCGGACGAAGCCGGTGCCGGCGGTGAGGCCGGTTAGTGTTTCGAGATCGTTGATCGTGACCGTCTCGATGCAGTCCCCGTTTTCAACCACCGTAATCATGGCTGGCGTTAGATCGATGCTGGTCCAAGTGGTGGTGGCACCGAGCGCCGAGGTGTATTGCAGCGAATAGGTGACATTTTCCGTGGCTCCCTCCGGCCGGGTGAAGACCGCCTCGATCGTGCCTGGCGCGGTCACGGATGGACGGATGCCATAGGGATCCCCCGCTCCGCTGGCGGCGGGTTGGTTAAAGGCGAACTCGATCAGATTGTCATAGGCGTCGCCGTCGGGATTGTCCGCAGGCTCGTTCTCGCCGCCCAGCGGATTCAGGAGTTTCCATTCCGCCCAAGTGCCTTGGCAGGCGAATGCGAAGTCGATCGTCGAATCGTTTTCACCTGCGGAAACGGCGATGAGCGGACTGATCACCGGACCACCGAGGACCGACTGACTACCGTTGTTGTCGTTGTCGATTTGGTTGTCACCGGTGTTGCTAACACCAGTTAGGCCGGGGCTGTCGGCGGGAGGGACGGGCAATTGGATTCTATAATCGCCGGGAACGACGTTAGAGAAACCGTAGGTGCCGCTGCCGTTGGTCGTGGTGGATGCGAGCGGTGCGTCCACACCCGGGGTCTGGGTGGAGGCATAGAGTCGCACTACGATGCCGGACAGGCCGGGTTCTCCGGAATCATAAATTCCGTCGTGGTCGGTGTCCGACCAAACGAGGTTGCCGATGCTGCCGAGGTAGCCGTCGTCGAGGAAATCACGGTTCGTGATGTTTGCATCGACGAGGACCACGGCGATCTGATTGTCGGTTAGGTTGCCTTGCGCATCCCAATCGCTGGTAGCACCGGACGGATCGGTTTCCTGGACGATGTAGTTGCCGGCGGGAACGTTGGTGAAGCTGTAGTTGCCCACGCTGTCCGTCGTGAGGGAGTCGAGTTCGGAATCGCCGGGGCTGACGACGCCGTCCGCATCGCGGTCGAAGTAGAGCTTGATGGTGATCGAAGCGAGTGGCGTGTCGCCCGCGCCGATCAGATTATCGTTGGTGGCATCGGCATCGTCGTAAACCGTTCCGCTGATGACATAGACCGGCGGGAGCGTATCGAGAAAGTCGCGACCGGTGACGTCGGTGCCGGTCAGGACCACGGCGATCCGGTCATCGTTGATGCCTACGGCGTCCGCAGTGCTGATGCTGTTAGGAAGATTAATTTCGACGACGCTATAGTTTCCGGTGGGCACGCCGGTGAAGGTGTAATTGCCGGTCGCGCTGGTATAAGTCTCGGCCACCTGCTCGCCGTCGGCTGGATTTCCGTCGGCGTTAGGATCGGTCCAAAGCTGGATTTTAACCACGGCGGCCCCGTTGTCGGGATCGCTGAAATCGCCATCGGCATCGGTGTCGTAGCGGACTTGGCCGGATATATTCGCAACCAAAGGCGCATAACCGAAATCGGCGGTGAGATGTTGTGCTCCGGCTATCAGGGAGACCGAGGTGACGTTCGGTGTGGCGATGCCGTTTTCATCATAACTCCGAGTGAAGCCGACAGGAGGAGTCGAAACGGTGACCGAGTAGTTTCCTGCGGCGAGGCCGGGGAAGCGATAGAAGCCAACGGGATCGACGACGCCATCGCCATCGACATCCGTGGTGCCGTTGCCGGTGACCTGGGTGGCGACGATCGCGTTCGTATTGTCGCGCAGCACGACGGTGATTCCGGCCATGCCGTCCTCGCCGGCATCCAACACTCCATTGCCGTTCGCATCGTTCCATACCGTGTCGCCGATAGAGGCTCCGACCGGTTTCTCGATCAGATAGTCTTCCACTTCGCCATTGGTGACAGCGCCGGTGTAACTGAAGAGAGGATAGGCCGGTTCGGTGGTGAAAATGCGGAAGCGGGAGAGCCAGCTTTCCGAACCTGCCCCGATGGTGCCCGGCGGAACTGTGAGACTGATGTTAGTCGTTCCCGTGGTCACCGCCTGGCTGACCACGAGATCACCGGAATCGAGGAAATCACCATCGTGGTTCCAGTCGATCCAGCCGACCAACCAGCCGCTGCCGGTGACGGTGGCCTGAATGGAAGCGCCGGCAGTGCCGTTGGTCCAAGAGGAGATCGAAAGCGGGACGATGCCGTTTTCATCATCGGTGCCGAGCGAGTCGTCGCCACTGGCCAGGGAAGAAGGAACACCATTGGTATCGGCATCCGGAGCGCCTCCCAGATAGACGGAGGATCCGCCGACCGGGATAATATGACGGGCGCCGTCCTGATTCAAGGTGGTGGCTCCATAGTTTAAAGGCAGATCGCCGTAGTCGAAATTCACATTGGAAATGAATGCGAAGTCCACGTTCGACACGCTGGCGGTGGTGATGGCGAGCGTTTGGATGACCGAGGTGCCGCTCGACGAATTCACCGAGCTAACCGCCGGATTGTTAGCTGCGGTGGTGGTGAGGGTGGAGTTCGCCAGCGCACCGATGATCACACGGTAAGTGCCGCTTGGGAGGCCGCTGAAGCTGTAATTTCCCGCAGCGTCCGTTGTCTTGCTGCCGAGGAAATCGCCGCTGGTGGTGTAGAGATAGACGACCATGCCGGAGAGTTCGGTTTCATCCAGCGGCCCGGCATCCTGATCGACGCCGTCGTCGAAGAAGTCGTCCGTATCGTCTGCAGTGCCGGCGACCCGGGTGTCGTGGGTGACAATGGTGCCGGAGAGCGAAAACGAGCCATTCAGTTTGTAGCCGAAGTCGAGGCCGAGGTTCCCGGCGGCAAGATTGACCGTGCCGTTGGTGAGACCGAATGCGGTTGAGGAGTTGGAACCGCCATCCGCGTCGTAGGTGGCAGCGGTGTTTTCAAGCGCTGCGCCGGATGCGAAGTTGGACGCGGGAACACCCACGGTCCATGCGCCGTTAGGGATGTTGGCCACGCTCCAGTAGCCGTCGAAGTCGGTGATCGCCGTGTAGGTGGTCGTTCCGTTGGTGATGCTAACGGTGACTCCCGAGACTCCGGGTTCACCCGAATCCGGGACGCCGTCCTGATCGAGATCGAGCCACACGAAGTCGCCGATGGCACCGGGCGGTTGATAGCCGAAGTCCGCGCCGGAATAATTTCCGCCGAGCGAGACAATCACCAGCGAATCGCCGTGGTCCCCCGCGGGCAGGGTGGGATAGGTGTTGTCGTTCACCGGGACGCCGTCGCGATCCGGGTCAGCGGTTAGCGGGATGGGTTGTCCGCCGGCCTGAGGCAGCGAGGTGGTAAGGACTTGGACGAAATACGTTCCAGCGGCAAGGTTGGTGAACTGATAGAAACCAGCGGGATTAGCTCCGCTGCCGGTGGCGGTGATGGTGGTGGCGATTGGAGTGGAAGAATCCGCAACGCCGTCCTGATCGCCATCCAGGAAGAGCCGCACGGTCACATTGGGAATGCCGCTCTCGGAAACGTCCTGCGTGGCGTTGCCGTTGGAATCGAAGAAGACGGTATCGCCAATGGTGGCCGCGGCGGCGAAACCGAAGTCGGCTGATAGATAAACTTGTCCGGCGGCCAGCGTCACGTCATGCGGGTCGCTCGCGGTGCGCCGGAATTTGTTACCGGAAGCGTCGTTGGGAATGCTGGCGGCCAGTTCATTCACATCGACCAGATAATTTCCCGCAGGGAGGCCGGTGAACCGATAGGTACCGGAAGCGCTGGTGGTGGCGGTGGCGAGGACGGCATCGGTGGCCGCGTCGATGACGCCGTTGTTATTAGTGTCTTCGTAAAGCGTCACGCCCACGTTGGCGATTCCGCTCTCGATGGGATCCTTGACGCCGTCTCCGTCGCTGTCGATGAAGACGGTGTCGCCGATGCTGGCGGTGCCCTGCGGCTTATAGCCGAAGTCCACCGTGGCCAGGCTGAGGGTTAGATTCACCACGGCCCGGCTGTCGCGGGTGCCGTCGAAGTCCTGAGTCTGGATCACCCCGGCGGGGAACTGCGGATCGGACGTGTGGACCACGACGATGTAGTCAGCCGCGGGAAGTCCGGCGAAGCCATAGACGCCGCTCGCATTGGTGATGGCAACCGCTCTCACGGCGTCGGCCGCAGGATCAATTTCACCGTCGCCGTTAGTATCCCGATAGAGCAGAACGTCCACTCCGGCGATTCCTTCCTCGCCGCTATCCTGGCTGCCGTTGCCGTTCCAATCGACGTAGAGCGTGTCGCCGAGGGTCAGAGTGCCGGACGGCTGATAGGCGAAATTGTTGTTCGGATAGAGATTGCCACCGGTGACCGCTTTGGTGGTGGCGTTGTTGACCGCCGCATCCGGATCCAGGGTCTGGATGGTGGCGGCCGGTTGGCTAACGGTCACGGTGTAAGTGCCATTGACCAGCGAACCGAAGGAGTAATTTCCCAAACTGTCGGTGGTGGTCGTGGCACCCGATGTGCCGGTCAAGGTCACGGTCACACCGGCGAGCGAAATTTCTCCGGAGCCCCGGACACCGTCGCCGTTGTCGTCGCGGAAAACCGTGCCGGTGATGACGTTGAGCGCCGAGTCGTAGCCGAAGTCGCGGTCGAGGTAGGAGTTGTTCGTCGAAACGCCGTCGTTGTTATTGATCACGACTGTGCTGGCGTTGTTTGCGGTGACGTCCGGGTCCTTGGTCAGGGAAAAGGTGGTCCAGGGCAGGGTGGTCGTGACCACCGTGACGGTGTAGGTGCCGTTCACCAAGTTAGGAAACAGATAGAATCCGTTGGCGTCAGTGCGGGTTTGCGCGCCGTTATCGAGAGTGACGAGCACGTTGCCGAGGCCCGGTTCGGTGCCGTCCTTGAGCCCGTTGGCGTTGATGTCCCACCAGATGAGGTCGCCGATGGAGCCGCGCGGGTCGATGGTCACGGTGGCGGTTCCGGTGGCGGGATTGACAGGACGCCCGGAGACGAAAACGGCACCGGTGGAGGTTGCGGTGTTCATCGTGGTGGTGGAATCCGGCTCGCCGTTCGCATTGATGTCCGGCGGGTTGAGGGCGAGAAAGGTCACGGCGATGGTTCTGCGAGTCCCGGCGTTGAGCGGGCCGAGATTGCTCCAGGAAATGGTGCCGGCGCTGGTCGATGACGGCGCGACCGAGGCGGAGACATACTGCAATTTCGTGGCGTCGTAGGTGTCCGTCAGTGGCAGGGGATCGATGGTGGAAGGGCCGTAGGTGCCGGGGGAGGGGCCGCCGCAGTGGTCGTCACCCGGAAGCCGATACTGTCCACCCAAAGGATGCCAGGGTCGCCACCGCTTGTTTTGTTAGTCCTGAGATCGCCGGTGAGTGCTTGCACCAGGGCCCACGTCCAAGTGGGGTTCCTCGAGGTGATGTCCACGGTGCGGATCGCTGCCGGAGCGGTCATGGCATTGAGCTGCGCGGTGGTAAGCGTCGCGAAAAGGGTGCCGTTGACGGTGACGTCCACTTGGTCGTTAGAGAGTGGTTGGCTGAGGTAGGCATTCAAGACCATTTCCACCTTGGTGATGGTGCCGGTGGGGTTGGCGAAGGACAGTCCGCTGTTGGTGAGGCTGTCCGCACTCGCGGTCTGATCGAGCCGGGCATAAACATTGTCAGGAAATCCCTGCGCGTTGGTGGGATTCTGTGCGGCACGGTTGCCTGCCACGGTGGTGGACCAGGATGTTTGGACCGGGGTGATCTTCGCCGCCACGGGTGCGGCATTGTTTTCCAAATCCAGGGTGTAAGTGATGAGCGATCCCGCGCCATAGGTGGTCGGGGTGGCGCTTTTAACGACAGTTAGAGCGGCGATGAACGGCCAGTCAGCGGTTAGAAAATTCACGGCGGCAGCACTGACCCGGGTGGGATCGAGCGCAACGGCGATCACTGGGGAAGCGGAATTCGGCAGGCTGTACCCAGCCGGGAGATCGGTGTCTGTGGAGTCCACCACGGCCACGTAATTTCCGTCGGCAAGACTGGCGAACGAGTAGATGCCGCTGGCATTCGTCTGGGTGGTTCCGAAAAGCGGTTCGGAAGCGTCCGCGACACCATTGCCGTTCGTGTCGTAATAAAGATTGACCGTGATGTTAGGAATGCCGGTTTCCGCAGCGTCCTTGATGGAGTTGCGGTTGTCGTCCTTCCAAACGAGGTCGCCGACGGAATTGTTTCCCGTGAGTCGAGTGGTGACGGTGGAAGTTGCCAGCGAGCCGATCGCGCCGAGTTTGATCACGCCGGTGTTGTCGATGCTCACGGCGGCGAAGCTAACCGGAACGGCCGCTTGGAATCCCACGCTCGCGCTGGTGGCGGGGGCGAGGGCGGAGTTGAGCGTCCAGCGGATGCGCGTCACGCTGGCAGCCGTCGGCTCGGTGGTCACCCAGGTCAGGCCGTTGTCGGTGGACCATGAGACGGTCACGGCATTGCCCGCCGGGATGGCGTTAGCCGCGGTCGCGGTGGTGGCGACGTACACCAGTCCAGCCGGGATGACGTCCTCGAACACGAAGGGCAAACCCTGCAGCGGCACGCCGATGCCGGTCGTACCGGTGTTAGAAGCACTGAGGGTGTAGGTGGCGTTGCTGCCTGCGGCGATCAGCGCCGGGCCGGCTTTATTGAAGGTGACGGCCGGCGGGGTGGAGGTGAGCGAAATACTGGACGCGCCGTAGTCGCCGTTGAATTTCTCGTTATCGAAGCCGGAGGCCACTTCCTGATAGGGTGACATCGTCGCCGTGCGCCCGGACGACAGCGGCAAGAACTCGTAAAAAACCAGGCCGACCGCGCCGGTGTTGTTTTCAGGAATGTTTTCGAAATAGAGGCGGTCTTCGAAAGGGATGAGCAGCTCGGTGCCGCCTCTGAGCTTGACGATCACGATGCCGTAGCACTTCACCAGGCGCATGGCGAGCGGGTCGAATTGGTTGGGATCTCCGACGGGCTGCATCCAGGCGTTGCGGTCGGGCAGGCCATCGCCGTTGTTGTCGAATCCGGCGCCGACGTTGCCTAGGTCATACCAGATTCCCTCCAGCTGCGCGGTGGAGCCAGCCTGCGGGGCACCTGCATTCGGCCGCCAGCCCAGACTTTGTTCGATCGCATCGAGATATTCGTCCGGGACCTTGCTGGTGGTGTTTGGCCAGATTTTGTTCGCCATGGCGGAGATCTCGTTGCGCATGGTGACCTTGGAAATTTCGGAAACCCGCCGCGTCGTCGCACCTTCGCGGGCGGTCGCCCAAATGTCATAGTTCAGCCAAAGGTCGTCCTCGGTGACCGGTGCCGCACCGGCCACGCTGTTTCCCCCAGAATCTTTAAGCGGATAGGTGACGAAAAAATACTGCGTCACGGATTCTCCCGGCGCGAGGCTGGGAATGGTGCGGACGGCGTCCCCCGCCCCGCCGGGCATTTGCAGGGCGAACGTGCCCGAATAGCCTTGGGAACCTCCGACCGTCACGGTCCGCGACGGGAAAATTCCGGGAGTGCCGCTGCTCGTCAGCGGATTGATCAGGTCGCCCATGTTTACGACGATGTCCGTCAGTGGCACCGCGCCGGTATTGATAACTTTCACCCCGAGATGCGCCGCGGACGGACTATAGGAGGCGGGAGTTTCCACGTTGGAATCGACCACCAGGTTCGGCGCGGCCATCACTTCCATCCGGAGTGCTCCGTCGGCGATGGTTTGGGCGGAGGCGGCAGGTGCGGCCCCAAGCAACAAAGCGGGGACGATGCAACGAGCGATACGGGCAAGCCGAAGTTCAAGATTTTCCATGGGGCTCAAAGGGGTGAACACTGATGTCGGCCCGTTGCGTGGTGACGCAGGCGAATTTCATCAACAACGGATAGAAATCAGGACATCCTAACTAACTCAAGTAATTTTTAGAAATTTTGAACAAACTTTCCGAAATGTTGACTCTCGACATTCCTCTCTCCCAGCGGCAACCCGCTGCTTAAAATCCAAGCTCTTTCTCCATCGCCCGGATGAATTTCGCATCGCCAGTGGGCAGCCCGCGCAAGATTCCTTTTCCCGTGATCGACAGCTTGGGTAAATTTTTAGTTTTTCCGGACAGCGCGACCCAGTCTGCGATGTCCGCTTCGGTGAGTCGGTCGATCCACAAGTCGTGCGTGACCGTTTCGACGTGCCCGTAATTAAAGGGCGAATCGTGGATTCAATCACCCGATTTGCTGCTTCGTGTTGCGCCATAGCAAAATGACACCGGGGGGATTTTTTGATTTCGAGTGGTTGCGCCATAAGTCATGACACCCGGCGTTGTTTGGTTTTGGTTGG
>JANMSI010000116.1:0-26245 GCA_031389115.1 Akkermansiaceae bacterium
GTGGCGACACCACCGGGCACGCGGATGCGGATCATGAAGCTGTAAGCCTTTTCCAGTCTGTGCTTGCGGCGGTTCGCGCGGATGTCGCGGTCGTCCTGCTGATAGGTGCCGTGGAACTTGAGGAGTTGTTGGTCGTCCTCGACCATCGAGCCGGTGGAAAGGTCCGCGAGTCCCTCGACGATGGTGCCGCGCAGGTAGTTGCTGCGGGTCTTGATATATTCGTTAGCGGAAAGTTTCTTGTCACTCATTGTGGTAAAAAAAGTTAGTAAACGTCGCGTTGATAGCGTTTGGTTTTCTTAAGGTCCTCGACATAGACCTCGGCGGCTTCGCGGGAAATGCCGGCTTGAAATTCCACGACCGAAATCAGCGCTTCGTGGACGTCGTGCGCCATTCGGTTGGCGTCGCCGCAAACGTAGAAATGGGCACCTTCCTCCAGCCATTGATAGAGTTCCTTCGCTTGTTGGATCATCCGGTCCTGGACATAGACTTTTTCCGGTTGGTCACGGGAAAATGCCACATCAAGGCGGGTGAGCGCGCCTTCCTTTAAAAAATCCTGCCACTCAAGCTGATAGAGGAAGTCGTAGGTGTAGTGCTGGTCGCCAAAGAACAACCAGTTCTTCCCCGAGTTGCCCAGCGCCGCGCGGTGCTCGACGAACGCGCGGAACGGCGCGACACCCGTGCCCGGGCCCACCATGATGATCGGCGTGGAACCATCGGCCGGCAGACGGAAATTTTTGTTCGGCTGGACGAAGACCTGGACGGGATCGCCCGATTTCACGAGATCCGCGAGGTAGGTGGAGCAGACCCCCTTGCGTTCGCGACCATGAGTTTCATAGCGGACGGCAGCCACCGTTAGATGAACTTCATCGGTGTGCGCCAAGGGGCTGGAGGCGATCGAGTAAAGTCGTGGTGGCAACTTGCGGAAAATGCCGGTGAGCGCTACGGCTGATAGACCGTGCGGAGCGAATTTCAGGATCGCGTCGATGATTTCACGGCCATCGTTGAACTCCTTCAATTGCTCCTTCGCATCTTCGCCTAGCAGTTCGCGCAGCAAAGCCGAGTCGGCGGCTTCCGCGAGTTTGGTAAGGACGGCGCGGGAAAGTGCCGTGATGTCGTAGTCTTCGCGCAGCGCATCGGCGAGCAGCTTGCGACCGACGTTTTTCACTTCGACCTCTTCGTTTCCGGTCAGCTTGGCGGCTTGGATGATCGACTTCACGACGTCTGGAGCGTTCACCGGAACGACGGCCAAGGCATCGCCAGGCTCATAGGTAAGCCCCGATGCGGCGAGGGAAAATTCCAAGTGCAAGGTCTCCTTGGATGAGCCTTCGCCATTGAGAATCACGGTGTCGATGGTCTCCGCGGGAAACGGATTTTTTTTCCCGAACTCACTAACAGGGGCAAACGATGGCGTGGCCGGTTCCACCACCGCCGCTGTCGTAGAAGCGAGCGCCGAGAGCGAGGTATCTAGCCAGGCGGCGTAGGATTCCTCATAGTCCACGTCGCAATCCTGACGGTTGGCCACGCGCGTTGCGCCGAGTCCTTCGAGCCGCGCGTCGATGTCCTTGCCGGTCTGGCAGAATTTTTCGTAGGACGTATCCCCCAGCGCGCAAACGGAGAAGCGAACGCTGGCCAGGGAGAACTCTGTGCTCATGAATTCCTTATAAAACGAGACGGCGGATTCCGGTGGATCGCCATCGCCCCAAGTGGAAACGATCACCAGGAGATTGGTGGATTTAGCCAAATCCGGTGGAGAAATTTCGGACATGTTTTTCATGACCGCTTGAAAGCCGCGCTTTTTCGCCGCCTTCACGGTGCGATCCGCGAGCGATTCCGAGTTCCCGGACTCCGTTCCGTAGAGAACCGTGAGTTTTCCGGCAGGCACGGGTGCGGAAACAACGGGCAGACCAGGAGCCGCAAGATATCCACTCAACCAGCCGCGTTGGACGGGATCGAAGCCAGCAAGAAGCGAATCCAGCGCCCGGCGCTGGTCGGAAGAGAATGGGGCGTGCTCGGGAAGCATAATCCTTAGTAATTTACCTTGTTTTATGAGGTTTCGCGGAAAAAGTGCATGGGCGGTGTCTGTTACGCAATCATTTTTTTAAGATTCAGACGGCGGGATGCGTAGCAGCGGGCTATGACTCAACCCAAAATACGGTGGATGGCATTGCTTCTAATTGGGCAGCCTGTGACCGCGGAAGTAACACTCGCACCGCTTTTTCAAAATGGCGGAGTGCTGCAGCGGGACAAAGCAGTTCCAGTCTGGGGACGCGCGGAGCCCGGCCGATCCGTGACGATTTCCTTCGCTGGCCAAACGAAAACGGCGACCTCGGATGGTCTCGGGCGCTGGCAGATTTCATTCGATGCCATGCCTGCGAATGCTGTGGGTCGTTCCATGACCGTGATGCAGGCCGGCGGACCCACCTTGGAAGTGAAAGACCTGTTGGTCGGCGAGGTCTGGCTCGGCAGCGGGCAATCCAACATGGAATGGAAAGTCGGCCAGACACGGAAGGAAGACCAGGATGCAGCCGCAGCGGGACCGGTGCCCTTGATGCGGTTGTTCGACGTGCCTAAAGTTCTCAACAACGCCCGGCAGGAATCCGTGAACGCGAAATGGGTTCCTGCGACTCCTGAAACCGCGAGAGGATTTTCGGCGGTGGGATACTTTTTCGGCAAGCGGCTGGCGGAGGAGCTTAACGTGCCGATCGGTATCATTCACAGCTCGTGGGGCGGCTCCCGCATCGAGCCGTGGTGGGCGGAGGAGGGACTCGCAGGCATCGACGAACTTGCCGCGACGCAAGCCCTGAGGCGGGCGAGAAGTCCGGGTTTCCCGGAATACGATCAACCCTTTCGCAATTATGTCGCTGCGGTCCGGGAATGGTCGGACGCTGCGGCGAAGGCTCTGGACTCGGGCGTTTCCGCTCCCGAGATGCCAAAAGCCCCGGATCTGCTGAAGCTCGGATCCTCTGCGGAAACCGGACTCTATCAGGCGATGGTTCATCCGCTCGTGCCCTACGCGCTGCGTGGCTTTCTGTGGTATCAAGGCGAGTCTAACAATGGCGAGGGCATGCTCTACACCGCCAAAATGAAGGCGTTGATCGCTGGCTGGCGCAAACAGTTCCGCGCGGACGACGCCCCGTTTCTCTTCGTCCAACTCGCGCCATTCAACTATGGCGAAAAAAGCACTTACAATCTCCCGGGCATCTGGTCGGCCCAACAGGAAGCCTTGAAGATTCCCCACACGGGCATGGCGGTGACCAACGATGTGGGAAATGTTAGCGACATTCACCCTAACAACAAAGGCGAGGTCGCGCGGCGGCTTGCCCTGTGGGCGCTGGCGGACACCTACGGCAAGACCGACGTTGTGAAATCCGGCCCGCTGTTTTCCCAGTTCAAGGTCACCGACGCGGGGATCGCCATTGGTTTCGATCAAATCGGCGGCGGTCTAACCACGCGGGACGGCGGTCCTCCGAATTGGTTCGAAATCGCCGGGCAGGATGCGGTCTATCAGCCCGCGGAAGCGAAAATTTCCGCCGACGGAAAATCGATTCTGCTAACGAACGGGACAATTCCCAAACCGGACAGAGCCCGTTTCGCCTGGTCTCAAATCGCGGAACCCAATCTAATCAACCGCGAAGGCCTGCCCGCCGCCGCGTTTAACACTCATTGGCCGAACGACCCGACCCTTGGAAGATTGGTGTCCGGTGGAAAATCCCACCAATCCAGCCACCCGAACACCCACGGCTGGGACGGCGGCCTAACCGACGGCAACTGGGGCAGCTCTCCGCCGAATTGTTACGCGACAGACCAGTCTCCGGGATTTCCAAAAACTGTGACCGTGGACCTTGGCGTGGCCCAGATGATCCACCACATCGCATACGGCACGCCCGAGATCGGGGCGACCAAAACCGTGGCGGTGTCCATTAGCGAGGACGGTCAGAGCTTCACCGAGGTCGGTCGCAATGAGTTTCCGCCGAAAAAAGCCACCGCCGCCCATACCCGTTTCGCACCGAAAAATGCGCGCTTTGTCCGCGCGACCTTTGTGGATCAGCATCCCGCGCAGGATCAATATGGTGCCGCATTCGGATTCCTGTCGGAGTTGGAAGCGTATGCGCCTTGAGGAGCTAAGGGGCATGGACGAATGGCACCTGGTTAAGTCGGTTTTCGACGAAGTTCCCGTGCCCCGGAGGGGTAGTTGGAAATTAGCCGGTGGCGTGAGCCCTGATCCTTATACTCAACTTCCCCGCCGGGACGGAAGAATGACGGACACGGCTTAACTATGTGCCATTCGGGCATGGACGTCTCGTCCATGCGCAGGGAGGAGACCTCCCTTCCCCCTATTTCCCCTTCCGGCAGAGCCGAAGCTACCACGGCGCGGGCAGAGCGTCGCGCACTCCGGAGTTATTTCTCCCGCCAGATCCAGTTCATCACGACTTCGATGTCCGGGTGGATGCTGTGATGCACCGGGCAGCCGCGCGCGGCGCTTTCCAGCAGCTTGCGCTCGGGATGGGAGGCGGGCAGCGGAATTTGAAGGTCCAATTCAAGGCGTTTGACCCGCCTCGGCTGATCGTCCGACATGAATTTCCGCACCACGACCGTCATGCCTTCCACGGCGATTTGCTTCCGCCGGGCGACGATGCCGATGACGGTCGCCATGCAGGATCCGAGCGCCGTGGCGAGCAGATCGGTGGGAGAAAACGCCTGGCCAAGGCCGTTGTTGTCGAGCGGAGCATCGGTGACGAGCGTATTTCCCGATGGGCTGTGGACGGCGCTGCAATGCAGTTCGCCTTCGTAGGAGAGTTTGATTTCGACCATGGGGTTATTCGGATTTCGGTTTGGCGAGCACCACGCGGAAGCCGTAGATCGCATCCTGGAAGGTCGGAGGCACGGCGTTTCTGGAGCCAGCCAGCAGATTCTCGGATTGAAAGGTGTTCCAGCCGCCGCCGCGAAGCACGCCTAACAAATTCTTGCCGAGTTTGGAATACTCGTCCTCCACCCATTCCTGGACGTTTCCGCTGAGGTCGTGAAGGCCCGGCGAATTCGCGGGAAACGAACCGACGGGAGCGGTATTGGCGAAACCGTCATTGTAATTTGGGATCGTCCGATCGATCGAAATCCCCGGCGTGCCGGCCGCCGTTAGATCGGCGAAGTTCCCGGCGGTCGCAGCGGGTGGCCACGCCACTCCCCATGGATAGACGGCTTGTTTGCGCGCATCCCGCCAGCCGGGACTGATCCCTTCCTCCTCTTGCAGACCGACCATCATGCTCCATTCCAAATCCGTCGGCAGGCGGTACCCGTGAGTCCGCGCGATCCGCTCGTCCTTGCGCTCGCGTTCTGTTAGCCACCCGCAGAACGCCTGCGCATCCTCGCGGGACACGTTCACCACCGGATGGTCCGGCGTCTGGGAAAAATCGGGAACCCGCGCTGGCGCCCGGCGCGATTCCCGCACGAACCGCTGATAGTCGAGAAGCCGGGTCTCCCAGATCGAGACCATCAGATCCTGGCCGAGCGGCGAGAAGCGCATGCCGATGCCGTTTTCCCAAGCTTTTCCGAACACCACTCCGAGGCTTTTTTCCAAGGTGACTTCCTGCGCGACTGTCTCGCCCTCGCTGACCGTGATGTCGAGCGAGAGCGGTTTGTAACCCTCGCGCACGAGGTAAAACTGCCAGACCCCCGGTTTCACTTTGGTGATAACCAGCGGTTCGACGGCCGAGCCCTTGGAAATCCGGTTGGTGGGATCGGACAAAGGATTCATGTAAACTTCCACGCCCGGTGGTTGGGTGGTGAAAGTGATTTGCCCGTAGGCCACCTGGCGGACTTGCAGGCGAAAAGGTTTCAACCCCTCACTTCGCGCCCGCTGGCTAAGGTTGGGATTCTCGAACGAATTTTCGATCACCGGCACGACCTCGTGATCCTCAGTTAGGAAGCCCGCTTTGTAGCCACTCTCGCGAAACCAACTGCAAAAGGCCTGCGCTTCCTGGGCGGAGGCGAGGGCGACGGTCACCGGCTGGCCGTTCTGGGAAAATTTAAGAAACTCCACATTGTTGGCCGGGCGCTTGGCGGTGGTGGTGAAGCGCTCCCAGACGGCTTTGGTCATGAAGCCCGAGCTGATGTGTTCGTCGGCAGCGGGCTGATAGGAATTCCCCAGATGATCGTCCCATTTCTCCCCGGTCTGCGGCGGCGAAAATACTTCCAAGACCGCCGGCAGCACTAATGGTTCCGTCGCTACCGTGGGCGGCACGATGCCTTCCAATTTAGATGACCGGTAGCCGGACTTTTTTAAGCGGAAGAAATAAACGTCGCCCACGTTTACGGGGATCAAGCCGGTGTTGGTGGTCCCCACAACGCGGCCCGCCGCATCGCTCACCTCCGCCCCCTCGGGGGCGCTCACCACCCGCAACATGCCGGTCTGCGGAGGGATGGACTTGGCAATGGGATTCCAACTCTTCACCCACTCGGAGTCTTTGACTGAGATCCAGGCCGCCCAGCCGCCGAACGCGGTGAGGACCAGCGTCGTCTAGCCGACCGCCAATCCGCTCTGGCGTCGACGTTTGCCTCGTTGCAGGCGGCGAAGGGCGTCCGCCAGATCGGCCGCTGTGGAGATCTTGCGCTTTGAAATCCGCGGCTCGCAAATGTCGCAGATGATTTTATTGAGTTCGAGCCAGCGCTTCCGGTCCGCGCCGGCGGGCATCTGGTCGGGAAGTTCGGGAAACGACAGGCGGTCCTTGCCGGTGGCGATTTCATACAAAACTTTCCCCAAACTATAAACGTCCGCCTGCGCCGACCCCGGCCCCTCGGGCGGGACAAAGCCTTCCGTGCCGACAAACGTGCGCTGATCGCGGGTCGCCACCAGCCCGATGTCGGCCAGTTTTGCGCGGCCATTGACGAAAATTACGTTCGATGGCTTCACGTCGCGGTGCGCCAGGCCGCGCTCGTGCAGGTGGTCCAGCGCCTCGGCTAGGCGCAGACCCACGTCGATGCACACTGCGGTATCCCATTGCAATCCCGCACCCTGGTGGTTGTCCGCCCGCAGCGTCCGCGGTTCGTATTCGATCGGGTTGATGTCCTGGCCGGACGTCACGTCGTCGCCGAGCTCCATCACATAGTAGTAAAACGAAACTCCGTCGGGACTGCGGCCGACATGCAGGATGTTGACCAGCGCCGGATGGTCGCGGGACATCGGCTCGAATTTCAAAATCCCCTCGAACTCGCGCTCGAATCCCCGCGCTTCGTCGAAATCCTCCCGCCACACCACTTTCACCGCCCGCAACGCGCCGGTCACGCCCCGCGCTAACCAAACCTCGCCGTACGCGCCGCCACCGATCTTGCGCAGGACCTCGTGGTCGGGGATCGCGGGGTTCGGACGGATTTTAATCGCCATCGGCTTCGTCTTCCAGCTTGGCAAGTTCGCGCTTGAGCACGGCACCCACGCGGTGCTTCGCCAAATAAACCTGGGCCATGCTCACATTGAGCTGATCCTGCACACGCTTGGCGTCCCATTGCTTGATCACATAGCAGTCGAAAATCTGATACTGCTTGGGGGAAACCTGAGCCTTGACCCGGGAGAGCGCGGCGTCCGCCACGTTCTTTTTCCACTCCACGTTCCACAGCCGCGACAGCACATCGCCGTTCGGATCCTCCACCCGGTCGATCACTGCGGTCTTGCGGTCGTTTTCCCACTCACCGATGATCATTGCGGTGTCCTTCTTGCGCTTGCGAAACTGATCGTTGATCCGCCAGCGGGTCATGTTCATCAGCCAGGTTTTAAAGGAACCCTGCTCCGGGTCGTAGAGCTTCTTTTTGCTCTGCTTGGCGATCGACAGGATGGTTTCCTGCACGCAGTCGAACGCCTCGTCCTGCCGCAGTCCCGCCTTGACCGCGACCGAATAGATCAGCCGCCAATAGGTCTGATAGAATTCGTCCCACGTCCGCTGGTCCTCCCAGTTGTCCAATCTAGCGATCAGGCTCTTCCGGGTCTTGGCGTAAGCCTGCACTATAATCGCGTCGCGCTCGTCCACTTTTTCCTCTTTGCCCTCGGCCATTGAGAACTGTTTACCCCATTCGTCTCGCGGTGTCTTTCACGGATTCTAATTTTTCACAAGCTGCTGACTCTTAGAGTCAAAATACCGGGATCCGCTGCTCCAAGCACCGTCTCGGCAAAATATCCGGGATATTATTTACAAACCCTGAAGTTTCAATAACTTCACGCCGCATCCTCTCACCCGTGTTTCAGATCCCCCCCGGATCTGGGACTTCCCCCCCGGCGAGTTCCCCATGTCCCCCGATCCATCACCCCTCAACCCGTCCCAAGCAGTCGAGCGTATCCGCGAAATCATCGTCGGCCGCCATCTCGAACGTCTGGAACAGCGCGTCGCGCAGCTTGAAACAAGCCTGCCATCCACCCCCTCCGCCTATTCCCCCATGTTGGACCGCCATCCCAACAACGACGTACCGCTCGCGGCGCTGCGGGAAAACGTCCAGCGCATGGTGGAAGCGGCCTGCGGGGAAACCGAATTGCGGCTGGCACAGTATCGTGAGGAAACCCAACGGCTCGCCGTGCAAATCCAACGCGTGGCCGCGTCCAAGGCCAGCGAGCCCGAGGCCCGCGCCATGAATCAGTTTGAGCACCGGATCGGATCCTGGCTCACGGATTGGCAGGCATCCGTCCACGTCCATCTGCAAGAACGCGACCGGCGCCTCGCCGCTCAGATCCGGGATGAAGCGGAAAGGCGGAAACTCGATCAGGATTGCCTCGAAGAACGCTTCAGCCGCATCGCCCAGGCCGCCCGAAATCTTGCCGATTGCCTGTCGCCCACTCCCTTCCATTCCAACTCCGCCGCCCGATGATGTCCGAGGTTTTCACCCAACTCCCGGATCCGGTCCTGCGATTTGACGCGCCGCCCCGCAAATTGCCCGTTTGGAGCACCCTGCCTGCGCCCGAGTTTAAGGAAAATCCCGCGCCGCGCGTGTCGCCGCCGACTTTGCCAGCTTGGCCCGTCGAGGCGACGACGGTTTCCCCGGTAGCCCGCCCCAACGTCTGGCGCTCTGAGGTTCCGGCGGCCTCGCCTGCTCCCCGGCCAGACTCGTTCGTCCATGCCACCCTCACCCCCGCCATCCCTTCGGGTGAAATCCCGCAGCCGGAGCAGCCCGAGTTCACCGATGCGGACCTGATCGAGGCGTTTGGCCCGATTGTGGAAAATGCCGCGCAGCGTGCCGTCTATTCCAAGGAAAATGTGGTTGACCAGTTTTTGGAGCCGATGCTGCGTGCCACCATTCGGCGCGCCTTGGCGGAATCCACTCCCGGCTTGAGGCCGTTCCATCCTCCCGGAGCGTTCGACCGTTTCATCTGGCACCTGCAGGCGCTTTTCACCAGCCGCTCATACGAAGACATCTTTTTCGAGAAAACCCACCGTTTCCAGGTCGGCGAAGTTTTCCTGGTGGATGCGGCCACCCTTGCGCTCGTTTCCTTCGCCAGCTGCGATCCCGCCCGTCACTCCTCCACAAAACGGGTGGAAACCGCGGTGCAACGCCTCGCCCAGCAAGTGCGGGACGACTCGGGAAAACTCCGCAATTCTTTCGAAATCGCGGACCAGCGAAATGTGATCATCCGCGCCGGCCAATTCGTCACCCTCCTGGCGGTGGTCCGCGGTCAACCGGGCGAACACGTCATCGCCGATCTCGATTACGTCCTGCGCCGCATCGAAGACCGCTTCCATGACCAATTCCTGCAACAAGGCTCGGAGCTGCTTCGCACGCTCCAGCCTTATCTCGAGGATTGTCTGCTGATTCAGGCTCCCGCCAGCGCGGCTTGAAGCGACTCATCCGGCTTGCCGAGCGCGAGCAGCACGACGGCCGGCACGGCAAACGGCTTGTCCACCAGCAAATCCTGCAACAGGTTCTGCAACCATGGCCGGGAGGCGGAAATACTTTCGACCACCAGCGCGGCATCGCCACTTTTCCCGATGATCCGATAGCGCTCCACGTGAATGACGACCGGAATTTCCTCTCCCTCCAGGATCAGTTCGAGAGCGATGGATTTTTCCCGGCTGCGAATCCGCAGCTCGGTGAGTTTTCCGTAACGGTCCAGTCGGGACGCCAGCATGGATTTGGCGGCGGAGGAGGTGAGGCTGTCTTTGATGCCGGTGAACATGCGCTGACGCTAAAAGGCTCACGACGGCGGATCAACAACGTTCGTGGCTGCCGCGTCTCGCGGCAGGCCGTGATTGAGGCGTCTCGCCTCCATACCTGTTGCCTGCCCCGATTTATCGGATTGCGCTCCCTACCGCCGTTCCTATTCTCGCCTCCATGTTGAAACCATCCGCTCTCGTTCTCGCCATCGGCCTCGCGGCTTCATTGTCGGTCTTAGCCGGCCCGCCACACAAGCTGCTGTTTTTCTCCAAATCCAGCACTTTCGAGCACGACGTGATTTCCTGGAAAAAAGGTCAGCCCAGCCATGCCGAGAAAATCTTCAGCGAACTCGGAACCAAGCATTCCTGGAAATTCGAGTTTTCCAAGGACGGCTCGAAATTCTCTCCCGAATACCTCGCCGGTTTCGACGCGGTCATCTTCTACACCACCGGCGACCTAACAACCACGGGCACCGACGGCCATCCCGCGATGACTCCGGCGGGCAAGCAGGCGCTCTTCGACTACGTGAAGGGCGGAAAAGGATTCATCGGACTCCACTGCGCCAGCGACACCTTTCACACCGGCAATGACTCGAAAATAAGCTCGGGAGGCTGCGCTGGCACGGTCCAGGATTCCGATGCGTTTATTTGCTTCCTTGGGGGCGAGTTCGTCACCCACGGAGATCAGCAGATGGCCACCAACAAAGTCATCAACCCAAAGTTCCCGGGCTTCGCCGGGGCGGGCGAAAGTTTCTCCATGAATGAGGAATGGTATTCGCTAAAGAACTTCAACCCCGACATCCACGTCCTAACCGTGATCGATCCTTCAACCATGAAAGGTGACTGCTATCAGCGCCCCGCCTTCCCCACCAGTTGGGCGCGCGAGGAGGGAAAAGGCCGCGTCTTTTACACCGCCCTCGGCCACCGCGAGGATGTTTGGACGAATCCGATTTTCCAAAACATCCTGGTGGGTGCCATCCAGTGGACCACGCGCGACGTGGAGGCCGCTGTGCCACCGAATCTCAAGGCGGTTGCGCCGGAGGCGGGGACCCACCCGAAGTAATGCGTGTTTTGGCCATCGATCCCGCCGTCCGCAACACCGGCTATGCCGTGCTAGAAGGCGATCCCCGCAAGCCGGTGGTGCGGGCCTACGACGTGATTTCGATTCCAAAAAATCTCCCGCAATCCGCCGCGCTCTCGGCCATCCGCACCCATCTGGTCAACGTCATCCGGAAGTTCCAACCCGACGAGGTCGCGGTCGAGGGCATCATCTACGTCCAATCCCATCAGACCGCCATTTCCATGGGAGCCGCCCGCGCCGCGGCGCTCATCGCCGCCGCCGACCACGGCCTGCGGGTCTTCGAATACTCGCCGAAGAAGGTGAAAATGGCCGTCGTCGGCAATGGCAACGCCAGCAAACCGCAGGTCGCCTTCATGGTCCGCGCCTTGTTAGGACTGGCCGAAACCCCGCCGCCCGATGCCGCCGACGCCCTCGCCATCGGCATGGCCCACCTCCAGGCGTCCGATCCGCTCAAGGCGAAACTTCTCGAAAGGCGGCTTGTCTAACCGTGGCGGCGGTTTCCAACCGCCATGCCCATCCTCCCATGCTTCAGTTTCTCCATCTCCCCGAACCCATCGATTACGAATCCGGCCTCCGCCTCCAAGAGCAGCACGTTCAGGCCATTCTGGATCGCACCGGAAACGACACCATCCTCCTGCTGGAGCACCAACCCGTTTACACCATCGGCCGCCTGCGCGACCAATCTTCGCTGCGCGAATCCGGGTCGCTCCCCTTCCCCGTCCACGAAATCAACCGCGGCGGACAGGCCACCTACCATGGTCCCGGCCAGCTCGTCGGCTACCCGATCCTTGACCTAACACCACGCGGCAAGGATCTCCACGAACACCTCCGGAAACTGGAAGACGCCCTGATCCGCGCGTGCCACCAGTTTGGGGTAAAAGCCGGTCGCCGCCCCGGACTAACAGGCGTGTGGGTGGAGGACCGCAAGCTCGCCTCGATCGGCGTCGGGGTGCGAAAATGGATTTCCATGCACGGCTTTGCGATCAACATTACCCGCGAATGCCTGCCACCGTTCTTCGCGATCACCCCGTGCGGGATCGACGGGGTGACCATGAGTTGCCTAGCCAGCGAGGCCGACCGGGAAACCACCGTCGCCGAGGCCGCTGAGGTGATCGAAGCCGAGCTGCGGGAGCTTTTTTAACCCTTGGACTGCGGCAGCCTGCTGCCGCTTTCCGGAGCCAGCCTGCTGGCACGGGGCTGTCATGGTTACGCCCGCAGCAGGCTGCGGGGTGAAAGCGGCAGCAGGCTGCCGCAGTCCAAGGAACTTCCAGCCTCCGACTCGAGCCGGCATTGTGGCGCTCCATCCCCCACGTCGAGTCATGGGTTGCGGAATGGGGCCGCAGGAAGTCCTTCGGAATTGAACAAATTGGCGCCTGCGGGATTGTCGGCCCAGGCGTATCGGACTTGGGTTGGATGAGAAACTGCAGGGCTGGAAACGATGATGCTCTCGCCCTCGATCACCGCATCCGCCCAGACGAATCTCCCGTCGTCACCGGCGATGGCGAACTGCCTGAGCGCGCCGTCCTTCGCGACGAGTCCGCCGCCGACGTGGGTGGAATTGATGCGCACCTTCCCGTCCTGCACCGAGCTGTCGCGGAACATCGGACCGCTGGACTCGCCGGGTTTTCCGTAGGTCTCCGACAGAGCAAGACGCGCGAGGCGCTTGCCGACATCGAGCTTGTTGCGAGGATGCACATCCGTTTCCTCGCCGATGTCGAGAGTTACAACCATGCCGGTGTTAGCGATGGTTAGAGACTTCGCCTGCGCCTCGCGCATTTCGGGAAGCTGGCCACTGGACGGTTCGGGCGACGGCGCTTTGTGAGGCGCAAGCTGGACGAAATAGAATGGCAGTGACGGCATGACCGACCGTGAGACCGAACCGCGGTATTGTCCTCTACCCGAAAGAAGTAGTGGCTGTCGCGTCTCGCGGCAGGCCGTGATCGCGGCGTCTCGCCGCGATGCTCAAGCACGCGACCTGACCACCGATCCACACGGTAAGTTCTTCTATTTGCAGCCGGCCGGTTTCCCAACATAGTCAGCCCATGCAGGGAATATCCGAGTGGCGGGACCGGGCGGAGATGCTGATCCCGCCGTTCCCATGGGATCGCCCTCACTGGCATGACCGTGGCGGTGCGCCGGTGGTTTTGCTGCACGGACTTTGGCGGGGCTGGCGAGCCATGCAGCCGCTGGCGCGGGCGCTGGAGCGTGAGGGATTTTCCACCTTGAATCTGCCTTATGCTTCCGCCCGGATGCCCATTGGAGAATTGGTGGCCCACCTCCGGCGGCAAATCGTGAAAATCGCGGGAGATCAGCCGGTGCATTTCATCACCCACTCCCTAGGCGGGATCATGGTGAGGGCGCTGCTGGCCGACTCAGTCCCGTGGACCACTGGCAGAATCGTCATGCTCGCCCCACCCAACGGCGGCAGTGAAATCGTGGATTGGCTGAAGGCGCACCTGTTGCTCAGCCGCTTTTTGGGACCGGCGGGCCGCGCGCTGGGCAGCGACGGTATTCCCTGCGAACTGCCCGCCCTGCCGCCGGGCATTGAGGCGGCCGTGATCATGGGAAGCCGCCGGACGATTCCTTTTTTCGATAAACTGCTGGAAACGGAAAACGACGGGATTGTCTCGGCGGCGAGGGGACAGCTCGAGGGATTACGCGGCTTCAAGATCATTCACGCCGACCACACCTTCATGCCGATGCATCCCGAGGTGATCCGGCTAAGCCTGGATTTCCTGAAAACGGGCGGCTGGCCGGACTAGTTCCGGATCTGGCTCACGGACTTCTTCTGAAATTCCGCGTCGCGCAGTTTTCGCAAGTATTCGAGGTAGCGTTTTTCCGCGATGGAACTGGGATCGGTTGCGGCCGTTTCCTGCCCGTATTTTTTCCACGGACCGTAGGGAACTTGCGCGGCTTCAACAAAACGCCAGTGGACTTTCTGACCGGACCGCATCCCGAGGTAATCCCGGATCGCGGGCGAGAGATCGATGCCCGCCGCGCCATTCTGGGTCGTCTTCGGCGGCTTGGTGCCGAACACAAACTCCCAGTCGTCCGTGGTCCATGGACCGCAATCCTCCCATTGGGCATAGCAACTGCGGCTGCCGTTGTAGATTTGCACCCAGCGGCCCTTGCAAACCGTGTCGCCGGGTTCCGGATTCACCCGCTTGAACCACGGAATCACCCGTGACGCCTCGGGCTTATGGGCGGAGGATCCGAGCACGTCGTTGTAGGGCAGCGCGATGTAAAACGGATTGAGCTTGGGGATGAAATTCTTTGGACGAAATTCGCCGGTGGTGTGGTTCGCAAGCCGGTTCGCAGGGTCCGGATCGTCGTAGCCGCCGAAATTCTCCGACCACTTCTGATCCCAGGACGACTTGCAATTCGGGGTGGGATTGCGGGCCGTTGGCTGCTCGCCGATCCAGAAAATCGTGCAAGTCACCTGGAGCTTCCACGGATAGAGAATCCTCGAGGCCGAAGCGGCAGGTGCCTGGACGGGCCTTACCGCCGGCCGGGTGGTCGTCGGAACCACCACCCTCGGCGCTGACGAACCGACGGCCGGGCCTTTGATATCCGCCGCGCCACGTCCGGCGGAGATCGCCAGCATGACCAGAATCGCAACGTGGGTTTTTAGGAAAAATCGGAGCATGGCGCAAAGTCCGGCAAGGAGCGCGGGAGACCGATCCTTGTTGGAGATTTCGATAAAACCTGCGGTCAGGCAAGCCAAAGGTCGGGCGTGGCGGAGTGGCATTGCGGCGGGACGCCGCAATCACGGCCTGCTGCGAGACGCAGCAGCCACGCTCGCGCCAAACCACGCCTGCAGCCATTGATCCACGGCGTCTGTGATTTGCTGGTAGTTCGAGGGGTCGAACGCGTGCCCGGTCCCGGCGATTTCCAACCACTGCTTCTCGCAGGTGGCGGCTTCGAACGCGTCGCGGCCATCCTGCAGCGGGACCAAATCGTCCGCATCGCCGTGGATCAGCAGCCACGGCTGGGTCACTGCCTCCGCGGCTGATAGAGTGTCGCCGATGGCGTGCATGTCGTCGATGTAGGTCCGGGAAAGCGGGAGGGTCGCGTCATCCCACATGCAGCCTTCCCCGGGCGTGATGGTCGAGAATTCGCGCTCCGCAAAGGCGGCGGTGTGAGTCATCCCGGCCAAGGAAATCAAGGCGCGGATCCGCAGGTCGCGGGCGGCGGTGAGCACGCCGACGGCCGCGCCCATGCTGTGGCCGACGTAGGCGACCTTCGCGGTGTCCGGCACCGCGTCGAGGACGGCTTGAAGGTCGCCGATTTCCTTGGTGATGCAGGAATCCTCGAAGCGCCCTTCCGATCCGCCATTGCCGGAATAGGAAATCCGCAGGCACGGCCAACCCAGCGCGGCGAGTCCGTCCGCCAGGGCGACGAGGTGCGGGCGGTCCTTGTTGCCGCTGACGCCGTGCGCGAGAATCACCAACGCATCCGCACGGGTGCCGGGGTGGAAGGTGTAATCAATGCGTTCGCCCGCGCGGTTGCGGATTTCACAATCAGTCATCATGGCGTGGGTCGGTTAGGCGCCGGCGCGATCGGGGAAGGTCAGCTCGGCGATTCCCGACTTATCCAGTTCCCCCAGGCCGAGGTCGATCATTTTCCGGTACTGCGCCTCGGTGGCGTGGGAAAGCGGCACGGCAATCCCGGCGGCGGCGGCCAAAGCATTCGCAATGCCGCTGTCCTTGGCGGCATGGGCGGCGGAAAAGTAGCACTCGTGCTCGCGGTTGAGCATGTCGTCGCCATCGGTTTCTAGCACACGCGAGTTGGCCCCAGTTTGGGAAAATACCGCGCGCAGCACCTCCAGATCGAGCCCGAGCGCGGCACCGAGTCCCAAGCCCTCGGCCAGTCCCGCCGTGTTGACGTTCATGACCATGTTGACCAGCGCCTTGATCTTCGCGGCATTTCCGACCGGACCGACGTGGAGGAGAGAGGACGAAATGTCGCGCAGCAGCGGCTCCTGTTTTTCAAAAACCGAATCCTCGCCCCCCACCATCAGATAGAGCGTGCCTTGCCGGGCCTGGCTGATGCTGGATGCCATGCTTGCGGCAAGCGTCGCAGCCCCGGCCGCGGCCGCCGCTTCGGCCGCCGCTTCATGGACCGCCGGACTCACGGTCGCGCAGTTGATGAAAACTTTACCCGCCGCTCCCTTGAGCAGGGACTCGTCGCCGGCGAAAATCCCGCGCATCGCTGCGTCATCGGTGACAACGGTGAAAATCACGTCGCACGCTGCGGTCACCTCGGGCAGGGATTTCACTGCGGACGAACCGAGTTCCACCGCAAGCGACGTGGCCGATCCTTCGTGATGATCGTAAACCGCGCCGATCGGATAGCCTAAATCCGCGAGCCTGCGGGCCATGTTAGCTCCCATCCTACCCACGCCGACAAATCCAATGGACGGTTTTTTCATCGGGCGCAACGTGGGGGCTTCCTCCCACCCGTGCAACCCGAAGTTTCGCACCCGATCCACGCGAACTACGAAGCCGCGCCCAGCCCCGATACCGCTTCCATGCGGATGGAATCGTAGAGCACGCCTTGATGCCAAACGGTCCCACGGAGGCGGAATTGCAGGACATTTTCGCCAATCCGCAACCGCGCGGCGGGAATCTGGAAGGTGCGCTGGAACCACATTCCGCGGTGGGAATCCCGGTGCATCGCGCCATTCTCCGGCAGCTGACCGGTGTTGCCGATTTCATGATCGTTGAGGATCAACGCGAGGCCAGCCCCTTCCCGCGATCCGCAAAAATCCAATCTTAGCAGCGTGCCGCCGCCGGGAACCTGATCGAGCGGAAACCGCACGGTCCACGTCGAGCTGCCCAAGACTTCGCCCGATGCCGCCAGGTCGAGCGGCTGGCAGATGTTCCAATCCTTGGTCCAATCGCTTTTGCCGACGTCGTAGTTCACTCTGTTGGGAAAGTCGGATTTCAATTTCAGATGGTTTCCCCAGTGCCAATAGCGGTCGCCATTCATCCGGTGCCGTTAGACCGACCAAGTTCGGTTTTGGAGCCGGCGGCACGTTCAAAAGCGAAAGCGCTGGCAAAATTTCGCGTCCGCCACAAGTTACTCCGATTTCGCCCACCTACCTTGCCATGACCACTCCCTCAACCCCGAGCATCGACCCTGCCCACGACCCGAAAGTCGAACGCCAGACCCGCGACTTTCTCGCGAAACTCAATGCGGCCGGCGGTCCGCCCATGGAAACGCTCACGCCGGTGGAGGCGCGCGCGGTTCTAACTGGCGCCCAGGCATCGGCTAGCGTTTCGCTTCCAGCCTGCGAGGTTTCCCACCGGACGATCGATCAGGACGGACTGGAAGTCAGCATCACGGTGGTGAAGCCCGCGGGAAGCGATGGTGTTTTACCTGCGTTCATGTTCTTCCACGGCGGTGGCTGGGTGCTTGGGGATTTCCCCACTCATGAGCGTTTCGTGCGCGATCTGGTGGCCGGCTCCGGCTGCGCGGCGGTGTTCGTGAACTACACGCCTTCTCCCGAAGCGCAATATCCGCAGGCCATCGACGAGGCCTACGCCGCCACGAAATGGGTCGCCTCTAACGGCCGCGAGATTGGCATCGACGGCAGCAGGCTCGCGGTCGCGGGCAACAGCGTCGGCGGCAACATGGCGACCGTCGTCGCCCTGATGGCCAAGGAAAACGGCGGGCCCGACATTAAGTGCCAGCTTCTGTTCTGGCCGGTGACCGACGCCAATTTCGAAACCGCCTCCTACAACGAGTTTGCAAACGGTTATTTTCTAACCAAGGCCATGATGAAATGGTTTTGGGACAACTACACGGTGGATCCCGAGAAGCGCCATGAGATCCGTGCCTCACCCTTGCAGGCGACGCTTGAACAACTCGCCGGCCTGCCGCCCGCGCTGGTCCAGACCGCCGGAAACGACGTCCTGCGCGACGAGGGCGAGGCCTACGCCCGCAAGCTCGACGCCGCCGGAGTGGAAGTGACCTTGGTGCGGTATGGCGGCATGATTCATGACTACGGGCTGCTCAATCCGCTCAGCTACATCCCGGCCGTGCGTACGGCGCTGGATCAAGCTGCGGCGGAGTTGAAAAAGCGGCTTCAATGAAATCGAGGGCCGGGTGGATCTTTTTTAAATGCCGATTTTCATCTTACTGATCCTCCTGGGGATCCCGCTGCTGTCGCTAACATGGTGGATCTGGGCGGACCGGCGCTTGCACAGGTTGGGCGCGGGCCGGGCCGGGCGAATTGCCCTCAGCCTTGCGGTGCTGCTGATCCTAACCGGTTTCGGCTGGGTGCTGCTAGGCCGCGCGGAATGGGTGACGCCGCCTGTCCCGGCCGCCCTCTACGCCCTCGTGCTCCTGTGGGGTTTGATTTTCCTGCCGCTGCTAGGCGTGCCGACGATGGTGGCATGGTCGCTGGGATCGCTCGTCCGGCGGATTTTTGGAAAGAACTCCCCGGGAATTCTAACCGAACCTAACTGGACCCGGCGCGAATGGCTCGGCGCGGCGGCCACCAGCCTGCCGATCTTGGCGACGTTCGGAGCGGCGGCGTTCAGCTTGCCCCGATTGGCAAGGTTCCGGGTGCGGGAACTAACGGTTTTCCTCAAGGATCTGCCGCCGGCGTTGGATGGGATGCGGATCGCCCATTTGACCGACACCCACGTCGGCAAGTTCACACGGGGCCGGGTGCTGGACGAAATCGTCACGGAAACCAACCGGCTGAAGGCGGATCTGGTGCTCTTCACGGGCGATTTGATCGATAGCTCGATCCGCGATTTGCCGGCGGCGGTGGGGATGTTGCAGCGGCTGCGGTCGGGATCGGGCCTTTTCGTGATCGAAGGCAACCATGACCTTTTCGACAATGCCGCCGGATTCGAACAAGGCGTGCGCGCGGGCGGCCTTGCGATGCTGCGCAACGAGGCAGCAACCGTGATAGTGCGCGGCGTGCCCGTGCAGATTTTGGGAATCCTTTGGAGTCACGGTGAGAAGGCGATGGCGCGCGACGTGGAAAAGGTGGCGGCGTTGCGCGATCCCGCAGCGTTCCCGATCCTCCTTGCGCACCACCCGCACGCATTTGATCGCGCGGCTGAACTGGGATTTCCCCTCACTCTCGCCGGCCACACCCACGGCGGACAGCTAATGCTCACGCCGGAGATCGGCGCTGGCCCGGCCATTTTCCGCTACTGGTCGGGCCTCTATCAGAAAGCCGGCCGCGCACTGGTGGTGGGCAACGGTACAGGCAACTGGTTCCCCTTGCGCGTGAACGCGCCGGCGGAGATCGTCCACCTGACGCTGCGCCGCGGGTGAGCGGCTGCGGGCCGTTTCGCCCCAATCCAAGGCGATCGTCATGACCGGCAACAGGCGGAACATGGGCGTTTCTTCTCAAGCACTTCAGTGACGGGGGCGTCCCTATCAGTCCACCCCGCCGACTGACCGCGCCTATCAGCATAGGACCAAGGTCCGACAATATGCGGCGGAACGGCCTGGTAAAATTCCTTGCCAGTTTTAGCGGAGCGGGGTTTTCTCGATAGAGGTTATTCGCTTCCCGTGCATGGCCTCCCCATGCATTCATCCCCCAAAAATCATCGCGGCGATGCGAACGCCAATCTCACTCGCCTTGCGCCCAAGGCTCCTTGGCAACGACCCGATGTGAGGCGTCCGGGCAAGCATCACGCATTCGTTCCAGAAATAGTTCACCACTCCACTTCCCGTGAAAAAACTACTCAAGGAACCGTTGTTCCATTTTCTTCTGCTAGGCGCGGCGATTTTCGCCGTGAACGCATGGCGCGACACGACCCGGCCGGTGGAAACCTCATCCGCGCGGATCGAAGTGACGGCGGCGGTGATCGAGCGGTTGCGCGCGGCTTCCGAGCGGCAGTTCGGCAAGACGCCGGATGCGGAGGAATTGCGCGGGCTGGTGACGGCGCACATTCGCGAGGAAGTGTTTTGCCGGGAAGCGCTGGCGCTGGGGCTGGATCGCGACGACACGATCGTCCGCCGGCGGCTGGCCCAGAAGATGGAGTTTTTGTTGGGCGATATCACGGCGGCGGCGGAACCGGCGGATACAATGGTGCGCGAGTTTTTTGAGAAGAATGCGGCGCGCTACGCGAAGCCCGGGCGCGTGACGTTCCAACATGTTTATTTCAGCAAGGAAAAGCGGGGAACGGCGGTGGAGAAGGCGGTGGCCGAAGGACTCGCCGCGTTGGAAATGGGCGCGAGCGACTCGACGATGGGCGATCCGTTCCTGCACGGATTCGAATTCGCAGAGCGCGAGCCGGCCGAGATCGTGGCGGCATTTGGAGCGGAATTTGCGGATCGACTATCAGCCCATCCGGCGGGCGCATGGCACGGGCCGGTGGAATCGAGCTATGGGTCGCACCTGGTGCGCGTCGAGGCTCGCACGGAACCGCGGCCAGTGACGCTCGACGAGGTGCGCGACACGGTGCTGCGCGATTTCAATGAAGAGCGGCGGAACACGACCAACCGTGAGGTCTTCGAGAAACTCCGCGCCCGCTATCAGGTCGCGGTGGATGAAACCGCCCTGGCGAATGCGGCAACCCAAACGACCGCCCAACGATGAAACGCTGGCTGGCGATCCTCCTGTTATTGGTCGCGCTCCGCGCTGCCGCCCACGAGGTGCGTCCGGCCTATCTTGAACTGACCGAGCAAGCCCCGGAGGTGTTCGACGTCGTGTGGAAAGTCCCGGCGATGGGTGGTGCCACGCTGGCCGGCGAGGAACCGCATCCGCCTGAAACGAATGCACCGGGGCCTGAAAAAACGCTGCCCTGCGGCTGCCCGGCCCCAACGGCCGAACAGCTTTCGCGAGGCGTGCTGCCGATCCATCCGTCGATGCCTAAGAACGCAGCGGTCATCGCACCGCTGCGGTCGGAGCGGATCTTCGGAGCGGAGATCAGGCGTTGGACGATTCGCGTGCCGGGCGGGATCGACGGCTGGGACGTGCGGGTTCACGGACTCGAGGCCACGATGGTGGATGCGCTGGTGCGCATCGCGATCAGGGACGGACGTGTCGTGTCACGAGTGCTGCGGCCCGATGCGCCGTCGTTTGTTTATCACGTGGACGATTCGGGACCGGCGGCGGTTGGATATTTCCGGTTAGGTGTCGAGCACATCCTGATGGGCATCGATCATCTGCTTTTCGTGCTCGCGCTGGTGCTCATCGTGCGCGGGGCCGGCTTGCTGGTGAAGACGATCACTGCTTTCACGATCGCGCACAGCATCACGCTCGGACTGGCGACACTGGGTTACGTGCATGTGCCGTCCGCGCCGGTCGAGGCGGTCATTGCGCTGAGCATTGTCTTCGTTGCATTGGAAATCCTCCGCAGTCGGCGCGGCGAGCGCGGGCTAACCGAACGTGCGCCGTGGCTGGTCGCGGGAGCATTTGGATTGCTGCACGGCTTCGGATTTGCCGGCGCGCTGAGCGAGGTCGGTTTGCCGGCGAACGACATCCCGCTTGCGCTACTCTTCTTCAATGTCGGCGTCGAGGCCGGGCAGCTAGCGTTTGTCGGCGTGGCGCTCGGTGTGATCGCGCTGCTGCGGCGCATTCGTATGCCGGAATGGGCGACGCTCGTTCCGCCCTACGCCATCGGCGGAGCTGCGATGTTTTGGGTCATCGAACGCACCGCCGCCATTTGGTAAAACTTTATTTATGAAAATGACCACGAGAGATTCGAACAGGAGGGAGCAGAGGAAACGGAAAGCTTCCGCATCAGCCGCCTTTCAATCCCTTCTCCCCTCTGTTCCCTCCCTTTCCTCCTGTTTAAAAACACTCTGAACCAAGTTTCAAAACACAATGAAAACCACCGCACTCGCCACGCTCCTCGCGATCCCATTCCTCGCCTTCGCGGCCGAGGAATCCATCCAAACCGACCTCGGCACGCTCGACAAAGCCAAGGTCGGCGAGGCGCACAAGAAGCGCCCGTATTCGCCCTACGCCGATCGGAAATTCCCGATGAAGGCGCTCTTCGGCGACACGCACCTGCACACGGGTTTCTCGTTCGATGCCGGCGCGTTTGGTTGTCGGCTGAATCCGCGCGATGCGTATCGTTTCGCTCGCGGCGAGCAAATCATGGCCTCCTCGGGACAGCCCACGAAACTCTCGCGCCCGCTCGATTTCCTCGTCGTCGCCGACCACTCGGACAACATGGGCTGGTTCCCCGACCTCCTCGCCGGCAAGCCCGAGATGCTTGCCGATCCCACGGGCCGCCGATGGTATGACATGGTCCAGTCCGGCAAAGGCGGCGAGGCGGCCATCGAGATCGTCACCGCGTTTTCGCAGGGCAAATTCCCTCCGGCACTCATCTACAATCCCGGCACCAAGGCCTATCGCGGCGCGTGGCAGGAAACCATCGCCGCCGCCGAGCACTTCAACGATCCGGGCCGCTTCACCGCCTTCATCGGCTACGAATGGACCTCGCTCGACAAGGGCAACAACCTCCATCGAAACGTCATCTTCCGCGACAACGGCGACCGCGCCAGCCAGGTCGAGCCATTCACCTGTATCCCTCCGCTGGGCAGCATCAACCCCATCGACCTGTGGAAATGGATGGACGCCTACGAAAAGAAAACCGGCGGCAGCGTCCTTGCCATCGCGCACAATGGCAACCTGAGCAACGGCACGATGTTTCCCATCGTCGAGGCCTTTGGCAAAGCCATCGACCGCGACTATGCCGAGCAGCGCGCGAAATGGGAACGGCTCTATGAAGCCACGCAGACCAAGGCCGACGGCGAGGCGCATCCCTTCCTCTCTCCGAACGACGAGTTCGCCGATTACGAGAAGTGGGACAAGGCCAACCTCGATGGCACCGCGCCGAAGAAGAAGGAGATGCTGGAGTTCGAATACACCCGCTCCGCGCTCAAGAACGGCCTCAAGCTCGAAGCCAAACTCGGCACGAACCCCTACAAGTTCGGCCTTGTCGGCAGCAGCGACGCGCACACCGGCCTCGCCGCGATGGAAGAGGACAATTTCTTCGGCAAAGTCACCCCCGGCGAACCCAGCGCGCATCGCCTCACCGCGACCTTCCTGGACGTCAAAGCGACCGGCGTCAAAATCATGGACTGGGAAGTGGTCGCCTCCGGCTATGCCGCGGTCTGGGCCGAGGAAAACACCCGCGCCTCGATCTTCGACGCGATGTATCGCAAGGAAACTTATGCCACCACCGGCTCGCGGATGGTCGTGCGTTTCTTCGGCGGCTGGGATTTCGAAAAGGCCGACGCCGACACGCGCGAGCCTGCCGTCATCGGCTACACCAAGGGCGTCCCGATGGGCGGCGACCTTTACGACGCCCCGGCGGGCAAATCTCCCAGCTTCCTCGTCGCCGCGATGAAAGACCCGCTCAGCGGCAATCTCGATCGCATTCAAGTCATCAAAGGCTGGCTCGACGCCAAGGGCGACACGCAGGAGAAAGTCTATGATGTCGCGTGGGGCGGCGACCGGAAGCCAGATGCAAAAGGCAAGCTCCCGAGTGTCGGCAACACCGTCGATATCGCTACCGCAACTTGGACTAACACCATCGGCGCATCCGAACTCATCACCGTCTGGAAAGACCCGGAGTTCGATCCAAAACAACGCGCCTTCTACTACGTCCGCGTCATCGAAATCCCCACCCCGCGCTGGACCGCCTACGACGCGAAGAAATTCGGCGGCAAACCGCTCGAAGGAACGCGCATGATCACTACCGAGCGCGCCTACACCTCACCGATCTGGTTCAACCCGGCGAGATAAATTAAGTAAAAGTGAACAGGAGGAAACAGAGATAACGGAGGTCATTAATTTATAACCCATTCAACCCTTTCCAATCCATCTCCGTTCCCTCCGTTACTTCCTGTCTAAACAATTCCATGCCAACCATGCACCGGCCGATGCAACTAGAGGAAACCGAAACAACGGAGACTTTTTAAAACCCTTAGCGCATCCAACAAATCAAGTCTCTCCCTGCACACCATGAAAACAAAACGCATCTACCTCGCACTGACCATTGCCAGTCTCTGTCTGCCCGCCTTCTCGGCGGAGGAATCCGTCCAAACCGACCTCGGCACGCTCGACAAAGCCAAAGCCGGGGAGGCATTCAAGAAGCGCCCTTACTCGCCCTACGCGGATCGCAAATTCCCGATGAAGGCACTCTTCGGCGACACGCATTTGCACACCGGCTTCTCGCTGGATGCCGGTGCCTGGGGCTGCCGCATGACTCCGCGCGATGCCTATCGCTTCGCCCGGGGCGAGCAGGTCATGGCCTCGAGCGGACAGCCCGCGAAGCTCTCGCGCCCGCTCGATTTCCTCGTCGTCGCGGACCACTCGGATAGCATGGGCCTTTTCACCGACCTCGTCGCGGGCAAGCCCGAAATTCTCGCCGACCCGACGGGGCGCAAATGGTATGACATGATCCAGTCGGGCCAGGGTGCGGCGGCGGCGCTGGACATCATCGGCTTGTTTTCCCAAGGCAAGTTCCCGAAAGCGCTTGAGTATGCGCCCGGCACGCGCGGCTACAAAGGCGCGTGGCAGGAAACCATCGACGCCGCCGAGGCCAACAACGACCCCGGCCGCTTCACCGCCTTCATCGGCTACGAGTGGACCTCGCTGAGCAAGGGCAACAACCTCCATCGCAACGTCATCTTCCGCGACAACGGCGACCGGGCCAGCCAGGTCGAGCCTTACACCTGCACGCCCCCGCTAGGCAGCAACAATCCCATCGAACTCTGGAAATGGATGGAGAACTACGAGAAGAAAACCGGCGGCAGCGTCCTCGCCATCGCGCACAATGGGAACCTGAGCAACGGCGAGATGTTTCCCATCGTCGAGGCGTTCGGCAAAGCGATCGACAAGGAATATGTCCAGCAACGGGCAAAGTGGGAGGTGCTCTACGAGACCACGCAGACGAAGGGCGATGGCGAGTCGCATCCCTTCCTCTCGCCGAATGACGAATTCGCCGATTACGAGAAGTGGGACTTTGGCAATCTCGACGCCAGCGTGAAGAAGGAGAACGGGATGCTCGAATTCGAATACACCCGCTCGGCTCTCAAGAACGGCCTGAAGCTGGAGGCCAAGTTCGGCACGAATCCCTACAAGTTCGGCCTCGTCGGCAGCACCGACGCCCACACCGGCCTCTCGTCCATGGAGGAGGACAATTTCTTCGGCAAGACCACTCCGGGCGAGCCCAGCCCGCATCGCCTCACCGCGTCTTTCATGGACAACCCGAAGGGCGGCTTGAAAATCATGGACTGGCAGGTCGCCTCGGCCGGTTACGCCGCCGTCTGGGCGGAGGAAAACACGCGCGCCTCGATCTTCGACGCCATGATGCGCAGGGAAACCTACGCCACCACCGGCTCGCGGATGATCGTGCGCTTCTTCGGCGGCTGGGATTTTGCCGCGGCCTATGCCAACTCGCGCGAACCCGCTGTCCTCGGCTACACCAAAGGCGTTCCCATGGGCGGCGATCTTTACGAAGCGCCCGAAGGCAAATCCCCCAGCTTCCTCGTCGCCGCGATGAAAGACCCGCTCAGCGGAAATCTCGATCGCATTCAAGTCATCAAAGGCTGGCTCGATGCCAAGGGCGAGACGCAGGAGAAAGTTTATGACGTCGCGTGGAGCGGGGATCGCAGGCCCGACGCCGAAGGCAAGATCCCCAGCGTTGGCAACACTGTCGATGTCGCGAGCGCCACCTGGACCAACACCATCGGCGCATCCGAACTGATCACCGTCTGGCAAGACCCGGAGTTCGACGCCAAGCAGCGCGCCTTCTACTACGTCCGCGTCATCGAAATCCCCACCCCGCGCTGGACCGCCTACGATGCGAAAAAGTTCGGCTGCAAGCCGCTCCCCGGCACGAACATGATCACCACCGAGCGCGCCTACACCTCACCCATCTGGTTCAACCCGGCGAAGTAATTTTAGATGTCAATTGAACAGGAGAGAACAGAGGAAACGGAGGGATACTAATTCAGATCCATAACTCTATTTCGACTGACTCTCAACATCTCCGTTTTCTCCCTTACCTCCTGTTCAAAATCTTCATCTAACCATGCATCCGCTCTT
>JANMSI010000117.1:0-13004 GCA_031389115.1 Akkermansiaceae bacterium
TCGCGGATGAACCCACCGGCCAGCTCGATGCTTTCACCGCTGCGGATGTCCGCGAACTCCTGCTCACCGTGGCACGTGAGGAAAACGCCTCTCTGCTGGTGGTGACGCATGACCCGCAGCTTTTCAACGCTTCGGCGGACCGGTGTTTCGGCTTTGAAACCCGAATGAAGGACGGTCGGGTTTTCTCGGTCTTGCATGAACTCCCCGCCACCTCCATGAGGTCATGAAAAACGTCCGGCGGCTTTTTTCCCTCTTCTCGATTTCGGCTGCAACCCTTCGCCATGAATGGCTTCCATCACTGTGCCTGATGACGGCCCTCGCTGCGGTTCTCTGCCCCGTCGTGCTGATCCTTGGGCTCAAACACGGAACCGTCGAGAATCTCCGGCAGACCCTGCTTCGTGATCCATCCAACTTGGAAATCCGTCCCCGCTCTTCCCTTCAGGTGGATCAGGAGTTGATCGAAAAAATCCGGTCAATCGACGGTGCCGGGTTCATCATCCCCAAGACGAGATCGCTAGGCTCCGCGTCCGTGGAATTCCAAATCGAAGAACGGCGGGTGGATGTGGATCTTTTTCCGACAGCCCTAGGAGATCCCTTGCTGGAAACCCATCACTGTCCACAACCGGGGGCTGACGAAGTGGTGCTGACATCATCCGCAGCAAAGGCCTTGTCGGCGGCGGGAGGTGATGAAATCCGGATGCTGCTCGGACGCAGTACGGATCAGAGCAAGAGCGAAACGGTGAGTCTTACATTGAAAGTGAGGGGCGTGCTACCTCCCGAAGCAACCACCATCAAAGCTGGCTATGTGCAGTTGCCCTTGCTTTCAGCCGTCGAAGAATACCGTGAAAATCTGGCGGTTCCTAGATATGGCTGGGATGGGCCGGAGTCCCAACAGGCTGAGTCGGTTTATGATGGATTCCTGTTGCTGGCGAACGAGTCGCTTTCCCCTGAATCCATTGGCAGGATTTCCGTCGTCACCGGATTTCTCAACCACCGACGGATCAATTCCGAAGAAACCTTACCGGGGCTCCGCCGCGCGAGGCAAGCTAGCAAAGAGTCGGTTTTGTTTTTCAACGACAGTGAACCAAGACCTGAAACTTCGATACGGGCAGCCGAAAACATTCCTGGTGGAACAGGATCGACCCTGCTTCCCTGGTGCAAGCCGAGAGAGGTGTGCGTTACCGATTCCGCAGGCAAGGAGATCGGCTATCAGATTCATGCGTTGATGCGGTCCGACATCGCGCTGCCAACCGGTGCTGGTCGACTTCAGCCGTGGATCGCCATTTCTGATAGCTCATCCGTCTCCGTAACCACCGTGCTTTCCGCGCGATCACCGCTGGGAATGAGCCGCATTCCTTGCACCGTCGTGAGCATAAAGGAAGACGCTCCTCCGGGGATCGCTTTCGTTTCCCCGTCATTCGCTGGAATCCTGAGACACCTCGACTCCCGCACCGTGGAGTGGGATCCCGCTGGAAATCGGTTTTTGTTAGGGCGGCGGAATTTCTCCGGCTTCAGGCTTTACGCGCGCGATCTTTCATCGGTCCAACCGCTCGCCGCTCGCCTGTCGGCAATGGGAATCGACTGCGCCTCGGAAGGCGACAAGGTCGCGCGGGTAATGAAATTCGACGAGGATCTATCCATTCTGTTCTGGCTGGTGAGCGCCTTCAGTCTCGCTGGTGGAGGTGCGGCGCTCGCGCTGAGCCTCTATGGAGCCATTGAAAGGCGGCGGCGCGACTACGCGATGCTCCGGACCCTGGGGCTTCCACGAGCATGGCTCGTTCTTCTCCCGCTGATCGAATCCCTCGCGATCACCTCCTTCGCTTTCCTGATGGCACTTTCGGTCTATCACCTCAACGCGGCCGTCATCAACCGTTTGTTCAGCCACTTTGAAGATGGCCGTCCGGGCTTCTGCTTTCTTCCCCTCCCGCTCCAGGCACTTGTCTATCTATGCTCGCTCGTTCTCGCCCTCTGCGGAGCTTTGGCGGCAGCCGTCCGCCTGCTCCACATGTCACTATCAGAAGCAATTCGCCATGTTTAGAGAATCAATTTTTATTTTGTCCGTCTCACTGTTGTTCGGAACATCCCCGGCTGAAGTACCCAAGGAGTTCCTGTCGGAGGCGGTCCGGTTTCCGCTACCCACGGTGAAGCTCAGCCTGCCGCAAGGGGCGATTTTTGAATTCTGCGTGGTTCCTCTCCAGATTGGCGACGCGCCCTTCGCAATGAAGGAATTCTGGTTGGGAGGAAGAGGGGCGGGTGGTTTCAAGGAGCCGCCGACACGCAGCATGCTTGCGGGTTCCGTCGTTCTGAAGATCGGCAAAAAGCAGGATTGGTGCATCCTGATCGGCAAGACCGAAGTCACCGTCGCACAATGGCATGGCGTGCTGGAAACTCCCGTTCCAACTGACACGGATGGCCAACTGCCGATTACGAAAGTCAGCCGGGCGGATGTGGCTTTGTTCATCGAAAAGCTGAATGAGCAAGTGCGCAAGTATCCGATCGGGCAGTGCATCGCCTCACCGTTCGAGGGCACGTTCACGGATGCCTTCCTTCGATTGCCAAGCGAAGCCGAGTGGGAGTTTGCCGCACGCGGCGGCGTGGCGGTGGATTCCAACAAGTTCGACAAGCCCACTCCCTATGATGGCGAGCTGAACCGCTACGAATGGTTTTTCGGACAGGACTCATCCAAGGGAAAACTCAAACAGGTGGGCTTGCTCAAACCCAACCCCCTCGGTCTTTGCGACATGCTGGCGAACGTTTCCGAAATGGCGGAGTCGCTCTATCAGATCGAATACTCGCAGGGACGCATCGGCGGTAGCGTCATCCGCGGTGGGGATTTCAGAACTGAGGAAGCCGATCTCCGGTCATCGATGAGAGTGGAAACACCATGGGTATTTCGCGATGGAACCGCCTACCGGAACGGCACCGTCGGATTCAGGCTCGCGATCGGTTCATTGGTCGTTTCGTCAATGGCCGGCAGCGAGAAACTGGAAATCGAATGGGAGCGCCATCTGGATATTCGGATTCAGCCCGCCGCCGCCTCACCATCCACCGCTTCCGTTTCCGAAATTTCGGGAAAAGAGCTGGAGGAAATCAGCGAACTTACAAAATCGTTGGCAAAGAAGCTGGAGTTGGGAACCACCGACGAACTCACAACAAAGCAAACCTTGGCGCTGATGGAAGTGCGGACGGCTAACATCCGGGGCAGCATGAAAAAGGCGGATGCCTATTTCGCGATGGGCGCAGTGAGACTGTCATCCATCATCAGCCAAGATTCGGTCAGCACCTGCGCCAAGATTCTTCAAGCCAGGGAGATGCTCAACGATCCTGATCTGTCAGATGATCTGAAGGCGGGATCCAAGTTGAGAATTGGGAGATTTGAGAAGAACCTGCGCGAGGCGTCTTTATCCATTGAAGGCTGTTTGAAGATGTTCGGAGAGATCCCGAGGGATGCTGTCGATGTTGCGTTTGACGAGCATTTGAAGAAAATCGAGGACAGCATTGCGATCGCTGAAGACGTTGAAACGAAAGGTGCGCGCAAAAGACAGATCGACGCGACGAAGGTCGCGAGAAAAATCTCAATGGAGTATCTCTCGAACCGACGCATCGATCTCGATGAATGGAAAGCCGGGATGTATGAGATCGCCAAGACTTGGGTCGATAGACTCAAGGCAAGTGAATAGAGGATGCCTTTACCTCAAACCTTCCCAATACACCTCAAATTCTCAAAATTATGAAGCATCTACCCTCTATTTTCTACTTCACTGCAATTATCTCCATCACTTCATGTGCTCATAGCGAAATGGCTCAGGAAACGGGGGATGCGTCAAAACAGGGAATTCGCTGTGGTGTGATAACGAGAATCAGCCGACTGGAGCCTGAATGCCCGCTTAAAACTGACATGCTGACATATCCTACCGGCGTTAACAGAGACGGTGTTCCTGAGCGAAATGGGGCAGCTTCGGTCGCAGCGGGTGCAGTTTTCGCAACAACCATGCATTTCGGAGGGGAAATGATGGGAGTCCGGGACCGGTTTCGTATCACTGTTAAGCTAAATAACGGTGCGCTGGTGAGTGTGGTTCAAAAAGTCAGATACACCGAGAGCTTCAATGAAGGAGATCACGTCAAAGTTCGGGGGACATTCGCCGTCTCTCACTAGCAGTTTGCCGGGCTTGATTTGGCGATCTGAAACCTACATATGGAGATTTCCGCAATCAGAAAGCAGTGGATACCGAATTCCTAAGTCCGACAGGCAGTTAGGTAATTTACTACAAAAGGCCTGCGACTAGGCCTCACGCCTTCCAGTTTAGAGCGCCTTTTTTCAGTGCGTAAACGTAGGCGAAAACCAGCACCCCGGCGAAGCCTGCCATGCTGACCAGTGCGGTCGGACCTTGCGCCGCCAGATCGCGGAATTGGACGGCCCATGGATACATGAAGACGACCTCGATGTCGAAAATCACGAACAACATCGCCACTAGATAGAATTTTACCGAGAACCGCGGAGCGCCTTCACCGATGGGCAACATGCCGCACTCGTAGGCGCTGTCCTTGGTCGCATTGCGTTTTCCCGAGCGCCCGAAAACCACGCTCAGTGAGAGCGTGGAAACGGCGAAGCCGATGGCAATCAGGACTTGAAACAGAACGGGAAGATAATCGTGTGGCATGATTCGAAGGGCTGACGCAGCGGTCTTAATGAGCCGCGCCGGAAATAGGTAGAAAAAAAACCCGCGCCCTCATCAGGCGCGGGTTTTTGTAAGAATCTAGCAGGATCAAGCTTCTTCTTGAGCGGCAGCTTCTTGGGCTGCGGCGTAGGCACTCGAGGCTTCGTGGACGCGGGGGGTACCCTTGTATTCCTTGCCAAGTTTTTCGACAAGGCCCCGGGTCACAAGGTTCTGAAGTTTCTCATAAGCGCGCAGGCGGAGCATTTCTTCGCCACCGCTCACCGCGTTGCGAACCTTGAGATTTGCAAAAACGCGCTCAAAAAGGTCGTTGAAGCCAAAGACCTTTTTTTCAGCGAGCACATTGCAAAGCTCGTCAGTAACGTGGTCGGGAAGGCGACGTGAGAATCTGGTACGTTTCGTTGTAATTGCCATAACGGGGTGACCCTACACGCTTCCGTGACAAAAGCGACCCCAAAAAAATAACAGAATATACCAAACTGGATTATTTATTTTGCAAGTATTAAATTTCAATTTTTACGTCACAGGTCCAAATCGATGCCGATGCCAGCTTGACAGGGTGATAATTTTGGCGATTCTCCGCGTCCCGCCGCGTCGGTAACGTGGTTAGGAACTCTACTCCCATGAAAAAGGATCTTCATCCGAAATACAATCCGGTCGTCTTCGTTGACATGACCACCGGCAAGCGCTTCATCAGCCGCTCGACCAAGACCTCCGAAAAAAAGGAAGTCATCGACGGCGTGGAACACAGCCTCATCTCGATCGGCATCACTTCCGACTCGCATCCGTTCTTCACCGGACTCGCGCAGTTCGTGGATACCGAAGGCCGCATCGACAAATTCCAAAAGCGCTTCGGCACCGTTCGCCGCGTCGGGAAGCCAAAACTCGACTGATCCAGTCATTCCCGGATTTCCACAAACGTCTGGCTGCCATCGCGCAGCCGGGCGTTTTGTTTTGATTGTTCCGACCCCATTCTCAATCCTTCGCGCGTGCTCGCGAAACGCATCATTCCCTGTCTCGATGTGACTGCTGGCCGGGTCGTCAAAGGCGTCAACTTTGTCGATCTCATCGATGCGGGCGATCCGGTCGAATGCGCGATTGCCTACAACTTGCAGCAGGCCGACGAACTCGTATTTCTCGACATCACCGCCTCGTCTGACAATCGAAACACGATGGTCGATGTGGTCCGGCGGACCGCTGAAAAATGTTTCATCCCGCTCACTGTCGGCGGTGGCATCCGCAGCGTGGAGAACATGCGCGAGATGCTGCTGGCCGGCGCGGACAAGGTCGGCATCAACACCTCCGCCGTGACGAATCCCGGACTTGTCGATGCGGGCTCCAAGGCTTTTGGCAGCCAATGCATCGTCGTCGCCATCGATGCGAAACGCGAACCTTCTGGGAAATGGCAGGTATATACCCACGGCGGACGCACGCCTGCTGGACTCGATGCCGTCGAGTGGGCCAAGGAAGTCTGGCGTCGGGGAGCTGGGGAAATTCTTCTAACCAGCATGGACTCGGACGGCACGCAGGCCGGTTATGACATCGAGCTGACAGCGGCGGTTTCCTCGGCCATCGGCATTCCGGTCATCGCCAGCGGCGGGGCGGGAAATCTCGATCACATGGTCGATGTGCTCGACGCGGGAAAGGCCGACGCGGTCCTCGCAGCGAGCATTTTTCACTTCGGCATGCACACCGTGGGCGAGGCCAAGCGCCATTTCGCGGAACGCGGCGTGCCGGTTAGGCCGTATGTAGTCCAACCCATTAGGTTAGGAGCGTGTTAGCCACTCGTCGCAGAAATTTTGCGGCGAATAAGGCACGGAGATAGGTAGCGCTGGCTTTAGAGGCTGTCGGGAAACTCGATCCCTGCGACTTTTGTTAGGGAATCCAGGACTCCGGTCATGGCGTAGCGTATCGAGGGACCCGACCGTTACCAGCCGATGCTGCTTCCCGCCGGCGACCCCTGAAACTCAAGCGAGCGGAAGTGAAATGCGCACGAAATTGGCAACCGGTGCTGGGCTACATGCAGCCTTGCCAAGTGGCCGTGCAACAGGGAGTTTCCGCTGCGGATGGAGTTGCTTCGTAAACTTTTAGTGCACCGCCGGGTGCGGATCGCGCTGCTATTACTCGGTGGGATGGCATTCGTCGGGGCGGTGGTGGCTTGGAACATGGGAGTGGATCTTGCGGCTCTCAAAGTCATGTGGCAGCAGTTGAACGACTATCTGGTCAAGCACCCCGCGGCGCTGTTTTGGGCGCTGGTGTTTCTTCCGGGACTGCCGGTTCCGACGAGCGCGCTGCTGTTCACCGCTGGCGTGGTGTGGCGGGACCGGCCGGTAATGGCTTGTTTGCTGAGCATGTTGGCCATCAGCCTGAACCTCACCTGGACCTACTGGCTGGCGGCGGGTCCGGCGCGACGGCTTGTCGAAAAGATGCTGTCCGCCTCCGGGATTCAAATCCCCGATCTGCCGCGCGGAGACCATTTGAAATTGATTCTGGTGCTGAAACTGACTCCGGGATTTCCGTTTTTTTTGCAGAACTACCTGTTGGGATTCCTGCGGGCTCCATTTCATCTCTATCTGCCAATTTCCTTCCTGTGCAACGCGATTATCGGCACCGGGGTGGTCCTGGGCGGCGTAGGGCTGGCTGACGGAAAACTGATGCCCGTCCTGATGGGTATTTCCCTGATCGTCGTGGGAGCGGTGCTTACCCATTCGGTCCGCAGTTGGCTGACGAAGCGGAAACGCGCAACGACTGGGTGATATGGGCATCGCTGCCTGTTCTTCGTTCATCGCGAAATGAAAAACAGGCAGGAATTCCCATATCACGATTCAGATGTCGGCGTGGCAGCCCGCGTCTTTTCACGCGTGGCGGCCATCGCGAGGGTAAGATCTTCCGCTTCCTCCAGCCACTGGAGCTTCTCGCGGAAGGATGAGCTGAATCCTATGAGAAGGGTGTGCAGCTCAGATCCCTCAGCAGTGCACCACTGCCATCCATGATGATCATATAAATTGGCGTCCATCAGGAGCGATAGGTTTCAAGTTTCTTTAGCGCACTGATATCAAGAAGGTCTTTTTCCCTGCCTGCATCTTGTTTCATTTGAATGAGTGCATCGTAGCTCAGGATAGGGAGTTCGGCGAGTTCCGAAACCGGTTTATAAATGACCTTGTTCCATTCAGTTTCGAAGTCAAACGGCTCTTGAATGAAAACATCAATCGGGGTGCGACGGTGTCGGTCGCTCCACAGTTTCAATACCAGCATCGACTTTTCCTCATGCCACGCAGCGCGATTTCCGGCATCGGCAAAGTCTTCGGGAGTGATGGGAATTGCAGGCTGATAACCAATCGCGATGAGTGCGTAAAGAGCCCGACGGATGTTGTCCGGCTCGAGACTGATGACCAGGTCGATATCGTTCGTAAAGCGCTCGTAGCCATGGGCGTTGACGGCAAGTCCACCGACCACAATATAGCGGATGTCCGCCGCTTTCAATGCGATGGCGATCGCTTCAACGCTGCGGAGTTCCATGGACTTGGGATGTTAAAGTAAACTCACTGCGACCGGTGATCGCCGCCACGTTAGATAATCATCCCCGCGGCGACGGTTTCGTTGGTGCCGGGATCGATAAGGATGAACGAACCGGTGATGCGGTTGCGGCGATAAGAATCGTGGATCAGCGGCACGGCGGTGCGCAGCGAGATGCGTCCGATGTCATTCATGGTAAAGCCGGTCACGCCCTCGATCTTGTGAAGGGTGTTGATATCGACATGATATTTGACCTCTTGGATGATGGCCTTGGTTTCCTGGGTGGTATGGCGGATTACCAGTTTGGCTTTCGGCGGCATCGGTTTGTTGGAGAACCAGCAGATCATCGCTTCGATGTCTTGGGCGACGGTGGGGGGATTGTTGGATTTGACCAACGTGTCACCGCGCGAGATGTCGATCTCCTCGGTTAGCGTTAGACACACGGATTGAGGGGCGAACGCCTCCTGAAGATCGCCGTCCGGGCTGTGGATGGCCTTGATCCGGGTCGTGAAACCGGAGGGCAGGACGGTAACTTCATCGCCCGGCTTGAATACGCCGCCGGCGACGCGTCCCGCGTAGCCGCGGAAATCGTGCCACTCGTCGCTCATCGGGCGGATCACCCACTGGACGGGGAAGCGAGCATCGATGTGATTTTCCTCGCCGCCGACATATACATTCTCGAGGTGATAGAGAAATGTCGGGCCTTGATACCAAGGCATGTTTTCGGACTTATCGACGACATTGTCGCCGTTGAGCGCAGAGATTGGGATGGCCGTGATTTCGACGATGTTGTCCAGGCGCGAGGCGAAGTCGCGGAAATCCTGGATGATATTGTTATAAACTTCCTCCGAGTAATCGACGAGGTCCATCTTGTTGACGGCGACGACGAGGTGCTGGATGCGCAACAGGTTGGCGATGAAACTGTGGCGCTTGGTCTGCTCGATCACGCCCTTGCGCGCATCGATCAGGATGATGGCAAGGTTCGCGGTGGAGGCGCCGGTCACCATGTTGCGGGTGTATTGGATGTGACCCGGAGTGTCGGCGATAATGAACTTTCGCTTGGGAGTCGCGAAATAGCGGTAGGCGACATCAATGGTGATGCCCTGTTCGCGCTCGGCCTTGAGTCCGTCGGTTAGTAGGGCGAGATTCACATTTTCATCGCCGCGGCGGCGGGACGATTCTTCCATTGCCTCGAGCTGGTCTTCGAAAATCGACTTGGAGTCGTAGAGAAGACGACCGATGAGCGTGGATTTGCCGTCATCAACGGAACCGGCGGTGGAAAAACGTAATAAGTCCATGATGGGGGAAATTCTAAATTCGAAATCTTAAATTCGGAAATTTCAGTGGGCTGCGAGGTCGAGGGCGGCTTGCCATTGGGGCTCGAGTCCGAGTTGGTGAAGATATTTGTCGAGGGTGTCCCGGTTGATTTCGGAAGATGATTCGGAAAGCATGGAAGCGATATCGCGAAGGTGCTTTTCCGAGTGTCCCTCACGATAGAATTCGAGTTTACGGAGAATCACGTATTCAGGAGGAGCGAAGGAGATCGGATGACCGTCGATTTCGAGTATCCTGGCGTCACTCATTCCCCAGCGTTGGATCGGGTCCGCCCCTGCCAGGTAGATGTCGGCTTTCAGCATGCTGTGCTGGCTGATGATATTGAAATGACCGCGGCTCCCCCGAAGTAATTCGGTTTCGATCACTTCCGTTGGGGGAAGATAGTAATCGGCTTCTGGAAAGGCTGCAAACAATCTGGGAATGTCAGTCTGCGTGATATCGAGAACCACATCGACATCATTGGTAAGTCTTGGTTCACCATAGACCATGGAGGCTACCGAACCCGTAATGATATAGCGGATGCCATGTTCGTTGAGAGGTCGGATAAATGTGTCGATCAATTCAATCATGGAGGAGGAAGAACCGGCGGTTCAATTCATGAGTTAGTTTGTTCTCGGTCCAGTCAGGATGGACGCGTTTCAATGCAGCCAATTTCACCTTGCGGGCTGTCGCGTAGAGCATGGACGCAATTCGCAGCTTTTGGGTCGGAGATGGTTTTGGGAGGGACATGGTCGCTGACAGGAAACTGGGCTGGCGGTTGGAAACCGCCGCCACGATTAGAAATATCCTTCCTTCTTGCGGTCTTCCATGGCGGTTTCCGAGCGCTTGTCGTCGGAGCGGGTGCCGCGCTCGGTTTGGCGGGCGGCGGCAACCTCGGCGATAACTTCGTCAAGATTGGAGGCCTTGGATTCGACGGCACCGGTGCAGGTGGCGTCGCCGATGGTGCGGAAGCGGACGATTTGGCGGGTCACGGGTTCGTGTTCCTGGGCAGTGAGAAACTTGGTCACGGCGAGCAACGAGCCATTGCGCTCGAACACCTCGCGTTCATGGGAGAAGTAGATCGAGGGCAGCGGGATTTTTTCGCGTTGGATATACATCCAAATGTCCATCTCGGTGAAATTCGAAAGCGGGAATATGCGGAAATGCTCACCGGGATTTTTGCGGCCGTTGAAAAGGTTCCAGAGTTCCGGACGCTGGTTCTTCGGATCCCATTGGCCGAAATCGTCGCGGTGCGAGAAAAACCGTTCTTTGGCGCGGGCTTTTTCCTCGTCGCGGCGACCGCCGCCGAGGCAGGCGTCGTATTGGTTGTTCTCGATGGTGTCGAGAAGGGTGACGGTCTGAAGCTTGTTGCGCGAAGCGTTGGGGCCTTTTTCCTCGATTACCCGGCCGGCGTCGATGGAGTCCTGGACCGAGCCGACCACCAAGGTTGCGCGGATGAGTTCCACGAAGTCATCGCGGTAGGTCATGGTCTCCTCGAAATTATGCCCGGTGTCGATGTGGACGAGCGGGAAGGGCATGCGCGCCGGCCAAAACGCCTTGCGGGCGAGCCATGCCATGACGATCGAATCCTTGCCACCGGAAAAAAGCAGGGCGGGGTTTTCAAACTGGGCCGCAGTTTCGCGGAGGATGAAAATGGCTTCGGCTTCGAGTTGGTCTAGGTGGCTGAGATGATAATTGGGCATGAGAAGGTAGGAGCGCGGTGGGGATAGGATTGACCGCAGACAGGGTCAAGAATTAATAATTATCTTGGGTGGAATAGTAATGTTTAGCTGGGATCTCTCCTGCATCCGACAAAAAAAGCCGAAGCCCGCGGACTTCGGCTTGGTTTTCTCCACAATGGTGAGCGCGCGACCCTGCTACAGCGGAAGATGCACGGCAATCCTCGCGCGGATCGCTTCGAGGACTTCGAAAGCGGCATCTTCGATGGAAGTGGTCTCGGTATCCAGCGTGAGATCCGGTCGGCTGGGTGGTTCGAACGAGCCGTCTTTACCCGTGAAATGGGCGATTTCGCCGCGGGCCGCTTTTGCATAGAGACCTTTGACATCCCGTTTTTCACAGGCTTCGTAGCTTGCCTTCACGTAAACTTCGAAGACATCCTTGCCGAGAATCCCGCGGGCAAGGTCCCGGAGTTCGCCGCGGGGGGTGATCGCGGAAACGAAGGTGACGATGCCTTGGGAAACAAAGATTTTGGCGACTTCCGAAATCCGGCGGATGTTTTCCAACCGGTCCTGATCGGTGAATCCCAGGTTCGAGTTCAGACCCGTTCGGAGATTATCTCCATCGAGGATGGCGGTGAGGCGGCCCTGCTGGTGCAGGACACGCTCGGCGGCGTTGGCGATGGTGGATTTGCCGGAGCCGGACAAACCGCAGAGCCAAACAACGAGTCCCCGCTGGCCGAGCAGGTTCTCCTTATCCTGGCGGTGAAGAAATCGATGGAACTCTGGATGAATGTTCATTGGGGAAAATGCTGAAACGCTGAAAACTCAAATGCTGAAAAAAGATGATGAGTGCGGAAGACGGATATGCCGCAAAAATCGCCGAGCGCCGACTAAAATCTCAGCGTTTCAGCATTTCAGCATTTTCTTCCTCACGCCCCTTTACCAATCACGAAAGCGTCGAAACCATGGGCTGCCAAAGCGTCCGAAGGTAGCACCGCGCGACCATCAAAGACGAACGCGGGCTTCAGCATGAGGTCATAAATGCGCGGCAGATCAAGGCTGCGGAACTCATCCCACTCGGTCAGCGTGGCAAGGGCATGGGCACCGGCGGCGGCTTCGTAGGGGTCGGCGCAAATCTCGACATTCGACGCGATCAATTCCTCTGAAACCCCGGCGGCGATCAGATCCTGATGGATTGTCTCCGGGCTGACCCGTGGATCGTAAATGGCGAGGTGGGCCCGCTCGTGCAACAGATCCCGGCACACGTGAATGACGGCGGATTCGCGGGTGTCGTTGGTGTCTTTCTTGAAGGCGAAACCGAGGATGCCGATCCGCTTGCCGTTGACCGTGTTGTAAAGCGTCCGGACGATTTTCTCCACAAATCGGCTTTTCTGCCAATCGTTGACATGGACGACCTGACGCCAGTATTCCGCGACGTGGGGAAGGTTGAAGGAATCGCATAGGTAAACCAAATTAAGGATGTCCTTCTGGAAACAGGAGCCGCCGAAGCCGACGGAGGCTTTGAGGAATTTCGGGCCGATCCGTGAGTCCATGCCGATTGCCAGGGCGACTTCGTCCACATCCGCGCCGGTGGCTTCGCAGAGTGCGGAAATGGAATTGATCGAGGAGATCCGCTGGGCGAGGAAGGCGTTGGCGACCAGCTTGGAAAGCTCGGACGACCAAAGGTTGGTGGTGAGGATGCGCTCGCGGGGAATCCAATTGGCATAGACCGAAACGAGGGCTTCGACAGCGGCGAGGCCTTCGGGAGTGGATTCGCCGCCGATCAGAATCCGGCAGTCGTATTTTTCAGCCAGGCGGC